>JBBARD010000005.1:3456-16456 GCA_040399965.1 Methylocystis sp. | reverse complement strand
CTCACGTAGGTCGATGTCCCAATCCTGGCGGGGCGCCCGGCGCGCCGCGACGTCAGGGCGCAGATCGGTGCGGCGCCCGGGGAATGAACGCGTTGATTATCACCCTGGCGGCCCTGACGCCAGTCTCACGGCTCTGGCGCGGCGCGAGCGCTTTCTCTATTGATTTCCCGATGACTCTGACCGGCGCTCCCCCCGAAAGCCCTCCCGCCTCCCGTCAGCCGGCGGATGGCCCCCCGATTTTGCGGTTAAGGGTCGCAGGGGTTTGCGTGGCGCGCGGCGGGCGGCGGGTTCTGGAAAATGTCGATTTTCGTCTGGCCGGCGGCGGCGCGCTGGTGGTCACCGGCCGCAACGGCGTCGGCAAATCAACCCTTCTGCGCGCCCTCGCCGGGCTTTTGCCGCTTGCAGCCGGGACCATTGCGCTGGAAGGCGGGGGAGCGGACGACGACTTTACCCGTCTGTCGCATTATCTCGCCCATGCCGACGGCATGAAAGCGGCGTTAAGCGTCGGCGAAAACCTCGATTTCTGGGCCGCCTATCTTGGCCGCGAGCGAGACGCGCGCAGCCGCCCCGCGACCGAGGCGCTGGCGGCCGTCGGCCTCTCGCACGCGCTCCACGCCCCATTCGGCGCGCTCTCCGCCGGCCAAAAACGACGCGCGGCGCTGGCGAGGCTTCTGGTCGTCTGGCGGCCGCTCTGGCTGCTCGACGAACCTCTGACGGCGCTCGACCGCGCCTCGCGAGAGAAAATCGCGCAAATCATGCAGGCGCACTGCGCCCTCGGCGGCCTGATCGTCGCGGCGACCCACGAATCGCTTGGGCTCGATGGCGTCGCCGAGCTGGCGCTGGGGGCGCCGGCATGACATCGGCGATCGTCGCCCTGTTTGCGCGCGAATGGCGAATCGCCCGTCGCATCGGCGGCTCCGGCGCGATGGGCGTGGTGTTTTTTCTGACCCTTGTAGTGATCGTGCCTTTCGCGGTCGGACCTGATCCCAATCTGCTGGCGCGGATCGGCCCCGCCATCTTGTGGATCGCCGCGCTGCTGGCGAGCCTGCTCGCTTTCGACCGCCTGTTTCAGGCCGACGCAGAGGACGGCTCGCTCGATTTGCTGCATATGGGCGAAACGCCCCTCGAAGTGGCGGTGCTGGTAAAATGCGCCGCGCACTGGATGGCCACCGGCCTGCCCCTGATTTTCGCCGCGCCGTTTCTGGGACTGATGCTGCAACAGGAGCGAATGGCGTTACTCGGCGTCGTCGCCACCTTGCTGGTCGGCACGCCGGCGCTGACCCTGATCGGCGCGATCGGCGCCGCCGCCACCGTGACGGTGCGTCGCGGCGGGCTGCTCATGGCGTTGCTGGTGCTGCCGCTCACGATCCCTGTGCTGATCTTTGGAGTCTCCGCGGCGGAGGCGGCGGCGGGCGGTCCCGTGCCCTTTCTTTCTCCTTTCGCAATTTTGTGCGCGATTACGCTGGTCGCCGCCGCGCTATGTCCCTTCGCGGCGGCGGCGGCTTTGCGCCATCTCGGCGAATAACACCCGGACCGCCGCAGCATGAAGAGACGACTGAAAGCCGTCGCAAAACGGAAAAATGAGGTTTTGATCCTCATCAATCTTTGCTTCTTCGCCTACCTCGCCTGGTGGCTGAGGGACAACATCGATTACACGCAACTGATGCGCGCACTGGGCAACATTCCGCCGACGGCGATTGTCGCGTCGATGGCGATCAACCTGATCGATCTGACTTTTTACTCCTCACGTTTCGCAACAATCCTGGGTGGAAGGTTCTACCCCTCCCTGATCATCACGACGGTCGGCTTCACGCTCAACAGTCTGTTGCCGTTCCGGCTCGGCGAGGGAGCCAAGATATATATTGGCCATATGATCTTCAATTATCCGGTAGGCGCGCTCGGAGTGTCGGTCGTTATTGAAAAACTCTACGATCTGGCGGCGCTCATTGTTGTGGCGCTTCTCGTCGTGCTGGGCGCAGGGACAGGCGTCGTCGATCTCGGCGTGCTGGCGCCGCTATGTGCGATTGGGGCGCTGGGCTTCGCCGGCCTCTATGCGATCCGGGCCAACGCGGAAAAAATCCTGGCGCATGTCGGCGACTGGCCAGTCCTTAAATCCCTGGGACTCGATAAGGAAGGCGCGCGCGCCGATCTGAAGGCGCTCGATCATCCGATTGGCCGCGCGGCGGCGTTCACTGCGGCGATCTGGTTGACGAATGTGCTTCTGGCGACATTCGCTTTTAACGCTTTCCTGCACGGCGCCGGTCCGGGAGTTCTCGGCGCCATGACATTACTCTTGATCGTGGCGCTCGCGATCGCGGTGCCGACCAGCCCGGCCGGCATCGGCGTCGTCGAGGCGGGGATCATGTCCTATCTCGTCGCCTTCAACGGCGCAAGCAAGGAGGAGGCGCTCTCGACGGCGCTGGCCTATCATTTCGCTATCACGACGCCGCATAGCTGTATCGCCCTCGCCTTTCTGGCCCGCGAGTTTTACCGCCGCCTGGCGTCGGGACCGGAACAATAGACTGAACTCACCAGTCGCGGTGCGGGCCGTGAAAACGCGGGCCGGAATTGCGCACATAGCCCTGACTATGGTTCGAACCGGAATGTCGGGCGAGACCGGTGTGGGGATGATCCCAGCGTTGGAAATGGCGATGGCTCTCGGAGTGACGGCCGCCCGAATGGGTGAAGTGGGGCGCTTTCGCGGTTTCGACTTTGGCGGAGACGCTTTTTGCAGATGCGCCTTTAGCAGAAGCGCCTTTTGCGGAAGCGCCCGAGACGCCGATCGCCAGCGCCGATAGGATGAGGGTGGTGCGCAGGATCATGATGGCTCCATTCATGCTGTACAGTGATGCGTGTCTGCACGGCCGATGCGGCGAAAACACGACCGAAGCCGGCATGCTGGTCGGTTCAGGCGGCCACAGGCGCGACGCCGCCAAAGCCTGCGCTGAAAAAACAGATCGCAAATACAGGCTTGTGAGCCCTGTGTTTCGCGCCTAGCTTTCGCTCGAAAGCGTTCGTTTTGATTCGTCGAGTCGGCTTTCGCGAAGGCTGTCTTGCTTCGCGCTTCGAGGAATCTGGGACCATGGATCGCGACCCCGCCCCCATCACGAACGACTCCGCCTCGTTTGAGAACCAGAACGACGCGTATCCGGGCAATCATGGTCCCGCCGCCGAAGGCGAGAATTTCAAAGGCCGCGCGCTGCTCGTCGAACAGGGCCGCCACCGTTTCTTCTCCACCGTTTTGCCCAGCGACGTGCTCGCACAAACCTGCGTTGTCGAACCGCGCAACGAAAACCCCATCGATGGCTTCCAGCGTCTCCTCGACGAACGCCGCGCCCGCGCCATCGCGAAATACATCGAAACAGGGTTCGGCACGGTGCCGGGAGCGATCGTGCTCTCGGCGCAAACGCGCGCGCATCTGCGGTTTGACCGAGACAGCGGCGACCTCACGTTCCGCGCCGATCCGCGCGCCTTTCTGATTATCGACGGCCAGCATCGGGTCTTCGGCTTTCGACTGGCGAAAAAGACGGTCAGCGCTCCAGTGGTGATTTACAACCGGTTGACGCGCGCGCAGGAATGCCGGCTGTTCATGGACATTAACACCAAGCAGAAACCGGTGCCGGGCGAATTGCTCCTCGACATTCGCCGCCTCTCCGAGGTCGAGTCGAAAACCGACGCCCTGCTGCACGACGTTTTCGATCTGTTTTTTCAGCGCGAGGACAGCGCGCTGAACGGGCTTCTCAGTCCGGCTGAAAAGCGCAAGGGCATGATCTCGCGGGTTACTTTCAATGCGGCGTTGCGGTCGATCCGCAAAGCCTTCGAAGGCGCCCCGGCCGCCGACGTCTACGCCGTGCTCAACGCCTATCTGCTCGCCTGCCGTCGAGGACTGGGGCTGCACGATCTCGACGCGCAACTCGCCAATCCGGTTTTATTCAAAGCGCTGACGCAGCTCTTCGTCAATGTCGCGGAACGCGTCGCCGACCGTCATGGCGGAAACTACACCGTAGCGAATTTCGAGGAAGTGTTGATCCCCTTCTTCCGGCGGCTGAAAAAATCCGAACTGCCGCGCGCGGGCCTCGCCGCCGCCGCGCTGCATGAATATTACGCAAAGGCGTTATCGGCGGGATTTCTGATCAAACAGTGGCTTTTTGCCTGATCGGGGCGGGAGTTTCGCGATGGGCGAAGCCATGCTCGGTTTTTTCCCAATGAAACGGCCGCAACCATAATTCGTAAAACGCTCGCCAGGCGGCAAAGGTCAGCATGGCGAGCCACGCCGGAAGAAACAAAAGCATTCGCCAATGGCGCACAAGCTTCCTGCGCCGGACGCCCATCCAGAGCGGCCAGAGCAGCGAAACTGCGCCCAGCGCCGCGACGCCGCACCAAAGAATGGCGAGGGCCGTTTCGACGCCGCCCCGCGGTCTTAACAAATCTTCATAGATCGCATCGTGAAGGAAACGCGCGGCGAAAAAGGGCCCAAACAGCGGTCCGAGGACGCCTCCGACGAACATCGCGATCACGGCGCCGGCGCGACGCCACCCCAACTCTCCAAACAATCGCAGCGGGTGACGGCAATGCGCCAGCGCGGTCTGCATCCAGCCCTTGAGCCAGCGGGTGCGCTGACGCGCCAACGCAGCGAAGTCTTCTGGCGCTTCCTCCCAGGTTTCAGAGTCGAATGTGCGCACCGCGTAGCCGGCGCGGACCAGACGCAAGCCGAGATCGGCGTCCTCGGTGACGTTATAGGCGTCCCAGAAACCGATTTCTCGAAGAGGCTCGATGCGGAAATGGTTAGACGTCCCGCCGAGAAATAATGGCAGATCGAGGGCCGCGAGACCACGGTTGTAGACATCGAAGAGCGCCGCATAATCCATGGCGAATAAAGCCGTCATCCAGTTCTGCGACGCATTATCGATCGCAAGGCTGGCCTGCAAACAGGCGACGTCCGTCGGCAATGCGGCGAACAACGCAGCCGCGCGCCGTAACTGAGCCGGCTCCGGCACATCCTCGGCGTCGAAAACCGCCACCAGCGCCCCCCTCGCCAGCGGCATGGCGACGTTCAGCGCACGCGGCTTGGTGCGTGGGGCGCCTCTGGGCGCGACGACAATTTCGCTGGGCGCTTTGGGGGCATGGGCGCGCAAGGCCTGGGCGGTGGCCTCGTCGTCGATTTCGACGACAAATTTCACATCAAGCTTGGCGCGCGGATAATCGAGTCGATCAATAGCGCGAGCCAAATGTTGCACGACATTCGCTTCGCGATAAAGCGCGATCACGATAGTGTAGACAGGCAAGGTCGCGTTATCGACGTTTTGGCCGCACAACGCGGGCTGAAAACTCGCGGCGCAGGCCAATAATCGCAGGGCGATCGAGGCCAGAAAAGCCAGACCCAGCAGCACGCCGCTGCCGCGTGCGACCGGGGCCAGGGGCGCGCACAAGCCGGCGAGCAGCGCCATGAGCAAAAAAGTGGCGACCAGAAGCGGCCCGCGGGCGCGCAACGAGGCGCGCGCCGAGAGTTCGCCATCAATCCGCTCAGCGCTGAAAGCCGCCTGCTGCGCCGCCTGCGCAGAAGCGGCGTGGCGCACAGCCGCCGTCAACAGCATGGGCGTAGTGATGACAAAGAACGGGAGATCGCCTTCGACCCGCGACACGCTCATCAATCGCAGGATCGCCGGGCCGCTCGGCGCAAACAGCCAATGCGCGCCATCAATCGGCCGATGCAGCCGCGCATAGCCGTCCAGAACAGTCGCCATCCCCTCCGGCGCGACTTCCGCCTGATCCTCCAGAAATGAAACGCCAAGCTGCGCCGCCAGCGCGCGGTAAAAACAGCTTTCGGTGACGATGCCTTCGGCCAGCAACGCCCGGTCGGCGGAGACGCCTTGCCGACGGGCAAGGACGGCGGCCCGGGAAAGCCGGGCCGTAGAGACCCCGTGGTGTCGAAGAAAGTCGATCTCAACCGGAAACGCTCTCGAGACCGACGTTGGGGACGAAAAACTGTCGACCAAAGGCCTGCTCATGCCCTACACACCGTTGAGATGGATCAGAGACCGTGTTGACTATCATCCAGTTCAGGAGCGCTGGCAATTGGCGGCGCCCGGCGGCGTTTGCGCTGGGGGGGCTGATACTGGCGGCGGCGGTCGCCTGCGGCGCGGCGCGCGCCGCCTCGCCCGCTAGTCCCTCACCCCCCTCTTTCTGGGACCCGAACCGGATGCCGGAGAAGCCGGATCTGTCTACAGTCCGGCAAATCCGTTTTCTGACCGAGGACGATTATCCGCCCTTCAATTTCCAGACGCCGACTGGCCAGTTGGGCGGTTTCGACATCGAGCTTGCGCGCGCCATTTGCGCCGAGCTTGCCGCGACGTGCACGATCCAGCGCCGTGGTTGGGATCTCTTAATTCCCTCGCTGGCCGACAATAGCGGCGACGCTGTCATCGCAGCCATGGCGATCAACGACGCCACCCGCTCGCAGGTAGATTTCACCGCGCCTTACTTCTTGTCTCCGGGACGCTTTGTCCTGCGTCGGGACTCGCTCCTGAAAGACATTGCGCCCGCCAGGCTGGGCGACCGCTCGGTGTCGGTGGTCGCCGGGTCACGGCATGAGGCTTTTCTGGCCGCCTTTTATCCCAGGGTGACGCGCGTGGCGTTCGAGACGCCGGCTCTGGCCCGCACCGCGTTGAAAGCCGGCCGCGTGCAGGCGCATTTCGGCGACGCGACGACGCTGTCCTACTGGCTTAATGGCTCAGAAGCCGGCGACTGCTGCGAATTCAGGGGCGGGGCCTTCGTCGATCCGCGTTTTTTCGGGGACGGACTGGGGATCGCGGTCAAAAAAGGCAATCTCCCTTTGCGGCGTGCGCTGGATTACGCGCTCGCCCGTCTCGCCCGCCGAGGCGTTTACGGAGAACTGTATCTGAAATATTTCCCGGTCGGCCCCTTCTGACCGACCTTTAATGCCGCAGGGCGAATTTATTGTCGCAACGCCCGTCGACGCGCGGCGACTGCCCGCCGCGCCGCTTCGATCGCTCGCGCCAAAAGCGCCCGATGAGTTTCGGCGTCGGCGGAATGTCTGCGCAGGGCGGTTTCGTAATCGTCCGCCGCCCTGGCCGTTGCGGCGGCCCCGATGGCCAGCGCCGATCCCTTCAAAGCATGCGCCGCATCGGCGCGCCGCCCCGGATCGCCCCCCGGAAAGGGAGCCGCCAGTCGCGCCAGGATTTGCGCCGCCTGTTCGTCGAACAGGGACAGAAGTTCATCCTCCAGCTCCAGGTCGCCAAAAGTCTGTCGCGAGAGATGCTCGATATCCAGTTCGAGGCAGCTCTGCGCCCCGTACGGCCCGCCCATCGACGGCTCGCCGTCCCAGCGGGACGCCGGTCGGCGACGCGCGCCGGCTTCCGTGACCCTGGCCAAAATTAACGCGCCCTTGCGCCAGACCTGTTGCATGCAATCCGCCCAAGTTTATGTTTTTAAAAGATATAAATCGACACGTGCGCTGATTTTCCCGAACAGGCGCATGCTGAATACTAGAGCTTGTCAATAAAATATGGAAGTTCCGTTAACGACATTTCCACATGGGTAGAGCCGCATATTTCAATTAGATCGATGAGCGGGTAAGAATTAGTTAATAATTGGCGCGGGTCCGGTCGGCCCGAAGCGTGGTCGGGCGGTCGTCGAAATGACGATGCATCGCGCGGCCAGCATTTTTGTGTATGCGGCGACCGACCCGGTCGCCCGGAGAATTCATCATGTCGAACTCGGGAAAAATCCAGGACGCGGCGAGCGCCGCCTTGTCGGCGATCGAGGAGGCGCTTGATCTGAACGCCCTGCCAGAGCCGGCGGAAAGCGCCGGGGAGGCTCCTTCCGAGGTCAGGAACGAAAAGGCCGAAGCAATCGACGTCAGAGACGCGAGGTCGGCCAGCGACCCAATGAGCGCGCGCCCACCGGCGTTGCAGAAACCTTCGGTCGTGTCGCCCGCCGACGCGCCCGCCAATGACGATCGCAGAACCATCGGCGAATTGCGTCAGGCCCTGCAACTGCCGCAGGATCGCACAATCATGGCGGCGACCTTCGGATCCATGGCGCTATGGACGCTCGCCTGGACTCTTTATGTCTATTTTCACAAGGGGGAGATTCTTGGCGAAGGCGGATCGCCTATGTCGCCCGGCGCCCTTCTTAGCCTTGCAGCATTGGTCGGCCCTGTCGCGTTTCTGTTTATCACCGGCCTGATGGCGCGGCGCGCCCACGACATGCGCCATGTCGCGAACTCCATGACGGAAGTCGCGATACGCCTGATCGAACCCGAAAGCGTCGCCACGGAGCAGGTTGTTTCCCTGTCCCAGGCGATCCGTCGCGAGGCCGCCTCAATGGGCGACGGCATCGAGCGCGCCCTGGCCCGCGCTGGCGAACTCGAAGTCATCGTCCGCACCGAAGTCACCAATCTTGAACGCTCCTACGCCGAGAACGAACGTCGCATACGCCAGCTGATTGACGAACTCACGCGAGAGCGCGAAGCGATCCTCGTCAACGCCGACAATGCGCGCACATCATTATTCGGCGCTCGCGATGCGCTTTCACAGGAGCTTGCGGCGACCTCCGCTCACCTCGCCGAGGCGGTCAGCGCCGCTGGCGCCCGCGTCACTGCCTCGCTTGGCACGAAAAGCGAAGAGATCAAACTCGCCCTCGAAAAAGCTGGCGACGGCTTCGAAACGACCCTCTCCTCGCATGGCGACAAAGTCGTCAGCGTGCTCACGCGGGCGGGCGACGACGTCACCCACAAAATCATCGACGCCAGCGAAACCATGACGCGCGGGCTCACCGACGGCGTCGAGGACGCCGGACGACGCTTGCAGGCGAAAAGCGACGCCTTGGGCGAGGAGCTTTCTGCGCGCGGCGCGGGCTTTGTCGAGAAGCTCGAATCTTTTGGACAAGGCTTCAATCAATCGATCAGCGAACAGGGAGACAGGATTCTCGGTCGTCTGTCAGAAACCGGCGCATCTATCCATGAGACCATCGCCAATCATGGCGGCGCGCTCGACCGTTCTCTGGCCGACACATCCGAGCGACTTGTCACACGCGTCGCCGAGCAGATCACATCGGCCAAATCCGCTTTCGACGGCGCCGAGACGCGTTTGGGCGCATTGATGGATCATGCGCAGGACAGAACGAAGGAAGAGATTGATCGACGCGCGCAATCGATGCAGGACACGCTCGCGCAAACCCTCGCGCAAAGCGCAAGCGCGCTCGCGGAACAGGTCGACTCGCTCCAGGAGCGTTTTATCGCTGTCGCTAATGAGGCGGTTTCCGCCATCGGCGCGCATGGCGATCGCGTCACCGAGACGCTGGCCGATCGCTTGCGGCGCTTTGAGGATGTGGCGATTGGTCGCGGCGGCGAAATCGTCGATCGTGTCGGTTTGCAGGGGGAAACGCTCGAAAAGACGCTGGTGGAGCGCCTGGCCGCCTTCGAGGAAGTCGTGCTGCGCAGCAGTTCAGAAGCCGCAACCCGCATCGCAGAACATGGCGATCGCATCAGCGCCGCATTCACCGATGGCCTCGGCGAATTCGAGGAGTCCCTCACGCGTCAGGGCGAGGAGGCGGCCGCCCGTATCGCCGAAAACGCCAAACGCGCCAACGAAATTCTCGCCGGACAATTTGGCGCGCTCGACTCTACGCTGACTTCGGCCAGCGCCGCGACGATCGCGCGCCTTTCCGAACAGGGCGAGCGCATAACGCGCGAGACATCGCTCCAGATCGCCGCTCTCGATAGCAGCGTGACGCGACACAGCGAAGAGCTTGCGACGCGCGCCGTCGCTCATGGCGAACAAGTCGCCGCCAAAATCACGGAAGGCGTTGCACATTTCGAAGACGCCCTGCTCCGCCAGAGCCAAGACGCGCTCGCCCGGATTACCCAGAGCGGCGATGTCGTGGCTTCGACGATCGGCGAAAGCGTCGAGAATTTGCAAAACGTTCTGCGCCGGAGCGAAGACGCCACCGCACGGATCGCCGAGGCTGGAGAACGGGCCCACGCGACTCTGACAGAACGTCTGGACGCCTTCGAGGAGGCCGTGACTCGTCATAGCGCAGAGGTCCTCGAACGTAGTGAGCAGGCCAGCGCCAAACTCGGCGAGAGCGTGCTCGCCATGGCCGAAACTCTTGGAATGGAAAGCAAGACAGCGACCGCCAACCTTCTGGCGAAAAGCGAGGACCTTGGCGCCGCGCTGTCGCAAGGCGTCGCCGATTTTGAGGAGCGCATCATCGAGCGGGCCGCCGAAATCGGTCAGAAACTGGCGACGCATTCGGAAGCGGCCAGCGCGGCGCTCACTGCTCGCCTCGAAGCCTTCGAGGAGACCGTGCAACGGCGCTCGGACGGCGTCCAGGACACTATCGCCGAACAGACCCTTCGCGTCGACGATCTGCTTGGCGCAAGGGTCGCGGTGATGACCGAGGCGGGCGAAACGCTGCGCCAAAACCTCGACCACACAACCTCCGTGGTTATTGCGGCGCTGTCCGATAACGCCGGCGCATTGCATGAGCGTCTGACGACGACCGCCGGCGACGCAGTTCTCGCCATCGCCACCCAGGGCGAAAGAATGGCCGAACAACTCGGAGATCGCCTCAAGACTCTCGAAAACTCGATGCTTTCCCAAGGCCAGGGGGTGATTTCGACCCTGTCTGATCAATTGGGTCGTTACGAAGATAATCTCATCCGCGACGGCGGCGAACTGGCCGAACGCGTTGGCCGCCACGCCACCCGTCTTACCGAGGACGTCGCCCAGCGACTCGACGCCATCGAGAAGATTATCGGCGATAAGGGAGATGCGCTGGTTCAACGACTTTCCGAGCAGACGGCTGACGCCGATGCGCGGTTGGGAGAGCGCACGCTCACATTTGTCGAGACGGTGGACAACCGGATACAGGCCATCGATCAAACCCTTGCGCAGCATGGCGGCGCGCTGGTCGACAGAATTGTCGCACAGACGGACCATCTCACTTCCCGAATTGGCGACAACTCTCGCCATTTCTCGGAGGAAATCGATCAGCGCCTCGGCATGCTTGATCAGGCGATCGACGTGCGCGGCGCTAAGCTTCTTGAGGCCTTCGATACGCGGATTGAAGAGCTTAATCGCGCTTTCTCGGAAAAGGGCGGCGCAGTCGTCGAAAAAATCGGCGAACAATCTCAGGAACTCGCAGCCTCATTGAACCATTCAATAGGCGCTTTCGAGGACATCGGCGTTGCGCGCGCCAAAGAGGCGACCGAGCGTGTCGAAGCGCTGGCTCAGAAAATGGAAGCCGGTCTCAGCGCCGGCGGCAAACGGCTTGAAACATCTCTCGCCACTCATGCGCTGGAAATCGCCCGCGCCATGGGAGAAGGCGGCCGCACGATGTCCGCCGCGCTCGATGACAGGCTAAAGCAGCTTGAAGAGAACCTCTCCGCCCGCGGCGGCGAACTCTCTCACATGCTGGAGTCTGGCGCGCAGCGAATTGATAACGTCTTCGGTAAAAACGCCGACGAAATCTCGCAAGCGCTGGATGGCCGGATCGAACGTCTCGAAAAAAATGTCGTCGAACGTCTCGGACTGGCGTCGGCCGAACTGGGCGAACGCAGTCGCGCGATCGTCGATGCAGTCGGCGCGCGGCTTGAGGACATCAATCAGATCTTGTCTGAGGCGCGACGCGAGCTCGACACAACCTTGCATGCCCGCACGGGCGATCTCGGCGCGACGCTGGCAGAACGGATCGGGGAGATCAGCGCATCGCTTGAGAACCGGCTGGGACAACTACAGTCGACGCTTGACCAGGGACTGGCCGGTGTCGAAACCACGCTCGGGGAAAAGGGCGGCGTCGTGACGCGCGAACTGGCGAATGTCGGCGAACTCGTCGCCAACGCCATTGAGAGCCGAGGTTCGGCGATCGCGCGCCATCTCGCCGAAAGACGCGACGAACTGGTGCGCACGCTCGATCAGTCCCAGAGCTCGCTCGCCCAGGCTATCGAGGAAGGGGCGAACGCATCGATCACGGCGCTGATCGCAACGAACGACCGTATCCGCGCCGATTTGCCGGCTGTCGTCGCAAAGCTCGATGAAACCAATGCGTCCCTCTCCAACATTCTCGACAAGACCGGCGGCAATCTCACCGGACTGGAGGCGGAGATCGGCAAACGTCTGGGTGAATTCCGTGAGGTCGTCGGCAACATTTCGGCTCAGGTGAGCCAGCTTGGCGCCGTCTCCAGGGACACGCTGCAGGGCGCAGAGGCTTTCATCGGCTCTCTTGAGCAGAGACACTCTCTGCTTGTCGACAGCGCACAACAGCTCACGCAGAGTCAGCAAGCGCTGGATACCGCTTTCGACGAACGTCATGCGGCGCTGGGACGCCATGTCTCCCAGCTTGAGGAAAAGCGGGCCGCCTTCGAGGCTTCGATGGTTGGACTGGCGGCAACGATGGAGAAGGCCCTCCAGACGATCGAAGAGCGTTCGCAGAGCGTCGGGACTGCGCTTGAGGACGCAACCGGCCGAACTGCCGATTTGATCGAGAACCGTTTCGCGCTGGCGCGCGCGGCAGCGAAGGACGAGAGCCTTCATGTCGCCGAAGAGATGCGCATAGCGCTGGCCGAAGCGAATGCGGAAATGTCGAGACTGTTCAACGACGCGCGCAGCAGTTTCGAAACAGCGGCGGGAGAAATCCGCGACCTCTCCGGCAAGATCCGCTCGGAAATCGAGGAAACGCGCGCTGAAGTGCGCAAGGGCGCCGAAGAATTGCCGCGCGAGACGACGGCGCAGGCCACTGCTCTCCGCCGAGTTGTCAGCGATCAGGTCAAGGCGCTCAAAGAACTGACAAATTTTGTTGCCCGCTCGGGCCGGGAATTTGACATCTCCGCGCCGGCGCCCGCTCCGCCAAGCGCGTATGAGCCGCCGCCTCGCCAGCTTGCGCCGGTCGAGCGCCCGGCTGCGCCCTCCCCCGATCCCGAACCTTCGCCTCACTTCGATCCGCCGCCGCCGCCCCGCCAGCTTGCGCCGGTCGAGCG
>JBBARD010000005.1:0-3356 GCA_040399965.1 Methylocystis sp. | reverse complement strand
CCCGCCAGCTTGCGCCGGTCGAGCGACCGGCCGTCCCGGAAGGCGGCTGGCTCAGCAGTCTGAAGGATCGCGTCGAACGGGGCGCGCCGAGGCCAGCGCCGTCATCGCCCGAGCCAGCGCCGGGGCAACCGGAGCCGGCCAAAGGACTGGCCAACCTTTCGCTCGATATCGCCAGCATGGTCGATGATCGCGAAGTCGAGGACGTCTGGCGACGTTATCAAAGCGGCGAGAAAGGCGGGCTGTTCGGTCGGCGGCTTTATACGGCACAGGGACGGCAGACTTTTCTTGAAATCGGCCGACGTTACCGGATCGACCCGGAACTGCATGCCACCATCGATCAATACATCCGCAATTTCGAGGAGCTTCTGGTCGAGACGAGCCGTGGCGATCTGGACGGCTCCCGCACGCTGGCGTTGCTCACCGGCGTCACCGGCAAGGTATACACCATGCTCGGCCACGCCACCGGACGACTCGACTGAGCCGGTAGCGGCGCTACAATCGTCGGCGCGGGTCAGGGAGCCGCGCCGACGGCGTTTTCGAAACCCACTTCAGCCCGCAGGCTGTCCAGGTCGCGACCGAGAGTGGCGACCGCGCGGCGAATGTCGCCTTCGTAATAGGCGACGATGCAGTCCCCGCTCTCTGGCGCGCCGGAAATTTCAATACGATCCCAGGCCGCCGCATGACCGACATAGGAGATTGTCTGGTCATAATGCTGGCTCCAGAAAAAGGGCGTCGCGTCGAATTTCTCGCGATAGCCGAGCATATTGCGCGCCGCTGTTCGCCCCTGGCGCTCCGCCACCACCCAGTGCTCCACCCGAAGACGGCCGCCCGACGCTCTGTCCGGCCAGCTGGCGATATCGCCGGCGGCATAAATATCCGGCGCGCTGGTCGCCAGAAACTCATCGACCAGCACGCCCTTGTCGACGGCCAGGCCGGCCTGTTCGGCGAGCGTGAGGTTGGGGCGAACGCCGACGCCTATGACGACAAGATCCGCATCGACGACGGCGCCGCTACGCAGCGTGAGACGCTGCGCAGCGATCTCTGTCGCAATATCCTCCAGGTGGAATATCACGCCGTGGTCTTCATGCAGCTTTCGGATATGCGTCCCCAGCTCTGGGCCGAGTATGCGCGACATCGGGATGGCTTCAGGCGCGACGACGCGGACTTCCAGACCGCGCGCGCGCAGGGCGGCGGCGACCTCGAGACCGATGAAACTGGCCCCGATCACCGCTACGGTTTTGACGCCGGCGCAGGCGGCAATCAGATGATCGCTATCGGCCAGCGAGCGCAAATAATGCACATGGGGCAGAGCGGCGCCGGGCGTCGTCAAGCGCACCGGGTCGGCGCCGGTGGCGATCAACAGCCGGTCAAAAGCGATCTCGGCGCCGTCGTCGAGCGACAAACGCCGGACGCGAGCGTCCAGCGCCAGAGCCCGGCGCCCGAGTCGAAGCTGAACGCCATGATCGCGATACCACTCCGGAGCGCGCAACGGCAGCCAGTCGGGACGGGCTGAGCCGGCAAGATAATCCTTGGAGAGATTCGGCCGGTCGTAGGGAGCCATCGGGTCGGCGGAGACGAGTTCGAGCAAACCGTCCCAACCCTCCGCGCGAAGAGCGTAGGCTGCGGCGAAGCCGGCGGCTCCGCCTCCGACAATAACGATGCGCTTGGGCGGATCAGGGAGAACCCCGGGGTTCGGCGGTTCCGGCTTCAGGCGCTCGCGGGCGAAATAAACATCTCCGACCCGCTCGACGCGCCAGGCGCGCAGAGCGTCGAATGCCGGAGCGCGCGTCGCGGCGCCGGTTTTGAGGCTGAAACAGGCGTGATGCCATGGACAACGGATTTCGTCTCCGACGACCAATCCATCCGCAAGCGGCGCATGATAATGGCTGCAATAGGCCCCAAGGACGAAGACCTCCGTCCCCCGGCGCACCATGATCGCCTCCTTGCCGGCGACATGGCCCGACACCACCGCGCCATCGGCAAGATCATTGATGGCGACGCCCAGCGCGAAATTAGGTCCGGATAAAGCCTGCTGATCCGCCATAATCGCCTCCCGCTCTTGACGCGCCGTGCTGGGTTACGCGCGCAAGGTTCTATGCGCGGGCATTTCCGCACATCTGAGGCGGTCGTTTACAGAATGAGCGTTTTTGACGAAAGGGCAAGCGCCAGAGACGGGGCCGCCGGGATAGCGGTACATTTTCGCGATGCATGGCGACGGCAAAGAAAAGCCCGGCCGCAGGGCCGGGCTTCGAACTTTGTTTCGTAGAGACGTCTCCCGTTTCAGGACGACGCGTCGTCTCAGTATTTCGCGACAACTGGAGCCGGGCTCCAGTTGACGTGATAGTTCACGCCGGCGCGAACGATGTTGCCGTTGTAGCTGCGCGATGCGCCGACGCCATAGGCCCAGGCGTTGCCAGCATCGACGATGGTTGTGCTCGCGTAGCTGTTGGACAGGCTGTAGTAAAGATATTCGGCCTTCGCCGACCAGTTCGGCGCGAACATCCACTCGAGGCCGCCGCCAGCCGTCCAGCCGGTTTGCGTATTGGCGTAGGAAAGGGCGCCGCCGCCGCCCGTGCCATCGGAACCGCTGGTCGCCAGATATACGGTCGAAGACACGCCGCCATAGGCGAAACCGGCTGTGCCATACGCCAGCAGGCTCGGCATCACGAGATAACCGACGCGACCGCGCACTGTGCCAATATATTGCAGATTGCTGACCGCCTTGCCGATGGTCGTGTAGTTGACTCCGCCGCCGGAAGAAGCGCCCAGGTAGTTGACGCCGCCATTGCTGGCCGCCAATCCCTGGATATCCGCTTCGGCGCCGATCAGGAAGCTCGACATCTGATAGTTGTAGCCAACCTGGCCGCCGCCGATCAGACCGCCATAGTTATTGAAAGCATTGCTTCCCAGCGGCACAGCGCTGAGCGCGGGCGCCCCGCCGTAGACTTGCAGGGAGCCGGAATTACTGCCGGACCAGGCGCCGCCGATGTTCGCGCCGACATAGAGACCATTCCAGGTCAATGCCGGCGGCGGCGCGAGAACCGGCTCCTTGCGCGAAGGAAGATCGGCGGCAAACGAGGTCCCCGCGAAGGACAGCGTCGCCATGGCGACGAGCGCGAGCTTCTTGTTCATGATGTGGTCCTCTTGTGTGTGTAGGGAGCAGAATTTGATTGGTGTGTCGTTGACGCTCGCGAAAATTGATCCTGTCGCGAAATGAATTCAACATGGAAAATCAACAACGACATGAAATGTTCGGAAGTGTGAGATAATTACAACAAATGCTTGGTTTTTTTGAAGACATCGCGCCTATTAATTGCTCATAATGTTTGTTTTGCGCTCATATTCATGAAGAACGC
>JBBARD010000004.1:14077-64690 GCA_040399965.1 Methylocystis sp. | reverse complement strand
GTGTCAGTGCTGGTCAAGCCATCGGATTTCGACGAGGTCGAACGCGTATCGGAGCGCGTCCTGCAAAATTCCTACGCGCCGTTCCAGCATCATTTTATCGAATTTCTCGCCGCCCACCTCAGCGACAGCTCCCGGGTGTTCAACGGCGATCTTGAGGAAATGCTGGTCTGCGTGGTTCTGGCGCGCGCCAATCTGCGCGACGAAGTCGGTCAATCCCGGCGCAAAAACGCCGCCGCCTTGGAACGAAGCTCCTTGAGCGCGGCGCGGCTTTCCGAACTCACCGGCATTCCCCGCGAAACCGTGCGTCGCAAGCTGAAATCACTCGAAAATCGCGGCTGGGTGTCGCGAATAGGCCGCAGCGGCTGGCGTCTCGCCCTGCAGGGCGAGACGCCAGTATTGCGCTCCGACTTGCAGGATTATCTGCGACGCGAGATCCGGCGTCTCGTCAAACTCGTGCTTAATTTGCAGGAATTCATATAACGATTGAGCGGCCCTCGCCCATCAGGCCTGGCGCAGCGGCGGCAGGTAACAATTGTCGTCGTCCAGATCCCATGGAAAATAGATCCAGCAATCCTGAGGAAATTCGGCGACGAAACTGTCGACCGTCGTGCGTCCCTGCGGCTTGACGTAGAGAGTCGCCAGATGCGCGCCCGGCAAAAGCTCACGCACAGCGCGGGCTGTCGCGCCCGTATCGGCAAGATCGTCAATCGCCACGATTCCCGACGACGGGCGAAGTCGAAAGGTCTCCGAAAGCGGTTTGATCAGGGCGAGTCCGCCCTGACGGTTTTCGTCGCTATAGCTTGAGACGCCCAGCGTCTCGACAACCCGCACGCCCAGCTCCCGCGCAATAATCGCCGCCGGAGCGAGACCGCCGCGCGTCACGGCGACAATCGCCGAAAACTCGCCCGCAAGGCTCAAGTGAGCCGCAAGTCGCCGCGCGTCCCGGTGAAACCGGGTCCACGACACCGCGACGCTTGCCGATGGCGGGATATGGCCCTCGCTCATATTCCTGCGCCTAGCGTTGACCGGCGTGGGACGCCAGTTCGTCGATCAACTGGCGCACCTGTGCGACAGCCTGCGCCAGCGCCGTCGCATCGCGACTGCGCAAGACGATCTGGTTGCGCACGCCCTCGCTGGTGAACGAGGGGTACGAGCCGATGGATACGGCGGCGCAGGCGTGAACGATCGACTCCAGCCCGGCGGCGTAGGTGCCTTCAGGGATCGCGCCCGCCGCCACGCTCTCGACAAGCACGCGACGGCCGGTCTTGAGTTGCGGTCCGACCGTGTCCAGCATGGCGTGCATCACCGAAGGCACCCCGGCCATGACAATGACATTGTCGATCCAAAACCCGGGGGCCTTCGAAACAGCGTTGGGCACCAGCGCCGCGCCTCTGGGAATGCGCGCCATCCGTCGCCGCGCCGGATTGAGTTCCGCCTCGGAGAACCGTTCCCGCAACATCGCCAGCGCGCGCGGATCCTCGTCGATGTCGACGCCGAAGGCGCGGGCGATGGCTTCAGCGGTGATATCGTCATGCGTCGGCCCAATGCCGCCGGTCGTGAACACATATGTGTAGCGCGCGCGCAGAGCGTTGACGGCGGCGACAATTTCCGTCTCAACGTCCGGCACGACCCGCCCTTCGCGCAGATCGACGCCAATCTGGCCGAGATAATTGGCAATGTAATGCGTGTTGGCGTCCGGCGTTCGGCCGGAGAGCACCTCGTCGCCGATCACCAGAACCGCCGCCGTCACCGCCGACTCACCCATGCCGTTCGCTCCCCGCCCGCCGCTCCGGGAGACCGATTATGACGGGGATATCCGCAAAGGCCAAGAGCCGAACGATCGACAGGCGCCGTCGCTTCCTGGATAAATTATTGTTTTTTATGATGCTTACAATAAAGTCCGGGGCCGCCGCCACGCTGCCGCCTACCGCGATCCCTGTTATCGGCGGCTTGCTTTGGCGCGACGAACCATTAACTTGTCCACATATCCGCAAAACCAAAACCCCAAAACCATTGCAGAGGCCCATGACCTTTATCGAGTCGCATCTCGCCCCCGCCGGCCGCCAGAAAGGCCAGATCAAACTGCACGGCCCCGCCGATTTCGAGGGCATGCGCCGGGTGGGACGACTGGCCGGCGAAGCGCTCGATATGCTGATCCCGCATGTCAAACCGGGCATCTCCACCCAGGCCATCGACGATCTGGCGTTCGAATTTGCGCTCGCGCACGGCGCCTATCCGGCGCCGCTCGATTATCGCGGCTATCGCAAATCAGTATGCACCTCGATCAATCATGTTGTCTGTCATGGCGTGCCCGACGACAAGCCGCTGCGCGAGGGCGATATCATCAACATCGACGTCACATTCATTCTCGACGGTTGGCACGGCGACGCCAGCCGCATGTTCGCTGTCGGCGAAATACCCCGCAAGGCGCAGCGGCTGATCGACGTCACCTACGAATGTCTGATGCGCGGCATCGCAGCGGTCAAACCCGGCGCGACCACCGGAGACATCGGCGCCGCGATCCAGAGCTATGCCGAAAGCGAGCGCTGCTCGGTGGTGCGTGATTTTTGCGGTCATGGTCTGGGCCGGGTGTTTCACGACGAACCGAATATTCTCCACTACGGCAAGCCTGGCGAAGGCGCGCCCTTGCGGCCTGGCATGTTCTTCACCATCGAGCCGATGATCAATCTCGGCAAGCCGCAGGTGAAAATTCTCTCTGATGGCTGGACTGCGGTAACGCGCGACCGGTCGCTCTCGGCGCAATTCGAACATTCGATTGGCGTTACAGAGACCGGCGCGGAGATCTTCACGGCGTCGCCGCGCGGCCTCGACAATCCCGCCGCCGTCACAACCGCCGGGACATGACGGCGTCAGCGCCCCAATCTTCGCCAGCCGTTGCGGGCGACCTGAAAGAGGAATCGGCGCATTACCTCGGTCATCGTCAGCGACTGCGCGAGCGTTTCATGGAAAGCGGAGCCGGGGCGCTGGCGGATTACGAACTGATGGAGCTGGTGCTCTTTCGCGCCATTCCCCGACGCGACGTGAAACCGCTTGCCAAGGCCTTGATCAAGCGTTTCGGCTCGTTCGCCGAGGCGGCGGCGGCGCGGCCTGAGCGCCTGCGCGAAATCGAGGGATTGGGCGAAGCGGCGATTGTCGAAATCAAACTCGCGGAAGCCGTGGCGACTCGACTGGCCCGCGGCAAGATCGAAGCGAGACAGACTCTATCCTCTTTTGTCGAGGTTCTCGACTATTGCCGGACGGCGATGGCTTACGCCGATCGCGAGGAGTTTCGCATTTTATTTCTGGACAAGCGCAATGCGCTGATCGCCGACGAAGTGCAGGGCGTCGGCACAATCGATCATACGCCGGTTTACCCGCGAGAGATCATTCGACGAGCGCTGGAACTCGGGGCCAGCGCACTTATTCTGGCGCACAACCACCCTTCCGGGGACCCAACCCCTTCGGCGGCGGACATACGAATGACGAAGGATATCGTTACCATCGCCGAACCTTTTGGAATAACGGTTCACGACCATCTGATCGTTGGCAAGCATGGTCAGACGAGTTTTCGCGGGCAGAAACTAATTTGAAGGATAATAAAAAAATTATAAGCATGAAAATTAATATGCCGGAAACAGGCGGTTGGTTATTATTAGGGAACCGATCATAAAAACTGATCGCAAACTGCCGACGGACCCAGGCGATATCAGATTTTCTGACGGATGTAATACTGGTTGAGAGTCGGATAGCCTTTACTCTTGAAGTAAGCCACCAGTCCCTGAGCGGCGCCATAGGCTTCATCGATTGTTGGGAATTCTCCAACAAAAAGCGGGAGGGTGTCTGTCTCGAAGATAAGTGTGAATCGCATGGCGTTTATCTTGTTAGTCGTCTCTCAAGACGGTTGGCGGGAGCAAGACGTTTCCGATAAAGACTTGCTCCCGCTTACCGCCTCTCCTTGGAAGGCCGTCAAAGGGAATTGACGACCCTGCGGACCTTAGAGATAACTGATCCGTCTCGGATTATCCGCTTACTTCTCGCCATTCGTCCTGCATTTTCGGTATGTCGGAAACCCGGAGATGCGCGCCTGAGCTTTTTACCCTTGTACTTTCGTCAAGCTCGCCCGTTCTGATAAGGTCGATGCAATGATCAGGCGAAAAACCAGACCGACTTCATGAGGCCTGATGTTGATTTATTGGTCGCGCGGCGGGCCTGGCGGCCCGCAATAATCCATATGATTTATTGGAAAACCTGCAAAAGCTATTGAGAGTCATTTCATGGTCGACACGCTGACCAAGAGAAATAACAATCCTCACAGATCAACGCGAGCATTTACAAAACATCTTTGATCCGCCATGTCTGCCAGTCAGGCAGGAAAGCCTTGCTTCCTTAAATCCGCATGACGCATACGTTATTGCTAATGCATGCGCATGGCTTGTTCTGACTTCGCCTTCCCGACCCTGTGAGTTCGCTCTGCCCTCTCCACGCATCACGCCACTTATCATCGCTACTGCGCTTTTCATGGAGCATCTCGACAGCACGGTGCTGGCGACGGCTCTGCCCGTGATGGCGCGCGATCTCGGCGAAGACCCGATTGCGCTGAAGCTGGCCCTTACCGCCTATTTGCTGTCTCTGGCGATTTTCATCCCGCTATCCGGCTGGGCGGCCGACAGATTCGGCGCACGGCGCGTCTTTCGCGCCTCTCTCGTCATTTTCATCCTCGGTTCGATCCTTTGCGCCTTTTCCAATTCGCTGGCGACCATTGTCGCCGCACGCATCGTGCAAGGTCTGGGCGGCGCCATGATGGTCCCGGTTGGACGGCTGGTTGTCCTGCGCACGGCGCCGCGCCACGAGCTGGTGCAGGCGATGTCCTGGCTGGCGATCCCCGCCCTGATCGGCCCGGCGATCGGCCCACCCATTGGCGGCCTCCTCGCGACCTATGCCGACTGGCGCTATATCTTCTGGATCAATGTTCCGATTGGACTGCTCGGCGTCGCGCTGGCCTCGCGGTTCATTCCCGATCTGATCGAACCGCACCCCCGGCCTCTGGATGCGCCCGGCGCCCTTCTGTCCGGCATCGGGCTCTGCGGCCTTGTTTTTGGCTTCACCATTGGCGGACGCGGTCTTGTGGCGCCGCCGATGGTCGCCCTGATCCTGGGCATTGGCGGGTTGGCGCTTGTCGCCTACGTCCGACATGCGCGCCAGACGACGTATCCAATCCTCGATCTGAAGCTGTTACGCATTCCGACCTTCCGGGCCGCGATACTCGGCGGCTTCCTGTTTCGCGTCGGACTGGGCGCCGCGCCCTTTCTACTTCCCTTGCTTCTGCAGGAAGGTTTTCGTCTGACGGCGTTACAATCCGGTCTGCTGACTTTCGCTGGCGCCGTCGGGGCCATCGCGATGAAAACCACCGCCCAGCCGATCATCAATCGTTTCGGCTTTCGCTCAGTGCTGATCGTGAATGGGCTGATTTCAGCGGCCTTCCTGTATGGCTACGCCTTTTTCACCTCAACGACGGCGCATATGACGATCTTGCTTGTCATTCTTGTCGGCGGCTTCTTCCGCTCGCTTCAGTTCACGGCGCTAAACGCCATCGCCTTCGCGGATATCGCGCCAAAGGACATGAGCAACGCCACCAGCTTCGCCGCCGTCGGTCAGCAACTCTCCCTGTCGACTGGCGTCGCCATAGGCGCGGGCGCGCTTGAGGCCGCGCGCGAACTTCATGGCGGCGGTCAGCTTGTCGCGGGCGATTTCGCGCCAGCCTTTTGCGTTGTGGCGACGATTACGGCCCTGTCGCCGGTCATCTTCCGGTCCCTGCCGCACACCGCCGGCGACTCTTTAACGAACCGCGGGAGGCCGCTGTTCTGAGGATGATTCCGGGATATCCTGCACGGTAGCGCCTTTGCGCCGACCCCGAAAACCTGTTGCGAGCACGTAGAGTTCAGCAGAGTCTGCGCGGCTTGCGGAGGGCTTGACATGACGCACCGTCCCGAAGTCCCGCTTGAGTCGGGCGAGTAACTGCCCCTCGGTTCCGCCCTGCAATACCTTGGCGACGAAAAATCCGCCCGACGCCAGTATCTCCATCGCAAATTCGGCCGCAAGTTCAGCCAGCGCGACAATCCGCAAATGATCGGTTTGCCGGTGACCGGTGGCGTTTGCCGCCATGTCCGACATGACGCCGTCGGCCTCGCCGCCGAGCATGGACTTGATCAGGTCCGGCGCGTCGTCGTCATTAAAATCCTTCACTGCGAAGGTTACGCCGGCGATCGACTCCATATCGAGCAGATCGACCCCGACCACCTTGCCGCGCCCATCCTTCGCCTTCACCCGATCGGCGGCGACCTGAGACCAACCGCCTGGCGCAGCGCCGAGATCGACAATGCGCCCGCCCGGTTTGAACAAATGAAAACGTTCGTCCATCTCAAGGAGCTTGTAGGCGGCGCGGGAACGGTAGCCTTCGCGTTTTGCGCGGGCGACGTAAGGATCGTTGAGCTGACGTTCAAGCCAAAGGGTCGAGGACAGCGTTCGCTTGCGCGCGGTCTTGACGCGCGTTTTGAGAGACCGGCCGCTCTCACGACCCGAGCCCTTGTTCTCCGCGCTCACGCCATGACCTTATCAACGGGCGCGAACAATCCATTGGCCATGGGCGCCATTTCGATGTGGCGATCATGATAGTCCAGGAGCGTTGAACGATGGCCAATCGAGACGATGGTCGTGCCGGGCAAACGTTCGCGCAACATGCGATAAATCTCGCCCTCCAGCTTCTCGTCGAGCGCCGAGGTCGCCTCGTCAAGGAAAAGCCATTGCGGCTTCGCCAGCAGCGCGCGGGCGATGGCGACGCGTTGCTGCTCGCCCCCGGACATACGTTGACCCCAGTGATTATCCTCGTCCAGACGCTCAATGAAGGGCGCGAGCCGCGCAGCGCGCAACGCCTCTTCGATATCGGCGCGGGCGCAGGATTCGGGCGGCGCCGGATAGACTATCGCCGCCGACAGTGGACCCATCGGTATGTAGGGACGTTGCGGCGCCAGCATGATGCGCGTGTCTTTGGGCAGAACGATCTCGCCGGCGACATAAGGCCAGATGCCCGAGATGGCGCGAAAAAGCGTCGATTTGCCCGAACCAGAGGGACCGGTGAGAAGCACAGCGGGTCCCGCCTCAAACCGCAGATGATCGGCGTGGACGATCTCTCGCCCATCCGGGAGGGAGAGCGTGACATCCTTGAGGGCCAGAACATCGCCTTCAATGCGCGCAACATGTCGGGATTTCTTGGCGCTGGCGCGCGCGGCGTCGATTGCTACGTCGAAGGAACTCAACCGGTCCAGCACGGATTTGAAGTTCGCCAGCGAGGTGTAATAGTTAATGAAAAAAGTGAGGGCGCCCTCGACCCGGCCAAATGCGCTCGCGGTTTGCGTCATGACGCCCAGCGGGATTTTTCCAGCGAAATAAAACGGCGCGGTAATGACATAGGGAATAATCGGCGACAACTGGCCATAGGCCGCCGTAAAGGCCATCAGCTCCTTGCGCTTGCGCACGATGGCCAGATAATTGAGCACGATGCCGCTAAAGCGATGAAAAAGCGACAGACGCTCAGTCTTTTCTCCCGACAACAAGGCGATCTGTTCGCTGTATTCGCGCAACCGCGCCAGGGAAAAACGAAAATCGGCCTCACGGCGCTGACGATCGAAATAGAGAACGGTGAGCGAACGCCCAATCAGATGCGTGATAAAGGTTCCGAGCGCCGCGTATAACAGCACCACCCAGAATAGAAAGCCCGGCACATAAATGCTGGTGCCGGGCAGCGGGTAATTCCCCGACAGCTCCCAGAGCATCACCGAAAACGACACCAGCGAACTCACGGTCGAAATCAGCAGGATCGAATAGGAATAGACGCCATAGCCGTCTTCCCCGCCGCTGATGAAGCGGTTCACGTCTTCGGCGATACGCTGATCGGGGTTGTCGGCGTCGCCGCCAGCCAGCACCATGCCGTAATGCGAGTGTCCGCCGAGCCAGCGTTCGACATAATGCTCGGTCAACCAGCGACGCCAGCGAATGACAAGCATGGATTGCAGAACGAATTCGATAACCGCCAGAGCGACATAACCAAAGGCCCAGGGCGTGAAGATGTAGAGAAGTTGACGCCAGAACTCTGCAGCGTTTTTCTCCTGGATTGCATTAAACCAGTCGCGATTGAAAATGGAGAGGCGCACCGAAATGCCGACTTGCGCCTGATTGATCAAAACCAGCACAACGATCATGGCGACAGCGATGAAGCTTTCGCGTGCGCCAAAGGCCGGAAACGGCCAGACCCGGCCTTCGCCCCGGTCATGTGAATCGAAGAACAGATCGGCGATGCGGTTCATCTCGCGCACGACGCCGATGTTGGACACGAGATAGACGAGGATGGAAAAAATCGCGACCGTCAGCGCCATGATGTCGGCGGGGGCGTAATCGGTCAAAGCCTTTGGCCAGAGGCCTTCGGCCTGCATCAGACGCACGAGGCCAAAGACTATCGTCTCGGTCGAAAAGATCCCGACAAAAATCTTCATAAAGCTCGAAATCGAGGCGGCCCGGCGCGTGGTGAATGCGCAGAGCGCCGCCGCCGCCGCCAGAATGAACAAATCGCCATCGTGCGCGTGAAGGCCGCAGGCCGCCGAAAGGAGGGCGAAACCGGCGACGGCGATACTCAGCTTGTGCATGATGGCTCCTTCGGCCACGCAAGGCGATTGCGCTCAGAGCGGTCTGTCTCCGCCTGAAACAAGGCGCTTTCGAGGACAGACGCCCCAGCGCAATATAGGGAGGTCCAGGCGCATACAACGCTTCACCATGAGGCCGTGAAGCGAAAAGAGATTAATCTTCTTCGGGAATGATCGCGTCGCCGTTTACATGGGCGACCAGCACCGGAGAGGCCTTGAAGGTCAGCACGCGCCGGGGCGTGATTTTGGCCTCGACGCCTGTCTTGGGATTACGTCCGATCCGCTCGCGCTTCGAGCGGACGTTGAACGTGCCAAATGAGCGTAATTTAACGGATTCGCCCCGCAAAAGCGCCTCGCTGATTTCCTCGAAGGTGGCGTCGAGGATCTTTCGCGCTTCCGAGCGAGATAATGTCGGGCAACAGCTATACACGGCCTCCCGTAAGGCGGCGCGCGTCAATGTATTCCCGGGAGCGCTTTTTCTGACCATGGTGAGCGAACGCAATACTAATGGAAGTTAGTTAACGATACGAGCCTGCGCCCAGTGGGAATTGGCCGACCGTAAGATCATTCAATGCGTGAAAATACTCTAGAGTCAAGCGCGAGTGCGCCAGATTGCGCGGTTGGCGCGCCTCTCTAAGCTTAATTAAGACGCTCCCGGACGACCACGGCGCTCAAAAAACGACGGGCGAGACCTCAGGCCGATCGCTCAGGCCGGCAAGTTCACCCGGTGCTGAGCAACAGGGATCATCGCTCTGATTTTACGGATTCTATCAAGATCGATGTGAGAGGATACAAGGCCCGGTCCTTCCGAAGCCCTCGCGACAACATGACCCCACGGATCGGCGATCAGGGAGTTCCCGTAAGTGAAGCGCGTCTCGTGTCCGGCCTTGTGCGAACCTGTCTGGGCCGGCGCGCAGACATAGGCCTGCATTTCGATGGCGCGAGCGCGGCACAGCACCTCCCAGTGATCCTTGCCTGTCACCAGCGTGAAGGCGGCGGGCAGCGCGACAATATCAACCTCCCTCTGGGCCAAGGCCTGAAACAGGTAAGGAAAGCGCAGATCGTAACAGATGACGCAGCCAATCCTGAAGCCTTCGCAGTCGTAGGTCACGACTGCGTCGCCAGGCTTGAAAGCAGCGCTTTCATGATATTTTGCGCCATCCGGGGCCGTGATGTCGAACATGTGAATTTTGTGATAGCGCGCCACCTCATCGCCATCGCGATTGAACGCGACGCTGGTGTTGTGGAGACGGTCCTCATGCGGGATTTTTTCGAGTATGGAGCCGGCGTGAATGAAAACCTTGTGTTTGCGCGCCAGTTCACTGCACATCTCGTAGGCAGGCCCCCCGGGCAGTTCTTCAGCGGCGGCCATTTTCTCGGCGCGCGAGCCGCCCATGAAATCGAACACCTCCGGCAGACAAATCCAGTCGGGACTCTCCTGCCGAACCGCCTGTTCTATGAGCGCGCAGGCATTGGCGAGGTTGACGGCCTTGTCGTCAATCGAATTCATCTGAACCAGGGTGACTTTCATCTGTAATCCGGCTGTTGTTTCACGGAAACGTCATCATCACGATTTTTTCTCGCGAATCAATGGAGTCTCCAGCGCCTCCGGCATGAGAATCCGGAATAGGATTAACCAGCGCCGTTTCATCAACGAAGGCGATCTGCTCAGGCGCCCAATTCCGCCGCCGCCGCCGCATCGGGATTAATCTCTTCCCGCGCATCCAGACGATGACGAAACCAGGTTGCGTAAAGCGCTGGCAGAAAAAGCACGGTCAGAAACGTCGCGACGAATAATCCGCCCATAACCGTCAGGGCCATCGGCCCCCAGAAGGCCGAGCGCGACAACGGAATCATCGCCAGAACCGCCGCCAGCGCCGTCAGCATCACAGGACGGGTCCGTCGCACGGTCGCGCCGATGATCGCCTCGCGGTAGGTTGCGCCGTTTTCGAGATCCTGGCGAACCTGATCGACCAGAATGATCGAATTTCGCATGTCCATGCCCGACAATGCGAACAGCCCGAGCAATGCGACGAAGCCGAAGGGCGCATGCGCGACATTCAGCGCCAGCGAGGCGCCGATCACGCCGAGCGGCGCGCTCATCATCACCAGACCCGCGCGGGTGAAATCCTGCAATTGCAGCATAACCAGCGTCAGCATGATGAGACCCACCATGGGAAAAATGCTGAAAATCGATGCATTGCCCTTCGTCGATTCCTCGATCGCCCCGCCCATCTCGATACGATAACCTGGCGGCAGCGCCTCGCGAATTTGAGCCAGCTTCGGCCAGAGGCGACTGGAGACGTCCGGAGCTTGCACCCCGTCCTTCACGCCCGTCTGAACCTTGATCATCATGTTCCTGTTGCGACGCCAGATGAGCGGCTCTTCGTGATCGGGAACGACTCTGGCGATCTGGGAGACCGTCACCTGTTTGCCGTCTTGCGTGTAGATGACCAGATCGGCGATATGGCCGAGATCGCCGCGCTCCTCGGGCGACGTGCGAATGACGACCGGCACCTGATCGATGCCATCGCGCAGTTTCGTGACCGTGACCCCGGAGATCAGCAGGCTGAGGCGCTTGGACACGTCCTGCGGCGTAACGCCCAGCAATCGCGCGCGATCCTGGTCGATCACCAGACGCATGACGGGCGTCTGTTCGTTCCACGAGAGATGCGGCTCCTCGACGCCAGGATCAGCGCGCATCACATCGCGCACCTGATAGGCGATGTCTCTGACTTTCAGGACGTCCGGTCCAAGGATACGGAACGATACCGGCATGCCGACCGGCGGGCCATAGCTAAATCGTTCGACGTGAACGCGCGCCTGCGCCAACGCGCCCTGCGCGACCGCATTTTCCAGCCGGGCTTTCAGGCGTTCGCGCGCGGCCGAATCTTTCGTCATCACGACAATTTCCGCGTAGGATTCTTTCGGTAATTGCGGATTGAGCCCGAGCCAGAAACGCGGAGGCCCCTGACCAATGTAGGTAGAGAAATAATCGACGTCGGGATCGTTTTTCAGTAATCCTTCCGCCTCATGCGCCACACGCTGAGAAGCCGTAATGGAGGCCCCTTCCGGCGATTGAATCTGAACGAAGAGTTCAAGGCGTTCGGCGTAGGGAAAGAACTGTTTCTGGACGACGATAAAACCCAGGCAGGCCAGAAGAAAAACGCCGATTACGCCAGCGATCACCTGGTAGCGATGATCGACGGCCCATGTGACGACGGCGCGTAGCCGCCGGTAATTGGGCGTATTGTAGATTTCGTCTGGATCGTGATGGGGGCGCAGCTTGCTGAAATCCGGCAAAAGCTGGACCCCAAGATAGGGCGTGAACAAAACCGCCACGAGCCAGGACGAGAGCAACGCCACCAGCAACACCCAAAACATTGAGCCAGTGTATTCGCCGACTCCGGAACTTGCGAAACCCACCGGCATGAAGCCCGCCGCTGTGATCAGCGTGCCGGTCAGCATCGGAAAAGCGGTCGAGTCCCAGGCGAAGGTCGCCGCCTTGTAGCGACCAAAGCCCTGCTCCATCTTCACCATCATCATCTCGACGGCGATGATGGCGTCGTCGACAAGAAGCCCGAGAGAGATAATCAGGGCGCCGAGGGATATGCGTTGCAGGTCGATGCCTTTGGCGTCCATGAAGATAAACACCAGCGCCAGCACCAGCGGCACCGACATGGCCACAATAATTCCTGTACGAAAACCCAGAGACAGGAAACTGACGCCCAGCACGATCACCAGCGCCTCTAGAAAAGAGTTCGTGAATTCGCTGACCGCCGCCTCCACGACCTTTGGCTGATCCGCGATCTGATCGATGTCGATTCCGACCGGGGTCTGTGCGCGCACGTCCTCGACCGCCGCCCGCATCAGTTCGCCAAATTCGAGGATATTGGCGCCCTTGGCCATGACGACGCCGACCATGATCGCCGGCTTGCCGTTGAAACGCGCCAGCGTCCGCGGCGGGTCCTCGAACCCCTCGTAAACTTTCGCGCCGTCGCCGAGCCGGATCACCTTGCCGTTGCCCTCGACCGGGACGGCGGCGATGGCGTCGACGCCCCTGAGCGCCTCCGTGACCTTGACGCGCACACGATTGTCGCCGGTCTCGAAGACGCCGGCGTCGGCCACGTCATTCTGCCTGGAAAGCGAGTCGAAAATCGCCTGCGGTTCGATTCCCAGCGACCCGGCCTTGACGCCGCTGAACTCGACATAGATGCGTCGTTCCTGCTTGCCGACGACCTCGACTTTTGTCGCGTTCGGCACTTCGAGAAAGCGCTTGCGCAAAACCTCGGCGATCTTATCCAGCAAGGCGTAATCAGCGCCCTCGCCGCTGATCGCGTAAAGCACCGAGTCCACGTCGCCATATTCATCGTTGACTTGCGGACCAATCACCCCGCGCGGCAAATCGTCCTGAATATCGCCGAGCTTCTTCCTGAGCTGATAAAAAAGCGTCGGCACCTCCTTCGCCGGCGTTGCATCCTTAAAATTCACCTGCATCGCCATGAAGCCGGGCTTGGCGTAGGTCTCGATCTTGTCGAGATAGGGCAATTCCTGGATTTTTTTCTCGAACAGGTCGACAACCTGATCCCGCATGTCCTGCGTGGTTGCGCCCGGCCATTTGGCCGTTACGACGGCGAGCTTGATCGTGAAGGAAGGATCCTCGTCGCGTCCTATTTTTTTGTAAGACAATATGCCCGCGACGCTCACGGCGAGGATGAGAAAAAAGATCAGCGTCGGGCGCCGAACGGCCCATTCGGAGAGATTGACGCGGCGCATCGACATTTCTAGGTCGGCCTTAGCATCGTGCGCACCTTGCGTCCGACTTCCAGCTTGTGGGCCCCCAGAACGACGATGGGTTCGCCCTCCTTCACGCCAGTCACGATAGCCCCGTCGCTTTCGTAGCGCACGACCTCAACTGGCAACAGTTTCAGGCGACTTTCGGCGTCGATCGTCCAGAGCGACGGGCCGTGACCCTGGTTGAACAACGCCGGGAGCGGCACACGAGCCATCGGCCGGGCGCCGGGGGTCGCGATGTCGAGCACAGCGCTCATGCCCAGCGAAATCGCCGAATCTGGATTGAGGATCGTGTAACGCGCCGCGAAGGTGCGGGTCGTCGAGTCCGCTGTTGGGCTAAGTTCCCGTAATTTCGCCCGGTAATGCTTGTCGGGCCTCGACCATAGAGTGACTTTGGCCTCGCCGGCGTCCGCGACCGCGGCGAAATCCTCGGGCAGCGATACTGCCGCCTCGAACTCGCCAGCCCGCGCGATGCGGATCGCCGTTTGACCGGCGGCCACAACCTGTCCGGGTTCGATGAGCGTTTGCGTGACCACGCCATTGCTGTCGGCGCGCAGAGTCGCATAGGTCTGAGAATTGCGCGAGAGCTCGACGGCGCGCTCGGCGCGCATAACCCGACCCCGCGCCTCCTGGGCTACGGCGCGCACGCGGTCGACCGCCGCCGGCGCGGTCCACCCCTCCCTGTGCAAGGTTAATGTCCGCTGCTCGTCGCCGGCCGCCTGCGCCAGCACCATTTTCGCCGCCGCAAGCTCGGCCTCGGCCTGTTCTTTCTGGAGGCGAAGGTCGCGTTCGTCGAGAAGCGCGAGCACGTCGCCCTCATTCACCCGCGCGCCCGCCTGAACCAATCGTTTCACGACTTTTCCGGACACGCGAAACCCCTGATCCACCTCGACTTTCGGTCGTATGGTGGCCACGAAGTCGCGCATTTGCCCCTGCGGCAGGAGGCGCACAGGCTCAACCAGGACGGGCCGATCGGGCTCCTGTCTGGCGGTCTCGTCCGATCGTCCGCAACCGCCAAACATTAGCAGCAGCGCCATGGCCAGCGTCACGCCGCGGCCGGGCGTCGCGCCGCGCCCATACTGCGCCGGGGACTTTACGGATTTCAGAAAGTGAGGCATCAGCCTGTACCCGCCTGCCGGCGACGCGCCAGAATTACAATGTAGATAGGGCTGTATTTATTATGGTTTAATCCGCGTCAAGGCGGGGTGAGGGGAACACTGGCGGCTCAGAGGCCGCGCGCGCCGAAAGATTCCCGTTTTGGGAGATTGTCGGCTCTTGCGTCGGCGACCCGCGGACACAATCTTGTCATGGGAAAATGGCGATGGATCGGGCGGCGGGCTCCAGACGAGCCGCCGTCCACATTGGCCGAACAGGACCGCCTCGGGGTCCAATCGTATCGACTGAAAGGACAACATTATGGGTAAAATCATAGGCATCGACCTTGGCACGACAAATTCCTGCGTGGCCGTGATGGAAGGGTCGAGCCCAAAGGTGATCGAAAACGCCGAAGGCGCGCGGACGACGCCGTCGATTGTCGCCTTTACCGAAGATGGCGAGCGGCTTGTGGGTCAGCCCGCCAAGCGCCAGGCCGTCACCAATCCGGACAAAACCTTTTTCGCGATCAAGCGCCTGATCGGCCGCACCTTCGACGATCCGATGACCAGGAAGGACATCGGTCTCGTTCCCTACCAGATCGTCAAGGCCAACAATGGCGACGCCTGGGTCGAGGCTGCCGGCAAACAGTATTCGCCGTCGCAAATCTCGGCCTTTATCCTCCAAAAAATGAAGGAGACCGCCGAGGCCTTCCTCGGACAGAACGTCACCCAGGCGGTGATTACGGTTCCCGCCTATTTCAACGACGCCCAGCGTCAGGCGACCAAAGACGCCGGCAAGATTGCCGGCCTTGAGGTGCTGCGCATCATCAACGAACCGACCGCGGCGGCGCTGGCTTATGGCCTCGACAAGAAACAGAACGGCACAATCGCCGTCTACGATCTGGGCGGCGGCACCTTCGACGTGTCGATCCTCGAGATTGGCGACGGCGTCTTCGAGGTCAAATCGACCAATGGCGACACCTTCCTCGGCGGCGAGGACTTCGACAATCGCATCGTCGAATATCTCGCGGCTGAGTTCAAAAAGGAACAGGGCATTGATCTGACCAAGGACAAGCTCGCTCTCCAGCGCCTCAAGGAGGCGGCGGAGAAGGCCAAGATCGAACTGTCCTCGGCGACCCAGACGGACATCAATCTTCCCTACATCACCGCTGATTCTGCAGGTCCGAAACATCTGACCCTCAAGCTGACCCGCGCCAAATTCGAATCGCTTGTCGATGACCTCATCCAACGCACGGTCGAACCCTGCCGCAAGGCGCTCAAGGACGCCGGTCTGTCTGCTGGCGAGATCAACGAAGTGGTTCTGGTCGGCGGCATGACCCGCATGCCGAAAGTTCAGGAAGTGGTTAAGGAGTTCTTCGGCAAGGAGCCGCACAAGGGCGTCAACCCGGACGAGGTCGTCGCCATCGGCGCGGCGGTCCAGGCCGGCGTGCTCCAGGGCGACGTCAAAGACGTGCTGCTGCTCGACGTCACTCCGCTGTCGCTGGGCATCGAGACGCTTGGCGGCGTCTTCACGCGCCTGATCGACCGCAACACTACAATCCCGACCAAGAAGAGCCAGGTGTTCTCGACCGCCGAGGACAATCAACAGGCGGTGACCATCAGGGTCTTCCAGGGCGAGCGCGAAATGGCGGCGGACAACAAGATGCTGGGTCAGTTCGATCTGATGGGCATTCCGCCTGCCCCGCGCGGCATGCCACAAATTGAGGTGACCTTCGACATCGACGCCAACGGCATCGTTAACGTCACGGCGAAGGACAAGGCCACCAACAAGGAACAGCAAATTCGCATTCAGGCGTCTGGCGGGCTCTCGGACTCCGACATCGATAAAATGGTCAAGGACGCCGAAGCCCATGCCGCCGAGGACAAGCAGCGTCGCGAACTTGTCGACGCGAAAAATCACGCCGAGGCGGCGATCCATGGCGCGGAGAAATCGCTTGTCGACTTTGGCGACAAGGTCTCGGCGGCCGACAGAAGCGCGATCGAGGCGGCCGTCGCCGCTCTCAAATCGGCTCTGGAAGGCGATAGCGCCGAAGCCATCAAGGCCAAAACCAACGAACTGGCGCAGGCCTCGATGAAGCTGGGTGAAGCGATGTATAAAAACCAGCAAGCCGACGCTGCAGGCGCAGGCGCAAGCGAGGCCCCGAACGATGACGTCATCGACGCCGAATTCAAGGACGTCGGCGACGATAAATAAGTCTGCGGGGATGGTCTCGACCGCTCCAATGCGATAGCGAAACCGGACCCGGCGCGACAACGCCGGGTTCGTCGCGTCTGCCGGCTTGCGCCCCTGCGCGGCTCCGGACTTTGAAATCCTCCACCCAAACTATTTGCGACATCCGCATGGCCAAACGCGACTACTACGAAGTTCTTGGGGTCTCCCGCACCTGCACGGAAGTCGAGATGAAAGTCGCTTTCCGGAAAGCGGCGATGCAATGTCATCCCGACCGCCATCCCGGCGATAAAGCCGCCGAGGCTCGCTTCAAGGAGCTCAACGAGGCCTATCAGTGTCTCTGTGACCCCCAAAAACGCTCCGCTTACGATCGATTCGGCCATGCGGCGTTCGAGGGCGGCGGAGGCATGGGGGGATTTGGGGGCGGCGACGGCTTCGGCGCGTCGATGGCCGACATCTTCGAGGACCTGTTCGGCGACGTGATGGGACGGCGTACGCGCACCGGCGGGCGCGAGCGCGGCTCGGATCTCCGCTACAATATGGAGATTACGCTCGAAGAGGCCTACGCCGGCAAGGCGGCGACGCTGAAAATCCCAACCTCCATCGCCTGCGAGCCCTGCGGCGGCTCGGGGGCGAAAGCGGGTTCGAAACCAAGGGTCTGCAAAAGTTGCGGCGGTCAGGGACGGGTGCGCGCCCAGCAGGGCTTTTTCGCCATTGAGCGCACCTGCCCGACCTGTCAGGGGCGTGGCGAAACCATCGACAACCCCTGCCCCGATTGCAATGGCGCCGGCCGCAAAACGGTCGAGCGCACCCTGTCGGTCAATGTGCCGGCGGGCGTCGAGGATGGAACGCGTATCCGCCTTTCGGGCGAGGGCGAAGCCGGCTTGCGCGGCGGGCCGGCAGGCGATCTCTACATCTTCCTCTCGGTGAAGCCGCATCCTCTCTTTCAGCGCGACGGCGCCGACCTCTATTGTCGGGTGCCGATCTCAATGGTCCGCGCCGCGCTGGGCGGCGAGATAACCGTCCGCGCGCTTGATGGCTCGGAAGTAAATCTGAAGGTTCCCGAAGGCTCCCAATCCGGCAAGCAGATCAAGGCCAAGGGCAAGGGCATGCCGGTTTTGCGCGGACGCGACCATGGCGATCTGCATGTCCAGATCAGCGTCGAGACGCCTCAGAAACTCAACAAGAAGCAAAGAGAACTGCTCGCCGAATTCGAGCGGGAATCCTCGCATGACACCCATCCCGAGGAGCATGGCTTCTTCGCCCGCATGAAAGATTTATTCGGCGGCTAGCGCCGTTTACAATTTCGGCGTATAGCCGCCGGCTGAAATCATCAGGAAGGGTTCTTCGCCCGTGTCGCAAAACAGGAAATCCGCGCTCGCCGACAGCGCCCATTTCATCCGTCAATGGATCGAAAATCCACGCCTGATCGGCGCCGTCTCGCCTTCCGGACCGGCGCTCGCCAAGCGCATGGCCAGCTATGTCGAACTGGAGCGTCCGGGAACGGTCATCGAACTGGGACCAGGAACGGGACCGGTGACGCAGGCGCTGGTGGCGCGCGGGGCGCCCCGCGAAAGACTGTTGCTTGTCGAATATGAACCGCGCTTTTGCACGATGCTCGGCGAGCGCTATCCGGGCGTCGGGATCGTTCAGGGCGACGCCTATGGGTTAAAAAAGACGCTTGAGGGGCGCCTCGACGGCCCCGTCGCCTGCGTTGTCTCCAGCCTGCCGCTGCTCGTGCGGCCGGAACGCGACCGCGTCGAACTTTTGCATCAGGCCTTCGAACTGATGGGTGACGACGGCCTGTTCATCCAGTTCACCTATGGCCTGACCAAATCGCCAATGCCGCTCCATGCGCGCGGCGTCAGCGGCGCCTATGTCGGAAAGGGCTCTGCGCCGATTCTGATGAACATTCCGCCCGCCCGCGTCTGGCGTTATCGCAAGGCGGGACACGGCGGCAAACCCTCGGCATGACCCAAAACCGCCGCGACCGGCTGATCGTCGCCCTTGACGTCGAGAGCGTCGCGGCGGCGAAAACGCTCGTCGATCGTCTGGGAGAGACGGTTCGCTTTTACAAAATTGGCATGGAGCTCGCCTATGCTGGCGGGCTAGACCTTGCCCGCGATCTGAAAGACGCCGGTAAACGCGTTTTCATAGATCTCAAACTGCATGACATCGGCGCCACGGTCGAGCGGGCGACGCGGCAGATCGACAAAATGGGCATGGATTTCCTGACCGTTCACGCCTTTCCGCAAACCATGATCGCGGCGCGGGCCGGCGCAGGCGACGGCCTCAAGCTACTGGCCGTGACGGTGATGACCTCGTGGGACGACGCCGACCTCAAAGAGGCCGGCTATAGCTGCGGCGTCGCCGAACTTGTTGCTCGCCGCGCAGGACAGGCGCAGGCCGCCGGCATCGACGGGCTGATCCTGTCGCCGCAGGAATTGGGAACGATCCGCAGGCTGGTTGGCTCCGACATGTTGCTGGTGACGCCGGGCGTTCGGCCGGCCGGCGCCGATGTCGGCGATCAAAAACGGATTATGACTCCCGCGCAGGCCATCGCCGCCTCGGCCGATCACATAGTTGTCGGCCGACCGGTCACCCGCGCCGCCGATCCGCGCGCGGCGGCGGAGGCGATCCGCGCCGAGATCGCTGCGGTCGATCAATAACCGGGAAATTAATGCATCTCGCAGACCGCCCTTTTGCGGTCAAGTTTCAGGCGTCAATTTGAATCAGACAAAGACACTGATTCGGTGGCGTTTCATGTTCCCGACCCTGATCGCGCTGTTCGGCCTGTCGGCCTGGATTTACCTGATCGCCTTTCGGGGCGGTTTCTGGCGACTGACCGAGCATGACCGGCGGTTCGCGCCCGAGGGCGCTTCGCCGGCGCCAGACGCCCATGTGATTGCGATTGTGCCGGCGCGCAACGAGGCCGAGGTGATCGCTACAAGCCTTGGCTCGCTGTTGAAACAGGACTTTCCAGGTCGTTTCGACATTGTGCTGGTCGACGATCAAAGCAGCGACGACACCGCCGCCATCGCCCGCGCCTGCGCCGAAAAGCTCGGCGCCCGAGAGCGGTTGACCATTCTGCAAGCCGCAGGTCCGGGCGCCGGCTGGACCGGCAAGCTCGCCGCGATGCAACAGGGCTTTGTCCATGTTCAGGCGCTCTCTGCGGCGCCGGATTTCGTGCTGTTCTGTGACGCCGATATCGCCTTTGCGCCCCAGGTGCTTTCCCGGCTGGTCGCCGGAGCCACGGCGCGCGGGACGGTGCTGTCGTCACTGATGGTGAAACTGCGGTGCGAGAGCCGGGTCGAACGCTGGTTCATCCCGGCCTTCATTTTCTTTTTCCAGAAGCTTTACCCCTTCCGTCAGATCAACGATCCGCAAAGCTCCGTGGCCGGTGCGGCCGGCGGGGTCATGCTGGTGCGTCCTGCGGCGCTGGCCAAAGCCGGCGGTTTGCCCGCGATCCGTGACGCGCTGATCGACGATTGCGCGCTGGGCGGTCTGATGAAATCGCAAGGTCCGATCTGGCTCGGCCTGACCGACGATGTCCACAGCCTTCGGCCCTATCCGCGATTCGCCGACATCGAACACATGATCGTGCGCTCGGCCTACGCCCAGCTCGGCTATTCGCCAACGCGCGCCCTCGCGGCGCTGGCCGGAATGGCTGGCATCTACCTCGCGCCGCCGCTCATTGCGCTGTTCGGCGGCTCCCCGGCGGCCGAAATCGCCATGGTCGCCTGGCTCATCAAGACCCAGGCCTTCATGCCGGCGCTGCGTTTCTACGGCCTCTCCCCCGCCCGGGCAGTGGCCCTGCCGGCGATTGCTGGTTGCTATACCTGGTTTACGGCGCTCTCCGTCTGGCGACATCTCAAGGGCCAGGGCGGCGACTGGAAAGGCCGCTATCAGGCGGCGCAGGGCGAGAAAATCGCCTGATTCGCGACTTTTGTTGACCGCTCTCCGATTGACGCGGGGAAATCGGCGTTCTGCGGACGACGAGCGGATGGGGGTTTTTCTTGCTCTCTCGGTCGGAGCAAGGCATTACCGGGCGCATGATCGAGATCGCCGAAACTGGCTCGGGCAAATCCCATCGCGACGAGAATTTTCCCGTCGCCTCCATTCTCGCGCCCCGGCGCCGCGCCCCGGTCATGTGTTTTTACAATTTCGTTCGCGCCGCCGACGACATCTCAGACCACCCGTCGCTGAGCGCAGATGAGAAGCTCTCGCTTCTTGACAGGCTCGACAACGCATTGATGGGCGTTGGCCCGGATGAAGAAGTCGCGACGCGGCTCCGCCTCATCTGCGCCGAACGCGGTCTGGACCGTCAGCACGCGCGCGATCTTCTCGTTGCGTTCCGGCGCGACGTAACCAAGTTGCGCTACGAAAACTGGGACGATCTGATCGATTATTGTCGCTATTCGGCGATGCCGGTGGGACGTTTCGTCTGCGATGTGCATGGCGAAAACGCTTCGCGCACATGGCCGGCGAATGATGCGCTCTGCGCCGCTCTGCAAGTGATCAATCATCTTCAGGATTGCGCTAGGGACTATCGATCGCTCAACCGCGTCTATCTCACGCAGGACGCGCTTGCCGCGCATGGCGCGAACGTCGAGATGCTGGCGGCGCCGCGCGCGTCCGAACCCCTGCGGGCGGCAATCCGCGATCTCAATGACAAGACGGCGCGTCTTCTCGATCAGTCCCGATGCTTTGCCGATTTGATTGACGATACGCGGCTCGCGATGAATGTCGGCGCGATCCAGGCGCTCGCGGAAGAGCTTGTGGCGCGGCTGCGCGTCGCCGACCCCCTTAGCGAAAAGGTTCACGCTGGCAAACTCGGTTTCGCGGTGACCGGCGCGCGCGGCGCCGTCGCCGCGCTGGCGCGACGCCTGATGCGTCCCCGACGCCTCGTGATGGACGCAGCCCCATGAGTCGTACCCCATGAGTCGCAGCCCATGAGTCGCAGCACATGAGCCTCAGCCCCCTTAGTCGCGGCCCCGCGAGTCCAGGCGGCGCACAGGATTTGCCGCCGCCGCCCACCCGCGGCATCGCCGCGAAAAGCTCGTTCTATCTGGCGATGCGGATTCTGGAGCCGCCCCGCCGCGACGCGATGTTCGCGATCTACGCTTTTTGCCGCGCCGTGGACGATATCGCCGATGATGAGGGCGACCGAGACGAGCGACGCGCGGCGCTCGACAAATGGCGCTTCGACCTGGATGAATTATACGCCGGCCGCATTCGCCCGGCCGTCGCTTTTTTGGCCGAGCCGGTGCGGCGTTTTCATCTCGATCGCGCCGATTTCGAGGCGGTGATCGACGGCATGCAGATGGACGTCGACGAGGATATTTGCGCGCCGGATTGGGAAAAACTCGATCTCTACTGCGACAGGGTCGCCAGCGCTGTCGGACGCTTGTCAGTTCATGCTTTCGGCCTTGTTCCCGACGGGGCGACGGAATTGCCAACCGGAGCGAAACTCCTCGCCTATCATCTCGGGCGCGCGCTTCAACTCACCAACATCCTTCGCGATCTCGACGAAGACGCCGCCCGCGGACGTCTCTATCTGCCGCAAGAGGCGCTGGAGGAAGCTGGCGTCGACACCCGGGCGCCGCACGCCGTGTTGGCGCACCCCGCCTTGCCACGCGCATGCGAACCTGTGCTTCAGCGCGCCCGCGAACATTACGCGCAAGCCGATCTGGTGATGGCGGGTATGCCAAAATCGGCGCTGAAAGCGCCGGTGATGATGTCAGTCGGCTATCATTCGATTCTCGATAATCTCGCCGCCAGAGGTTTTGCGCCGCCTCGACCGCCGGTTCATGTGTCGCGCCTCAAACTGCTTGTCGCATTGTTGCGCCATCTGTTCTCGTGACAGGGGTTGTTCACATTGTCGGCGCCGGGCTCGCGGGACTGTCATGCGCCGTCCGTCTAGCGGACGAAGGGCGCGACGTCGCTCTGTACGAAGCGGCGCGCATGGCGGGCGGACGCTGTCGCTCCTATCACGACGCTGCGCTCGGTCTGACCATCGATAACGGAAATCATCTGCTGTTGTCTGGCAACGCCGCAGCCCGCGATTACGCCCGCCGCATCGGGGCTGGCGACGCGCTCGTCGGCCCTGAGACGTGCGTTTTTGATTTTCTGGACCTGCGCGACGGCGCGCGATGGCGGCTGCGGCCCAACGCCTCGCGCCTGCCTTGGTGGGTGATGTTCGCCGACCGTCGCGTTCCCGGCACGAGAGCTGGCGACTACCTCGACGCCGGGCGACTGCTCTTCGCCCGCGACGGCGCGACCATTGGCGAAACCATGCGGTGCGAAGGCGTTTTGTGGGACAAGCTCTGGCGTCCTGTGCTGCTCTCGGCGCTCAACACCGAACCTGCGGAGTCTGATGCGACGCTCGCCGGCGCGGTGCTCCGGGAGACCCTGGCGGCGGGCGGCGCGGCCTGTCGGCCGCTGGTCGCCCTGAATGGTCTGGGCGCGGCCTTCGTCGAACCGGCTTTGAAGACGCTGGCGTCGAAAGGCGTCGCGCCCCGGTTCGGCGCAAGGCTTCGCGAACTTGTTTTCGCGGACGGCCGGGTCGCGGCGCTGCGTTTCGGCGACGAAGAAGTCGCCGTTGGCCTCGGGGACAGCGTCGTGTTCGCCGCGCCAGCCTGGGCCGCGCTGGAAACCATCCCCGGCCTGACCGCCCCGAACGATCACCGCGCAATTCTCAACGTTCATTTCAGGGTCGCGCCGCCGCCCGGTCAGCCGCTGTTGCTTGGTCTCATTGGGGGTCTTTCGGAATGGCTGTTCGCCTTTGAGGATCGGCTGTCAGTAACGATCAGCGGCGCGGACCGGCTCATGGACGCGCCGCGCGAGACGCTGGCGGCGCAAATCTGGACCGAGGCGGCGGCGGCGGCAGGACTGGATTGCGGCGGCGCAGCATCGGGGCTTGCCTGCGTTCCGCCGCCATGGCAGATCGTCAAGGAGAAACGCGCGACCTTCGCCGCGACTCCCGCCCAGAACGCGCGCCGTCCCGGCGCCGTGACGAGCTGGAGCAATCTTTTTCTGGCTGGCGACTGGACGGCGACGGGACTGCCCGCGACGATTGAGGGAACGATCCGTTCCGGGTATCGGGCGGCCGAACTCGCCGGACGCGGCGCCGGAAGTCCCGTGCGACCGTCCTGATTGCGCTATCGACGAGGCTTGGACATGACCGCTGCCGCGCGTATCGAGACCCCCGTTCAACCGCTTTCCGCGCAAGCCCTGGAAGACAGCATCCAGACCGCCAAAAAGGCCTTGCTGGCGATAGGCAAAAACGACGGCCACTGGTGCTTCGAGCTTGAGGCCGACTGCACGATACCGGCCGAATATGTGCTGATGCGCCATTTTCGCGCCGAGCCGGTCGATAGCGAACTCGAACGCAAGATCGCCGTTTATCTGCGCCGTACGCAAGGGGCGCATGGCGGCTGGCCATTGTTTCAGGATGGCGATTTCAACATCAGCGCCAGCGTCAAGGCCTATTTCGCTCTGAAAATGATCGGCGACGATATTGACGCGCCGCATATGGCGCGCGCCCGTGCGGCGATCCTTTCGCATGGCGGAGCGGCGGCGACCAATGTTTTCACCCGCGCCCTGCTGGCGCTGTATGGTGAAATTCCCTGGCGCGGCGTGCCGGTCATGCCGGTCGAAATCATGCTTCTCCCGCGCTGGTTTCCCTTCCACCTCGACAAGATTTCCTATTGGGGCCGCACCGTGCTGGTGCCGCTGCTGGTGCTCAACGCCAAAAAGCCGCGCGCGATCAATCCGCGCGGGGCGCATATCGCCGAATTGTTCGTCACGCCGCCGGAAGAGGTGAAGGTATGGCCCAAGGGCGAACATCAGACATGGCCCTGGGCCCATATGTTTGGCGAAATCGACAAGCTTCTGCGGATCGCGGAGCCGTATTTCCCCAAACGCGCGCGCGCGCGCGCCATCGAAGCTGCGGAACGCTGGACGACCGAACGCCTCAACGGCGTCGATGGGCTGGGCGCCATTTTCCCGGCGATGGTGAATTCCCTGCTGATGTACGACGTGCTTGGCGTCCCGCCCTCGGACCCGCGCGTCAAGGATGCGCGTGAGTCGATCGAACGACTGCTTGTCGTCAACGAGACGGAAGCCTATTGCCAACCCTGCGTCTCGCCGGTTTGGGACACGTCCCTTGTCGCTCACGCGCTGCTGGAGACAGGCGACTCCGATGCGCGCGAGCGCGCCCGCGCTGCTTGCGAGTGGCTTGCGCCGCTGCAAATTCTCGATGTGAAAGGCGACTGGGCGGCGCAGCGTCCCGACCTTCGGCCGGGCGGCTGGGCCTTCCAATACGCCAATGCCTACTATCCGGACGTCGACGACACGGCTGTCGTCGCCACTGCCATGGATCGACTGACCAATGGCGAGACCGCCCAGCCTTATGAGGAGCGGATCTCGCGCGCGCGCGAGTGGATCATCGGCATGCAAAGCAGCAATGGCGGCTGGGGAGCTTTCGACGCCGACAACGCCTATCATTACCTCAACCACATTCCTTTCGCGGATCATGGCGCTTTGCTCGATCCGCCGACGACCGACGTTTCGGCGCGTTGCGTGTCGATGCTGGCGCAACTCGGCGACACCTTGGAGAGTTCCGGGGCGCTGAAGGGCGGCGTCGATTATCTGCTCGCCGAGCAGGAGAAGGACGGCAGCTGGTTTGGCCGCTGGGGAGCCAATTATATTTACGGCGCCTGGTCGGCGCTCTGCGCGCTCAACGCGGCAGGCCTGCCACACGATCACGAGTCTTACCGCCGCGCCGTCAAATGGCTTGTCGACATCCAGAACGCCGACGGCGGCTGGGGCGAGGATCTCTCCAGCTACAAAATGGATTACAAGGGTTATGAGGCGGCGCCGTCGACCGCCTCGCAAACCGCTTGGGCGCTGCTCGGACTAATGGCGTCAGGCGAAGTCGATCACCCGGCCGTCGCGCGCGGCGTCGCTTATCTTCAGCAGCATCAGCAAGACCATGGACTCTGGAACGAGGCCCGCTACACCGCCACGGGCTTTCCTCGTGTCTTTTATCTGCGCTACCATGGCTATGCGAAATTCTTTCCGCTGTGGGCGCTGGCGCGCTATCGTAATCTGAAACGCGCCAATGATCGTGTGGCGCGCGTCGGCCTCTAGGGAATGTCCGGGGGCGCGGCGCACATAGGCAATCCCTACGCCAATTTGCAGACGCTGGTGCTGACCGGCATGAAGCGCGAAGCCGCCTGCGCGGCTGCGGATGGCGTCGTCACGCTGTGCAGCGGCGCCAGCGTCGCTCATCTGCGTCTATCGCTGGACGCCCTGAAGGGACAGGACTTCGGCGCCGTTATCAGCTTTGGTCTTGCTGGCGGTCTCAATCCGTCGCTGCGCCCAGGCGACTGCATTGTCCCGCGCGAGATTGTCGCAGTAGGAGAGCGCTATACGCCTGACAAACGCCTTGTCGATGCGCTGATCGACGCTGTCGCCGGCGTCGGGCGGCCGCCGGTTTCGGGAGCGATTGTCGGAGTTGATGAAATGGCGATGGATGTCGCGGCGAAAACGGCGCTTCGGTCGCTCACCGGCGCGGACGCCGTGGATATGGAGTCGCATATCGCCGCCGCCTTCGCAGCAGAGAAGGGCGCGGCTTTCGCGGCGCTGCGCGTCGTCGCCGACCCGGCGACCCGGACCTTGCCGCCGCTGGCGGCGAAAGCGATTACGCCGGAAGGCGACATCGATCAGGGCTATGTGGCGCGCGAACTGATTCGCGCGCCGGGTCAGATCGGCGAATTGATCCGCACGGGACTGGATTCCCGTGCGGCTTTCGCCACCCTAGGCCGCGTCGGACCGTTGGTCGGCCCGCTGCTTCGCCTCGTGCTCGCGGGTCTCTGACAGCCGGGCGACGTTTTCGTCGTAGACATATTGCGCGGGTCTCTGATTCTCGAGCGAAATGTCGGGAGCCATTGGTCCATCCGTGCGCACGCCAAGAAGCGCTACAGCCGCAGCTTTCCACGGTCGCCGCACGGCGTCGTTGACCGCGCTCGCCTCAAAGCCGGAATGCACCATGCAATCAGCGCATTTCTCGTAATTGCCGACGCCATAGGAATCCCAATCGGTTTCTTCCATCAATTGCTTGAAAGTCGGCACATAACCTTCGCCAAGCAGATAGCAGGGACGCTGCCAGCCAAAAACGGTGCGGAGCGGATTGCCCCAGGGCGTGCAATAATAGCTTTCATTGCCGGCGAGGAAATTCATGAACAGTCCGGACTGCTGGAATTCCCAGGCCTTTCCGCCGCGCCCGCGCGAGAGGATCCCACGGAAAAGTTCCTTGGTGCGCTGACGATTAAGGAAATGCGTCTGATCGGGCGCGCGCTCATAGGCGTAACCCGGCGACACTGTCATGCCATCGACGCCGAGCGCGGTCGTTTCGTCGAGGAATTTGGCGACCCGCTCCGGATCAGCGTCAGAGAAGAAGGTGCTGTTGGTGGTGACGCGGAAACCTTTTGACTTGGCGAGTTTGATCGCCTCGACGGCGCGCTCGTAAACGCCCTCCTGCGAGACAGCCTTGTCATGCATCTCCTTGTCGCCATCGAGATGGATCGACCAGGTGAAATAGGGGCTGGGCTTGTATAGATCGATTTTTTTGCCGAGCAGCAGCGCGTTGGTGCAAACAATGGCGAATTTGCCGCGCGCGACAATGCCCTCGACGATCTGCGGCAAATCCTTGTGCAGAAGCGGTTCGCCGCCGGCGATCACCACAACGGGCGCGCCGCATTCATCCACCGATTCGAGACACTCCTCGACGGACAGGCGCTTGTTGAGAATGTGATCGGGGTAGTCGATCTTGCCGCAGCCGGAACAGGCCAGATTGCAGCGAAAGAGCGGTTCGAGCATCAGGACGAGCGGATAGCGCTTCACGCCCATCAGATGTTGCTTGACAATATAGGCGCCGATTTTCGCGATGTAGCGGAGAGGTATGGACACGGCAGTTTCCTGTTGTGATACGCGAGCCTTCAAGGGACTGCGAGACAAAAGGCGCCGGCGCGGAACAAACCACGAGCGTTCGCCATTTGGCCATCTAGCATGAAACGACGCAGCGGGGAAATCGGCGACCCTGCCGCCGATTTCCCCGCCGACAGCCTTGCCATAGGGACAAAATCAGTCTCTTTTCGGGCATGAGAGCGGCAATCAGAAGGACGCGACGCGACCCCCGGAGCAATCGACCGATGAACCGAGCGCACACGCCGCCGTCCCATGTTTCGTCGGGGCGGCCTCCCCCATGACGATTGCGCCGACGCCGTCGGCTCCGGAAGCGGCGGAGCCGAGGAAAGATAATTTATTTCATATCCTTGCGACTCCCGTACGCCATCTCTGGGCTGGACGGATCGATCTTGGGCGCGTCGGGATGGCCGTCGCCCTGCCCGTTCTGGCCTGGGTGTTTTACACGACCTCCTCCGGCATGATCGATATCATGCAGAAGGAGCCGGGAGATCCGGTCGGGATCGTGGGCGCCCTGGTGGCCACCTCGGCGATTCTGATCATGCTGGCCTCGACCTCCTGGTCGCTGGGAGCCGATCTGGCGGCGCTCATTGCCCATCGACGCATGGCGCGCGAGCGAATGATCATCAAGACTCTGGTGACGGCGCTGGTCTTCGGCTTTGTCTTCTCGATTTCCGCCTTCTTCTCCTTTACCTATTATTATAACAACATCTTCAAGCTTTCCTCGCGCAAGATCGTCGCCGAGTTGCAACCCAACGAACTGGCCGCCGAGGTAATGTTGCCGGCCGCCAAGCAAATCGCCGCCGCCGGCGAAGCGGAGGCCGCCCGTCTCGCCCAGACGTCGACCTTCCGGGCCTATCTCGCCAGTCTCGCCTCGCTGATCCAGTCGGCCCGGGAGGCGGGACCGGCGCTGCGCGAGACGATTCGCATGAATCAGGACGCCCAGCGCGCTGTCCTTGCACAGGCGGCCCGACAGGCCGCCCTCGAACTTGAATCGGCGAGAACAGCGGCCCGACAGATGGCCGAAACTCAGGAAGAGATCGCGACGCTGGAAAAAAGCGCCGCCGCCTTCGACGAAATCATCAAATCCAAACAGGGGGAAATCGATCAGCTTTCCGCCACCGCCCGGCAGGAGGAGCAACTCGCCGTCGACGCCGCCCATGGTCTCGACAATCAGGGGGCGACCTGCGGCCCCAATTGCCGGGCCCACCAGGCGAAGGCTCAGGAGGCGCTGCAACGGGTGGCTACGATTCGTCGCACCCTTGCCGGCCCGACGGCGGAGCGGGCCAATGCGCTCAAGAAACGCGACGCCCTTGCCGCCAGGCTGATCCCTCTGAAACAGAAAGCCGAAGCGGCGCAGAGCGGTCCCGTGCAATCCGCTTCGAAGCTGGAGGCGGCGCCCGACCTCGACGGCAATTTGCGTGAACTCGCCGCGCTCAGCGATCAGTTGCGGGTCGATCCCACCTGGTCGCGCGTGCGCGCAGCGAAGCCATTATGCGAACCCATCCTCGCCGCCGCGCGCCAGGCCAACGCCGCGCCCGCCGCCATCGCCCGCGATTTCGCATGCGAGCCGCAGGGCGAAGCCCGCGATTTGCTTTCCGCGCGCGACGACCGTCTCGCCGCCCGCGCCGCCTACAATCAAAAATGCGGCATGGAGTCGGGCCTGCGCGACGAACTGAACGCCATCGTCGGCAAAATCCGCAAGGCGCCAGCGTCCGATAAAAACGCCGCCAGCGATGGCTTCAACGCAGCGAAAGCGGCGGTTGACGCCTGCGTCGTCGCCGGCAAGGCGCTGGGATTGAGCGACGAGGATGTGCGCGGCTTCTTGAAAACAAGCGACGCCTTTTTGCGCGCACATTCGTCTGAGCGCAACAAATTCGAACTGGCCCGCGAGGCCTTCTGGAGCTTCACGCCAGACTCGACCATGGCGATGTGCGTCGCCATGGCGCAGGACGCCTTCCTTTTCATCATGAAATTCCTTTCAGAGATTTTCAAACGCGGCTTCGAAGCGCGTGAGCGACGACACTTCGCGACGCCCCTGGATATGACCGACGACGAAGATGAGCCGGTTGAGATCCGCGCCATGAAGGCGATGTTGCGCGTCGCGCGGCCCCTGCCTGGCGATATGAGCGAAATCGCCCCCGGCGCGCCGACGATCCTGGCCTTGCCGCCAGCAGTGCGCGAGAACTTGACGGCTATTCTCAACCGGCTTGTGCGCGACGAGATTGCGCATGTCGCGCGTAGCGGCGCCTATGTCGTTGATAACGTCACCATCGCCCAGGCGGAGCAGCGCCTGAATGCGGCGCTCAGGCAGCGCGGCGGCCGCGCCCTGCGCTCGACACTGGGACAAGCTCTCGACGGCGTCGAAGAGGACGCGGGGCCGCGCGCCTTTTACGCCGATCCGATCGCGGCGCGCAGCCGGCGACGCCGGCCAACGGGGCTGGAGCGGTATCTGACGGAGGAGATTGACGCAGGGCTTGGCGCGGAAGGCGGGTAATTCGCCTAGGCCGCTTCGGACAAGGACCCTTGCGATTCATGATCGGGGCTGTAACGCAGACACACGCCCGGCGCGGGATGCGCGAGTCCGCAGGCGACGCTGACGTCTCGCCAGCGCGGATAGGAGGCCGACAAGGATTGCAGAGCGAAGCCGGCCGCGGCCAGGAAATCCCGCTCGTTCGCGAAGTCCCGCGCGTCGAAGTCCAGACATGACGCCGTATCCGACGACGCCGCATCCAGAAAAAATTCGAGCATGTCGCACCCCCAGGACGCGCGCAATAAAACGTCTCGCGCCCGATCCACGTCGAGCCTTTGAAAGCGCCAGCGACTAGGCGTCTCGGCAAGCCGATCGACCGCCGATTCTGCGGCAAAGTCTGGATCGGCGCGCAGGTGACTCGCCGCGATGGCGAGACATGCGGCGGGAAAACGACGCCAGTCGTCGAAAGCGACAACCCAGACCGACGACTGCTGATGCCGGCGCGCGCCGCCGTTCTCGCCGTCCTCCGGGCGGAAGCGAGCGCGCATTAACGCCGTGGCGTCGCCCGCCGTCGTGCGGGCGACAAAACATCCAGAGCGCAACGCCGGCGTCTCGATCGCATCGGGATCGAAACGCCGGCGACCGATCAGCCGCGCCGGCGACAGATGTCCGACGAGAGAAGGTTCGAGATCGAGCGAGCGGCGCGTGACCTCATAGCCGGATTGGGATGGCACGGCGCCCGTCGCCGCATCGACGAGCTTGCCGTAATGCAGCCGCCGGACATCGATCGCCGCCTCGACCACGGTAGAAGTGATTGCGCTCACTGGGGAAGACATCCGCCGACGGTTGACGACGAATGCATATTAATCGTGAGACTTTAATCGATGATTGACGACCCGTCGTTTCCTGCTGCGCGCGCGTCGAGCTGCGAGAAAGAAAAGGTGAAAGCGCTGTCCAGTCCGAGCGCGGCGTAGAGAAACGGCTCGGCTGTCAGAAACGGACGCCAGAATTCCCCGGCGGCGCGGGCGCCCTCAAGACCGGCGCGTCGGAAACGGCGTTCGCCGGGCTGATGCGGATCGATGTTGGGGTTCTGGAAACGCTTGGTGAAGCCATAGGCCGAAGCGACGGTGAAGCGCACGCGCGCGCCGCCGTTAACGGCCTCAAGCGCCCGCAAGCGCTCCAGCCATTGGGCGCGGCGCAGGGCGCGGCTGAGAACATGTCGCGCCACCGCCGGATCGCAGGCGTAGGTGAAGGCGCTCGGACCCAGACGCACGAACAGCCGCTCGTAATGCGAAAACACGACGACGAAACGTCGAAGTTTTTTCTCCGGCGCGATCACAAGGCGATCGATCAATCGCGTCAGGGCGCCAATCCAGAAAGAATCCTCCAGCCGCACCAGCGGCAAAACCAGAACGACCGCCTCGCAGGCCAGCAATTGACGCGCCAGTTTGGTTTTCACGTCGTCAAGAATGGCGATCTCCACGCCATCGGGCGGGACGGCGATTTCGCCGGCGGAATCGACGATCTCCAGCAACCAGGGTCCCGGGGTGAGCGTCGCCGGCGGCGCCTCGCCATTCACCGTGAGGCGGAAATAATACTCGTAGGTGTCGAGCGTGTCGGTGGCGACGCCGCCCTGCGCAAAATCGCGCTGAAGACGTTCGTACTCGCCCTCTTCATGGGCCAGAAAATCGGCGGGACGCACCTCGGACAAGGCGGCGCGAAAATCCTTTTCACGGAGGGGCTGAATCGCCGGACGCAGTCTTGGAGAATAGCCAAAGGCCCCTTGCGCCACGCATTCCGTCAACGCGGCGAGCAGCGACGACTTGCCGCCTGCTTTCGGCCCGACAAGGCAGATGGTGAGTTTTTCCGTCATCCCCCGTGCGAGTCCCCGGTTTCTGCCCGTCCGGACAATACAGGGGCCAAGGCGCTGGGCAAGGGGCGGATAAACTGCGCGGCTTGAGAAACATTCGCGGAGAAGCCAGAAACATTCGCGCAAACCGACGTCGGCGACGGAACGGCGACCGGATGACGCCCCGCCGCCGACATGCTAAGCGCGCTGATGCTTGAAGGACTGCCCCCCAACGGCGCCAGCCATGTGTTGCGCCTCGCCTGCGACGAACGTCGCGCCCGCGCCATCGCCGATATCTTCGTCGAAACCTTCGACCCCGCCGAGACCGCCGCCGCCGCCTTCGAGGAGCCGGACGGCGCGACCTGGGCGGTTGAGGTTTATTTCGCCGATCCGCCTGACGAAACGGCGGTGCGGGAGCTGGTCGCCGCCGTCAGCGACGCCGCAACGGCGCAGGCTGCTCGTCTCGAGCAGATCGCCAGACAGGACTGGGTGCAGAACGCCCTCGCCGGCCTCAGGCCGGTGCGGGCTGGCAGACTGGTGGTGCATGGGTCGCATGATCGCGGGCGGTTGCGCGCCAATGACGTGGGAGTCGAGATTGAGGCGGCGCTGGCCTTCGGCACCGGCCATCACGGGACGACGCTGGGCTGTCTCCAGATGCTCGACGGCATCGTCAAGCGGCGACGTCCGCAACGCGTCCTCGACGTTGGCTGCGGCACCGGCGTGCTTGCCATCGCAGCCGCGCGGCTGTTGCGCCAGCCGGTGTCCTGCGGCGACATTGACCCCGTCGCGGTCGAAACCGCCCGCGCCAACGCCCGCGCCAACGCCGCCGGCGCCTATGTGCGGCCGGTGGTCGCAAGCGGCCTCCGCCATCCTGCGCTGGTCGGGCAATACGACCTGATCTTCGCCAATATTCTGGCCAGGCCATTACGCCTGCTCGCCCCCTCGCTCGCCGCTGCGGCCGCCGACGGCGCCGAACTGGTGCTCTCCGGCCTGCTCGCCCGCGATGCGCCGGGCGTGCTTTCGGCCTATCGCGGACAGGGCTTCGCCCTCGCCCGTCGCATCGACATCGACGGCTGGGCGACGCTTCTGCTGCGCCGGGGCGGCGCGCAGTCCCTTCCGGCAGATAATGACGGTCTTGACCCGGACGATGAGGATTGACAGTTGCCGCCCAGCCTCGGGGCGACTAGCTATCAATTATGTTTGAAGCCAAATTCCAGTCTTTCGCCGATTCCGCAGACGCCAGCGACAGCGCCGCGCGCATGAGTTTGCTGCGCGCCGCGCTGGCCGGGCGCGGTCTCGACGGATTTCTTGTGCCGCGCGCTGACGCCCATCAGAACGAATATGTTCCGAAATCCGCCGAGCGGCTGGCCTGGCTGACCGGCTTTACCGGCTCCGCCGGCTTTGCTGTCGTTCTGGCGACGAAAGCGGCGATTTTCGTCGATGGCCGTTACGTTATTCAGGTAAGGAGCGAAATCGATCCCCGGGTGATGACGCCCTTGGATGTTTCCTCAATCGCGCCGTCCGGCTGGCTCGCCGAAAACGCTCCGGAGGGCTCCCGCATTGGTTACGATCCCTGGTTGCATACGAGCGATCAGATCGGACGTTTCCGCAAGGCGCTGGAAGGTAAAAACGTCACGCTGGTGCGCCTCGAGGATAACCCTATCGACGCGATCTGGCTCGACCGACCGGCTGAACCCGCCGGTAAAGTGACGCCCTACCCGACGCGCCTCGCCGGCGCCTCCGTCAGCGCCAAAATCAAGCGCCTGCGTGCGCAATTCGGCGGGGCCGACGCCGCCCTGCTCTCCGATCCGCACGCCATCGCCTGGACGTTCAACATGCGCGGCGCCGATGTCGCTCATACCCCTATCGCCCTGTGTTTCGCGCTGCTGCCAAGCACAGGTCAACCGTCGCTATTTATCGATTCCGCCAAGATCGACGTCAAAACCCGCAGCGTGCTGGAGAAATATCTTGAGCTTCTTCCGTCAACGGCCCTGACCGAAACATTGACGCGATTGGGCCGCGACGGCGCGACGGTTCTCTTCGACGCCGCTACGGCGCCGTCGAAACTCGTCGACTTGCTGCGCGAGGCCGGCGGCGAACCCAAGATCGTGGCCGATCCGGCGTCGCTGCCGAAGGCGGTAAAAAATGCGTCGGAGTTGGCCTGCGCCCGCGAAGCGCATATCCGCGACGGGCTGGCGCTGACGCGTTTTCTGGCCTGGTTTTCCATGGCTGCGCCGAAAGGCGGTCTGACCGAAATCTCGGCCGCCCAGGCGCTCGAAACTTTCCGGCGGGACAACGGCGATCTGCGCGATATCTCCTTTCCGACGATTTCCGCCTTCGGCGAACATGCGGCGATCCCGCATTATCGCGTCACCGAAAAAAGCAATCTTCCGATAGGCAAGGGCGTTTATCTGGTCGATAGCGGCGGGCAATATCTCGACGGCACCACGGATGTGACGCGCACTGTCGCGGTCGGTCGACCGTCGAAACAATTTCGCGAACATTATACGCGCGTGCTCAAGGGCCACATCGCCATCGCCTGCGCCGTCTTCCCGAAAGGCGCGACGGGGGCGCAACTGGACGCCTTCGCCCGGCGGCCCCTTTGGGAGGCGGGCCTCGATTTCGATCATGGCACTGGCCATGGCGTCGGGGTCTATCTATCGGTCCATGAAGGACCGCAACGCATCTCCCGGCTCGACTCGACCCCGCTGCAACCGGGCATGATTCTCTCCAACGAGCCGGGCTACTACCGCGCCGGCGAATATGGGATTCGCCTCGAAAATCTCGTGATCGTCGAGACACGGCCCATCAAGGGCGGCGAACGCGAGATGTATGGCTTCGAGACGATCACGCTGGCGCCCTTTGATCTGGCCTGCATTGATGAAAAGCTCTTGACGCCCGGGGAAATCGACTGGCTGGACGCCTATCACGCGCGCGTTCGCAAGATGCTTTCGCCGCGAGCCGATCCTGCAACGCGCGCCTGGTTGCGCGGCGCAACCCGCAAACTTCTTGTGCGGTGAGCGGGCCGCCCGGCCGTTCCATCCGCGATCATCGCGTCGATACCTCAATGACCCCATCGTGCGCCAAGGCGGACAGTAAACCGGGGGCGCTTCGGGCGCGCGCGCAGACGCCGTCGCGCCCGACGACGATGAGCGCGCCGACGCCGCCAACCTTCCCGATCAATCGTTCTATCGCCGCATCAGTCGCCGCCTGCGTATCCAGCCCCTGATCCTCAATCAAAAAACCGACCATGCGGGCAAGCGAGGTGCGCAGAAAATGCTCGCCGACGCCCGTGCAGGACACCGCGCAACTGGCGTTATCGGCGAAAACGCCGGCGCCGATCACCGGCGAATCGCCAACCCGGCCGGGTAATTTATTGGTCATGCCGCCCGTTGAGGTCGCGGCGGCGAGATTGCCGGCGCGGTCACGCGCAACCGCGCCGACTGTACCGAGTTTCTCCGCCGAAGGCGCAACATGATCCAGCGCGGTCTCGTTGCGGGCTTTCGCGCGGGCCAGATCCTGCAGACGTTCCGGCGTCCGGAAATAGCTCTCCGCCACCAGCGCGACTCCATGGGCGGCGGCGAACTCCTCGGCGCCCGCGCCGATCAGAAAAACATGTGGACTTTTCTCCATAACGGCGCGTGCGGCGAGGATAGGGTTTTTGATCCGCCCGACCCCGGCGACAGCGCCGGCCATGAGATCGCGGCCGTCCATGATCCCCGCATCGCATTCGGCGCGGCCTTTGGCGTTGAGCACTGAGCCAAGACCGGCGTTGAAGAGCGGATCGTCCTCAAGCAGCGTCACGCAGAGACTGACGGCGTCGCGCGCCGTTGCGCCCTGATCGAGCGCTGCGGCGCCGGCGGCGACGATGCGACGAAGCGAGGGCTCGAAACGCCCCGGTTCGCTGATCGCCCCGGCGCCGCCATGGATCATTAGTGAATAGCCGGACGCCAAGCGGGCCTCCAGGGCTTCAGGTGTCGCGACGCACTTTTTTATCGAAGAACAGCGCCTGGCTGATCGTCGCCTTCACCATGTCGATCCGGTAGGGTTTGCTGATAAGGAAAGCCGGCTCAGGCCGTTCGCCGGTGAGCAAACGCTCGGGATAGGCAGTGATGAATATGACCGGCGAATCCGTCAACGCCAGAAGATCGTTCACGGCATTGAGGCCGGAGGTGCCGTCGGCGAGTTGAATATCGGCAAGAATCAGCCCTGGCCGGCGCGTTTTCGCCAGCGCCAGCGCCTCGCCATGAGTGCGCGCCACGCCAATCACCTGGTGGCCCAGATCTTCGCAAATGAACTGGATATCCTGAGCAATCAAGCCCTCGTCTTCAATGATCAGCACATCGGTCGCCACACGCTGGGCGATCTCCCGACCCGCTTCGGCGATCAAAGCCTCAACCTCGGTGGGGGTAACGGAGAGAATCGTCGCCACTTCGTCGGGTGTAAACCCTTCAACTGTACGCAACAGAAAGGCTTGCCGCGACCTGGGGGTGAGCTGGCTGATGTTATGCTGCGCCGCAGTGAGATCCTCGTCCGGATCGTCGGCAATATTGAGCGGAATCGACCCCCATGAGGTCATGAAAACTTGATAGAGACCGACCTTGGGCGATACGCCTGCGGGAAAGGAGCCCGTGTCGTCGATGAGTGCTTCCAGCGTGGCGACAACATAGGCGTCACCGCTCTTTTGCGAGCCGCAAAGCGAGCGGGCGAATCGCCGGAGATAAGGAAGATGTGGGGCGATCTCTCTGGAGATGTTCATGTCGACAACCATAGCCCTTCGCAAGACAGAACCCTGACTTAAAGGCTTGGAAGGCTTCCGGCAAGAAACCGCCGGCCTGTCCTCGACCCTTCGAAACTCCCTTCCCGAGCGGGAACATTCGCCCCCTGTGGCGGGTTAACTAGAGGCGTCGTCAAAGTCAGGACGCAAGTCTTCCCCCCATTTTTCTGGAAGGTCACGGAATTTTCGATGACGATGAACGAGGACGGTCACTCTCCTGCCAACGGACGACGTAACGCGGCGACCGATAAGGGAGAGGAACTGGCGGAAGATACGCCGTCTCTTGACCCGAGAGTGCAGGAACAGCTTGGCCGGGTCTTCCGCAATTTTTGCGACGACCTCGTTCACCAGCCGATACCTGACAAACTCGCCGTTCTGCTTGCGCGTCTAGAGGCCAAACAGCGCGGAAAAGAATGAGCGGCGATCCTTTCGCGGACATGATGGTGGCGGAGATGCCCTATCTGCGCGCCTTCGCCCTCTCCCTTTCAGGCTCGACCTCCGTCGCCGACGATCTCGTGCAGGAAACGCTTGTCAAGGCTTGGTCTCACGCCGGATCATTCGAGACGGGCACCAATTTTCGCGCCTGGCTGGTGACAATCCTTCGCAACACCTATTTCAATCAGTATCGAAAACTCTCGAGAGAAGTTCAGGACAGCGATCACGTCCACGCCGGCCAGATCGCCGTGGGCGGGGAACAGGAATCCTCCGCCTCCATGCGCGACATGCAGCGGGCCATTAATCTGCTTCCCCCCGATCAAAGGGAGATACTCCTGATGATCGGCGTAACAGAGCTCTCCTACGAAGAGGCCGCCCAAATCTGCAACATTGCCGTCGGGACGGTCAAAAGCAGACTTAATCGCGCCCGCGCCCGGCTGGCGGAACTCCTGGGCCTCACCGGCGACGGGCCGACGGGGGCGGATCGGGCGATCGAGGATCGAAAAACTCCACGTCAGTACTAATTCTTTTCCCAAAAGATCTAAAGTTCTGGAGTCCAGTCCCGCGTGATCAACGTCCCGAACCCTCGGACCCTCCCCCCTCATCGCCCGGACTGCCGCCCGGACTGTCTGACGAGGCTGGGCGCTGGCGTCGGCTCCGGCGCCATCTTCATGAGCGCGCCAGCTGTGCAGGCGGCGGAGACAGCCAGCGGGATCGGCGACGCTGGCGGCGTGACGACCCTTTTGCTCGCCAGCGCTCTGGTTCTATCAATAGGTGCGATCGCCCTGCTCTACGTCGCCGGCGAGAAAAGCCGGGCGGCCAGGAAAAGTCTTGCCGATTTTGCGACGGAGATCGGCAAGGACTCGGAAGTTGCCTGGCGTTCGACCGGCGTTGCGGACATCGACGCCGTCGCACAACAACTGCAGCAGATACATTCGCGGCTGCAAGAAAAACGCAGCCGCATCGCCGCCGATCAGAGCGAAATCCGTGCCGCACGCGAACACGGTCGCGTGATGGATCTTGAGCTGCATCACCGCGTCAACAACGCGATGGCGATGATCCAGGGCATCGCCAACATCACCGCCCGAACGGCAAACAATTTTAATGATTTCCGCGCTGCTTTCAACGAACGCGTTCAATGTCTCAGCCGCATCTCGACTTTGCTGGTGCGCAAATCATGGGCGCAAACGCCCCTGCTCGAACTGGTCGAAACGGTGATTGACAAACAATGGGCAGACCGCATCAAGATGAGCGGCCCAGATATTGACCTTCGATCGGAGGTCGCCCTCGCCCTTGGAATGGCGCTGCACGAGCTATTGACCAACGCGGAACAACATGGTGCTTTGTCGACGGACTCCGGCGGCGTCACTATCTCGTGGCAAATTGAACCGAATGCCCCCGATCGCATGAGGCTGATCTGGGTGGAGCGCGACGGGCCCCTGCTCGAACATCCCCAGCCCTACGGCGTTGGACATTATCTGATCCGCAATGTGCTGGCGCGGCAGTTCGGCGGTGACGCGGACATTGCCTTCGAGCGCGAAGGTCTCCGCGTGACCCTGACGGCGCAAGCCTAGAGAATTTTCCGCTCTGAATGAACTGTATCGCTGGTCTTGGTCTTGGGTCTTATAACGCCATCTTTCGCCGAAGCGGTATCTCTTGGGCGTGCAGCGCTCTTGAGGATCATCAGCCTTCAGCCTGCGTTTCCTGCGGCGTAACCTTAAGCGCCGTTACCCGATTGCGCACGCGCCGCATCACTTCGAAACGGAATCCGTGAAAGGTGAAAATCTGTCCGGCTTCGGGAATGGCGCCGGCTTCATGAATTACAAGCCCGGCGATAGTCGTCGCCTCCTCGTCAGGGAGATCCCACGCCATCACGCGATTAAGATCACGCACCGGCGCGGCGCCATCGACCAGAACTGAACCATCAGGCTGCGGCCGCACGCCCTGAACGGCAAGATCGTGCTCGTCGCGAATGTCGCCGACGATCTCCTCGAGAATATCCTCCAGCGTGACGAGCCCCATCACCTCGCCATATTCGTCGACGACCAGCGCGAAATGCGTCTTGCGCTTCAAAAACGCTTCGAGCTGATCCTCCAGAGTCGTCGCCTCCGGCACGAACCACGGCGCGAACATCACCTCGTCGATATCGATTTTGGAGGCGTCGCCGCCGGCGGCGTCGAGCGCGCGCAACAGATCCTTCGAGTGCAGAACGCCGACAAAATTATCAGGCCGCTCGCGCCAGAGCGGCATACGGGTGAAAGGGGAGGAGAGGACTTCGCGGACAATCTGCACCGGCGGCAGATCGGCGTCGATGGTGCGCATCTTTGTGCGGTGAATCATGACGTCCGCCACATGCAGAACCTGCAAATCGAGCACACCTCCAAACATGTCGCGCGCGGCGCGCTCAACATTTCCCTCTTCGTGCAGGATATCGACCGCGCCTTTCAGCTCCTCGTAGGGCGACAGCATGGCCCGCCCATGTACGATATCGACGCCGACAAGTTTCAACACCGACCGGACAATGAACTCGACCGCTGCAAGCACTGGCCCAAAAACCGAGACGAAGGGACTGATGATTTTCGCAACCCGCAACGACACGGCGTCGGGATAGTTAATGGCCAGGGTTTTGGGCAAAACTTCCGCGAAGACGAGCAATAACGCCGTCATGATGATCGTAGCGTAAACAGCGCCATTCTCGCCGACGAGCGAGTTGAGTACGCTCGTCGTGAAGGCGGAACTGCCGATGGTGACAAGCGTGTTGCCCATCAGCAACGCGGCGATCATTCTGTTGCGCTGGCGCAAGAGGCGATTGACGGCGGCGGCGCGGCGATCGCCCTCTTTCTCCAGCGTATGCATGCGGCCATGCGAGGCGGCGGTTAGCGCTGTTTCAGAGCCGGCAAAGAAGGCCGAAAGGAAAATGCACAGGACAACGATCAGGATATCGGCCCATAAATCGCCTCCCGGAACGCCGGCGCCAAGACCATGCATACGGTTTACTCTCGCCTCAGTTCGTCATCGAGAAAGGCGCGCACATCCTGTGGATCCACGCCCTTTGCGACGAAGGCCTCGCCAATGCCCCGCATCAAGATGAAAGTCAGCGCGCCGCCCTCAACTTTCTTGTCCTGATACATGGCCTCCAATATGGATTGCGCATTGTCGCGCCAGCCGGGAATATCGGAGATTTTCGTCGGCAGGCCTACGCAGGCGAGATGACTCTCGAGCCGGTCCGCGTCGTCGCCCGAACAAAGTCCCAGACGCGCGGAGAAACGCGCGGCGCAGACCATGCCGATCGCAACCCCCTCGCCATGCACCAGTCGGGCGCCATCATATTGCGCCAGAGATTCGAAGGCGTGGCCAAAGGTATGACCGAGATTAAGAAGGGCGCGGTCGCCCTGTTCGGTTTCGTCTCGGGCGACGATCGCCGCCTTGCTTTCGCAACTTACGGCGACAGCGCAGATCTGCTCAGCGCGACTGTTGAAAACGGCGTCGGCGTCGGCCTCAAGCCATTCGAAGAAACGTTTGTGGCCGATCACGCCGTATTTGACCACCTCGGCGTATCCGGCGCGAAATTCGCGGATCGGAAGGGTTTTCAGCACGTCGACATCGGCAAGCACCAGCGCCGGCTGGTAAAAGGCTCCGATCAAATTCTTGCCGTGCGCGGAGTTGATCCCCGTCTTACCGCCGACGGAGGAGTCGACTTGCGACAGCAGGGTCGTCGGAATTTGAATAAAGCGCGATCCGCGCCGAAGGCTTGACGCGACGTAGCCCGCCAGATCGCCAACGACGCCGCCGCCAAAAGCGACAACAATATCCCGTCGCTCGATCTTCGCCGCCAGCGCCTCGTCGCAAACGCGTCCGAAGACGCCAAGAGACTTCGACGCCTCGCCTGGCTTTACGACGATTGTCGTGTGTCTGACGCCGGCTGCGGAAAGGCTTTCCTGGAGCGCCGGCAAATGAAGACGAGCGACATTTTCATCAGTGACAATGGCGCAGGCCGCGCCCGGCGCAATCGCGTTGATCCGCGCGCCAGCCTCGGCGACAAGATTCGCGCCAATGACAATGTCATAGGCGCGTCCGGCCAGTTCGACGCGAACGTTCTCACGATGGCCGGCGTCTGTTTCCATTGCTCCGCGATGCGGATGAAGATGCGACATAACTCTGGCGAATTCCTGTTCCCGCGCCGGGCGACGCGTTTGATCCAGACCGGCGAGACCAAGCACCAGCGCATCCATTGTTTCGTCGACCATGACTTCCTGCGGGGCGTCGTGCGATGGAACCCGAATGTCGGCCATGCCATAAATTGGCGTGCGAATGTCGAGAAGCTTTCGCAGCGTCGCTTCAGGATCCGCAGTATGAAGCAGTGGACGATCGTTTTTGCGTCGCACCCGTTTCAAGAGCGTCTTGAGATCAGCGTCGAGCCAGATCGAGACTCCCTGTTCCGCAATCCTCGCACGGGTGCGCGGATCCATGAAAGCGCCGCCGCCGGTGGCGAGCACCGCTTGTCCGCCATTAAGCAGTCTCATAATGACTCGTCGCTCGCCATCGCGAAAATAGCTCTCGCCGTATCTGGCGAAAATCTCCGGAATAGTCAGACCGGCGGCTGCGGCGACGATTTCAGCGTCGGCGTCGACGAAGGGCAATCCCAGCCTCGCCGCCAGACGATGGCCGATAGCGCTTTTTCCCGATCCCATCATGCCGACGAAAACGATCGAACGGCCGTTCAGACCATCAAGAATGGCTGAGACGCGCGTATCTGTAGATGGGATCGCGGTTTCGACAGACCCTGTTGCGTTCAGACGAGACATAATGAGCAATCTACACGGCGATGGCGAGAAATTCATCCCTTGCCGCGACCAAAGGCGCGACTGAGGAAAGCCGTCATATACTGTGGAAGACGAGGATCGGAAAGCTCAGACAGCGGCGCGAATATATGGACATCCGCCAGTTCGGGCCGCTTCTGCCCGGCGATCCGCCCCCGAGCCTCGGCGACAAGAGAGGCCGAGGGCTCGGGCCAGTGGATGGTTCGGACGCAGGCGATCCTTTGTCCATCGACAACAATTGTCCAGTGCGGTCCGGGCTTGCCCCTCCCGGCGTCGAGACCGGTTTCCTCGGCCAGTTCGCGCGTCAGACTGCCCAAAAGATCGACGCCGCCCGCCTGGTCCAGATCGGAAGGGTCCGGCGTGCCGCAAGGAAAATACAACGCGCCCGCGACAGAATGATCCGTGGTCATTTCGCCCACCAGAAAGCCGCCGTCGCAGGATCGAACCGCCGGCATCGAAAAGCAGTTGTAGACCGATCTGTCTGGCCAGCCGGTCTCGCGCCACGCGAGAAAGGCGGAAAAACTGGTCTCGAAAACGTCCATCAGCAGGTATGAGCCCAGATCATCGCTTTTGGTTTCGAAACAGTTAGCCAGCAAAACGCGGCCATCGTAAAGCGATGGGGTCTGAAGCACACGGGCCGTCCAATGGCTCCGGATAGCGAGAGCATTGTCGCGTTCATACGGCCATGCATAATCAACACGACGACAGATAAGACGATCAACATCGAAAACGCGCGGGGTCTCGCTCACAATCGCAGGACTCCCTCGCCCCAGGGACGCACCAGACCGCCGATGGCGACATCGGCGAGTTCGTTGTTTTCGATCGACATGAACAAAGTGATGCGCGACGGGCGTCCCATTGAGTCCCCCTGCTCGATATGGATTTCGTGTTCACCTTCCTCGGGCTGCTCGAAAGCCATCGCAACGCCGGCAAAGGCCGCCGCCGCAGAACCAGTCGCCGGGTCCTCTTCGAAACCCAGATCATGCGCCAGCATGCGCGCGTGAATGGCGCTCGTCGGCTCAATTGTCTCCAGCGTGTAGAGATAGACGCCAATTACCTCGCGCAACGCGAGAAAAAAGAGCGCCGGATCGGGTTTTGCGCTTTCCAGCGCCGCGCGGGACTTCACCGGGGCAAAGAGGAAGGGGGAGCCGGCGTCGAAGACGCTCGGCCTGTGGGCGCCGAAACCAATCTCCGCCTCGGGCAGGCAGAGCGCGGCGGCTAGCGCGGCGACAGAAGGCGCGGCGCGCGGCGATCGGGGCGGCGATGGCAACGCGACCTGCGCATAAACCAATGAGTCGCCGGCGAAACGCGCTTCGCAGCGCAGCACGCCAGCCTCGCTCTCTATGGCCATGGTCAGGCTGCTGCGCTGCAGCACGTCACGCCCGCGCGTCTGAGCGATCAGCGCGGTTGCGCCGACCGTCGGATGGCCGGCGAAAGCCAACTCCCGGCGGGGCGTGAAAATACGGGCGCGCGACGCATGAACCGGGTTGAGCGGTTCGAAAAGAAAAATCGTCTCGCTGAAATTAAACTCGCGCGCGATCGCCTGCATCTCGGCGGGCGCGAGGGCGTCGGCGTTTTCGACGACCGCCAGCGGATTGCCGCGAAAGGGCCGGTCGGCGAAGACATCGAGTAGATGAAATTTCAACGAAAGAGGCACGGGCGAGAATATCCGGATGAAGCGGGACCGCCACTATGGCAGAAGACCCGCGCTTTCCGAAAATGCCCGGTCAAAAAAAAGCGTCTCCGGCATGAACCCGGAGACGCCTGCACAAAAATCGCTCGCAGACTTAGTTACGGTCCTTGTCGACCAGCTTGTTCTTGCCAATCCAGGGCATCATGGCGCGCAGACGGGAGCCGACTTCCTCGATGGGATGCGCAGCGTTACGGGCGCGCACCGCCTTGAAAGAAGTTTGGTTGACTTTATTCTCCAGCATCCAGTCGCGTGTAAATTTACCTGTCTGAATATCGTCAAGAACCCGTTTCATCTCGGCCTTGGTCGCCGGTGTGATAATGCGCGGACCAGTAACATATTCCCCATACTCGGCGGTGTTAGACACCGAATAGTTCATATTGGCGATGCCGCCCTCATAGATGAGGTCGACGATCAGCTTCACTTCATGCAGACATTCGAAATAGGCCATCTCCGGCGCATAGCCGGCCTCGACCAGCGTTTCAAAGCCGTTACGGATCAGTTCGACGAGGCCGCCGCAGAGCACAACCTGCTCACCGAAGAGATCCGTCTCGCACTCTTCCCTGAAAGTGGTTTCGATAATGCCGGCGCGGCCGCCGCCATTCGCAGAGGCGTAGGACAGCGCGATCTGCTTGGCGTTACCAGAGGCGTCCTGATGCACTGCGACCAGCGTCGGCACGCCGCCGCCCTTGAGATATTCGCCGCGTACGGTGTGGCCCGGTCCCTTCGGCGCGACCATCGCGACGTCAAGATCGGCGCGCGGCTCGATCAGATTGAAATGCACGTTGAGGCCATGGGCGAAGAGCAGCGCGGCGCCCTGCTTTAGATTGGGAGCAAGCTCATTGGCGTAAATATCGGCCTGCAATTCGTCGGGCGTCAGCATCATGACAACGTCGGCCCATTTGGCGGCGTCCGTCACGGTCAGGACCTTGAGGCCGGCGCCCTCCGCCTTCTTCGCGGAAGAAGAGCCCGGACGCAGCGCCACGGCGATCTCGGCGACGCCGCTATCCTTGAGATTGAGCGCGTGGGCGTGGCCCTGGCTACCATAACCAATGATGGCGACCTTCTTGCCCTTGATCAGATTAATATCGGCGTCCCGATCGTAATAAACGCGCATGCTATTGATCCCTCTGGTGTTTTCGCCAGGAATGGCCAAGGCCGGCCGCCAGGCCGGCTAACAATTTCGATTGCGGGGCTTCTTCTACTTTGCAGCGCCGCGAAGGTCAAAAACCTTGCGCTTCAAATCGGCTTCGGCCCGCGCGAGATCGCCGCGACCCCGGTGCGAGACACCTCGACCAACCCGATCGGACGCATCAGATCGACAAATTCATCGATCTTGGAGGGTTTCCCGGTCAGTTCGAAAATGAAGCTCTCGGTCGTCGCGTCGACCACGCGAGCACGAAAAGCTTCGGCGACCTGCAAGGCGTCGCTGCGGTTCTCGCCGCGCCCACGCACCTTGATCATCGCCAGCTCGCGTTCAAGCGAGCGTTTCGAAACAGTGAGATCGGTCACTTGACGCACCGGCACGAGACGTTCGAGCTGATGATGGATTTGATCGATGGTCTCCGGCGCGCCGGAGGTGACGATGGTGATGCGCGAGTGATGTTCGGCGTGCGCCACCTCGGCGACCGTGAGACTTTCGATATTATACCCGCGCCCGGAAAACAGGCCGACGACGCGCGCCAGAACGCCCGGCTCATTATCAACAAGCACGGAAAGCGTATGCGACTCGATCTTCGCATTATGGGTCGCCGAGGAATAGGGCGACGGCGGAGAAGCGGGAGCGTTCATTCTTATCCTTCATTGTCAGCACGGGCTGCACAGCGCGGCTAAACGAGCATCTTGCCCTTTTCGTCGATAATCGATCCGATCTCCAGACCGGCGTCGTCGGAGAGTTCGGCAAGCAGCATGTCATTATGCGCCTTGCCGGACGGGATCATCGGGAAACAGTTTTCCACTTTGTCGACGACGCAATCGAAGATCACCGGACCGTCGTAGTCCAGCATTTCCTGAATGGCGGCGTCGAGCCCTGCGGGATCGGCGCAGCGAATTCCCTTCGCGCCGAAGGCCTCGGCGAGTTTCACGAAATCCGGCAAGGCTTCCGAATAGCTATGGGAGTAGCGTCCGCCGTGCAGCAGCTCCTGCCACTGACGCACCATACCCATATATTCGTTGTTGAGGATAAAGACCTTGACCGGCAAGCGATACTGGATCGCCGTCGACATCTCCTGAATGTTCATCAGGATCGAGGCTTCGCCGGCGATGTCGATCACCAGCGCATTGGGATGGGCGAGCTGCGTGCCGATCGCCGCCGGCAGGCCGTAACCCATCGTGCCCAGTCCACCGGAGGTCATCCAGCGGTTCGGCTCGTCGAAATGAAAATGCTGGGCGGCCCACATCTGATGCTGACCGACCTCGGTGGTGATATAGACGTCGTGATCGCGCGTCAGGGCGTAGAGCCGTTGCACGGCGTATTGCGGCTTGATCGTTTTATCGGAGGCGCGATAGGCGAGCGACTTGCGCGCGCGCCATTCCTCGATCTGAGCCCACCAGTGATCCAGCGGCTGCTTTTCTGCGTGCATCGCTTCCGCTCGCCAAACCCGCACCAGCGCCTCGAGAACATGGCCGCAATCGCCGACGATCGGCAAATCGACCTTGACGTTCTTGTTGATCGACGAGCGATCAATATCGATGTGGATTTTTTTCGATCCCGGCGAGAAAGCGTCGAGACGACCGGTAATGCGGTCGTCAAACCGGGAACCGACCGCGATCATCAAATCGCAATCATGCATGGCGTTGTTGGCCTCGAAGGTGCCATGCATGCCAAGCATGCCGAGCCAGTTTTCGCCCGAGCCGGGATAGGCGCCAAGCCCCATGAGCGTCGAGGTGATCGGAAAACCGGTGAGACCAACCAGTTCGCGCAACAACGCCGAGGCGGCGGGGCCAGAGTTGATCACGCCGCCGCCGGTGTAGAAAATCGGACGCTTCGCCGCCGCCATCATCCGAACCGCCGTTCGGATCGCGTCCATATCGGCGTCCAGCTTCGGATGATAGGTTTTGTGACCGACTCCCGCCGGCGGCGCGTAAACGCCGCGCGCGAACTGAACGTCTTTGGGTATGTCGATCACCACCGGTCCGGGCCGGCCGCTGGTCGCGACATAAAACGCCTCGTGCAGAATGCGCGGCAGATCGGCGATATTCTTGACGAGATAATTATGTTTGGTGCAATGGCGGGTGATGCCGACCGTATCGCACTCCTGGAAGGCGTCCGAGCCAATAAGGTGGGTAGGCACCTGGCCGGTGATGCAAACGAGCGGGATGGAGTCCATCAGCGCGTCTGTCAGACCCGTCACCGTATTGGTCGCGCCCGGCCCCGAGGTGACGAGCAGAACGCCGGGTTTGCCGGAGGCCCGCGCATAGCCCTCGGCGGCGTGAGCGGCGCCCTGCTCATGACGAACGAGGATGTGATACACCTTCTCCTGATGGAAAAGGACATCATAAATGGGCAGGACGGCGCCCCCAGGGTAACCAAAAAGGATATCAACGCCCTGATCGACAAGGGCTTGGACCACCATTTCGGCGCCGGTCATTTCCTTCGACATGGTCTACGCTTCCATTTCGGCTTGCGGCGGGCAACAAAAAAGGCCCTCGCGGGGCCCTGCTCAAGCGCCTGACACGGTCCGCGGAGCTAGCTCCGCGCCGTCCCCGGCGCCACATATACGACGGGAAAGTCTCGCATTTTGCACCCCGTTATTTTGATGAAGGTTACGGGAGGCGACGCCGAGAATCAAGAGTCTCTTCAGCAGAGTCTCTCCGGCGGACCCGGAACGACAATCGCCGAGCGACCCGGCGCGGTTGCAAAAGCTCCACAACCTCTGCATCCTGATCAAAATAAACGGGGAGGGCGGACAATGTGTTGGGGACCGGGAGTTTCCGGAGCAATTGTCGGGGTGGGCGTGGTGGCGACCGTCGCGACCATTCGGCGGGGAGAACCCACGGCTTTTCCGGTCGCCATCGCCTGGTTCACCCTGATGGAGGCTCTGCAATTCGCAGGCTATCTGGTCATCAACCAGTGCGATAATCCGATCAATCAGGCCGTTACGCTGCTCTCCATCCTGCACATCGTCTTCCAGCCCTTTTTCATCAACGCCTTCTCGCTCGAACTGGTGTCGCCCGCCATCCGCTCCCGCGCCCGGATTCCGGTTTATACGGCTTGCGGCGTTTCCTCTGCGATTATGCTGCTGCAGCTCTATCCCTTTGCCTGGGCCGGTCATTGCGAGCCCACCGTCAATCTCTGCGGCACGGGGCTTTGCACCGTTTCCGGCAACTGGCATCTGGCCTGGAATATTCCTTATAATGGGCTGATGGTCGGGGTCGACCGCATGATCGGGCTGGAATGGGGATTCCCGTCCTACATGATTGTCGCCTTCCTGGCGCCGCTGCTTTACGGCGCATGGCGTTTCACGCTCTTTCACGCGATTTTTGGCCCCCTGCTCGCGGCGCGACTGACCGGCAACGTCAACGAAGTGCCGGCGATCTGGTGCCTGTTTTCGTTGGGACTCGTTCTGATGGCGCTGTTCCCCGTGTTCCGGCAACCGTTCGAGCAGGGCGCTGCGACTTCGCCCAGAGGCGATCCGGAAACGAATTGAGGCAATTCTTCCTCTTCGGATCGCGCGCTTCGCCACACAAGAAAACTTCGGGGACAAAATGACTCTACGAATATCGGCGCGCTTCGTCATTTCGGCGCTGGGCGCCCTGACGGCATGCGGCGCGGCGATGGCGGCGACGGCTCCCAATCTGCAACGCGGCATTTCGGCCTTCGATAACCGTGACTACGCCATCGCCCTGCGCGAACTGAAGCCGCTGGCCGAACACGGCGACTCCCGGGCTCAATATTATTTGGGCCTGATGATCGAAAACGGCTGGGGCCTGAAGCGCGACTATGAACAGGCCCTCGCATTTTTCCGTAAGGCGGCGGATCAGGGCAACGCCCATGCGCAGTTCAGCATCGGTTATTTCTACGCAAGCGGACTGGGCGTAGCGCGCGATTATGCTCAGGCGTCGAAATTCTACCGTTTGGCCGCCGACGCCGGTCTTGCGGGCGCGCAGGTCGATCTCGGCCAGATGTATTCGAAAGGCGACGGCGTTCCCAAAGACGAAGCCGAGGCCGTGAAGCTGTATCGAAAGGCCGCCGAACAGGGCGACCCGCGCGGCGCCTTCAATCTCGGCCACAAATATGCGGCGGGCGAAGGCGTCGGTCAGGATTTTACGCAGGCTTTGAAATGGTATCGCCAGGCCGCCGACGCAGGCGTCTTAGGCGCCGAAATCGATCTTGCGCTGATGTATGAAGAGGGGAAAGGCGTTGCGAAAAACTACGCCGAAGCTTTTAAACTCTTCCAGAAGGCGGCCGCGCAAGGGAGCGCCGTCGCCCAGGGTTTTCTGGGCGTTAAATACGGTTTCGGACAGGGAGTCGAGCAGAACGCGCGGCTGGGTTATATGTGGGCGACCCTGGCCGCCAACGACGGCGACCGCAAGGCCGGCGCGCTGCGCGACTACCTCGAAAAGGGCATGAAACCTGAGGAAATTGTCGCCGCAAAACAGGCCGCCGACGCCTGCAGGGCGTCGAAATTCCTGGATTGCCGCTGATCCGGCGTGAAGGATTGGCAGAGCCTCTCGCTTTGTCTTCCCTCGCGCTAGCTGAGCGAGAGAACCTGGACAACGCCGCCGATCAGGCGCTGGCGGCGTGAGCCAGAACCGTCGCCGCATAGGCAAGCGCGACGATTTCAAGCACGATCAGCGTGAAGACGTTAAAAAAGGGATCTCGACCTCGAAGGCTGCTTTTGAGGAGACGGTAATACTTCCGGGACATGACGCACCTTAATGGCTTGACATGCGTCACACTATGGCGATCGGGGTTAAAAAGCCCTGAACAGGAGCTGAAAATCCCGGAGAAAGACAAGGCCGTCCCGTGAGACGGCGGTAAAATCATGTTTCCGTTCGATTACTCGCCGGCGATTAACTGACCCATTCGCGTCGAAATATGAACAACTCGACGCGCGCCGGGATTGGAGCGGCATTCATTTTTGAGGCTGAGATATTGGCCATAGAGGCGGTTGATCTCGCCGGCGTCGACAAAAGCGCTCGCATGCGCCAGCGCCGTGTGAACCTGCGAGGAGCTATAGCGCTCGACGATGCCACAGCCGAAAACCTTGGTTTCCGCGTGCGTCGGGACAACGTCCAGCGCAGTGAGAAGAACAATCAGGCCCAGCGCCCTCCGGGCGGCGCAGAGCCAATCCATTCGCTCTTGCTTGATCATGAGTTGCGCCTCAACAAAATAGAAAAGAGTGCGATGACCGCGCCTCACAGCCCGGCCGCTCCCCCTGACATTAATGTGGACGCTTGGTCGCCAGTTCGCCAGAGGCGGCGCAGATCTGCGGCATTTTTACATAAAAAAATGAATCAAAAGATATTTATGGTCAGCCATACTATTTCTGGTCGAAGCGCCAGACGCCGTTCCAATCCTGTGCGGGCGGTTGTGCGCGAAAACTGGCGACCCGGCCAAGCATCACTTTAGACGGCCCGTCCTCGGGCGCAATTTCGAGCGCGGCGGTCAGCAGATCGCTGGCGGTAACCCAGTCTTGCCTGCGATAGGCGCCCAGCGCCTCGGCGTAAAGCTCTTTCAAGCGCAACCGGCTTTCCGCAAGTCCCCCTTTTACCCCCATGATCTCGTAAATGGGATGCGGGGCGTGCTGTCCGGCAAGATACACGCAATCGATCTCGCGCATCTCGCCATCATCCGCCGCCGCCA
>JBBARD010000004.1:0-13977 GCA_040399965.1 Methylocystis sp. | reverse complement strand
CCGTCATGTTCCCGAATTGGCCCAGACATAATTGTGAAGTAACGATTCACCAGACGCACAAGAGCCTGCGGGGTCAATTGCTCGCTGACGCGCGAGAACCCTCCAAGATCGCAGAATAACACCGTCATGTTGCGGCGCTGCCCTTCTGGCGCGACCGTCGGTCCAGCGATCAAACCTTCGACGACACGGGGATCGACATAGGTTCCAAATGTCGTCCTGATCCTTTCCTTGAGACGTAACTGCTCCACCATCTCGTTAAAGGCATGCGAGAGATGTCCGACCTCGTCGCTGGACTGCACGGCAATCGTGTGATCGAGCTTTCCGGCCTGAATTGCGCGAGCGCCCTCCAGCAAAAGTCGAAGCGATGAGACGATGCCGTTGCTTATCAGGAGAGAGAAGAGCAGCCCGATGAGCCCTGCGATGATCGTGATCGCCATAGAAATGCGCGACACCCACTTCTGGGCGTGTATCGTCAGTTGCGTATTCAGATTGATGAGTTCCAGCAACTCGTCTCGAATGGCGTCGATTTTTGTATTCAGCGCATCCCTGAGCGCATCGACCTCCAGCATTTTCTGACGGTTGAATTTTCCATTTTTTTGCTCCAGCGTTTGAAGAAGTTCGTTCTGCGCGCGGGTGAGCGCCGGGCGTAGTGTATTGAGCCATTCCTCAAGACTGGCGTCCAGGCGCTCCAAAGCAATAGCGTCGTCGAAGCCGTTGCTGCTTTTGATCAGCGCCTGCAACTGTGCGCGCGTCTCAGCAATCTCCTCCTCTACAGACTTTCCCTTGTCGACAAATAGCTGTTTCAAACTTTCATATTGTGAGTCCATTCCTGGTCTGGATTTCTCAATGACCATTCGCCGCAAATAAACTGCTCGCTCCAGCGAGCGGATATTTGCTTGCGCCAAATGTCCGTAGGCAGGAATGTAATTGCCTGTAAGCTGGTCGAAATGCTGATCGACCCTCCAGACCAGTATCAGGGAGAGTATCGACGCCACGCCCATCAATAGAATTAGAATCAGCGTGATCGCCAGAATTTTTCGCCGGATTGACTGACGTATCATGCCCTCTTCCTCTCTCGCCGATCATCCTTTCTTTTGTCGTCATCAAGCCGCTTTGCCGGCTGAGACGTAATATTTTCTTTAACCAATCATTTAGATAATATTCGATGTATTATCTTAGCGCGAAGCGCCGCGAAAGGCTGTCTGGAGAACAAATGAAGCGTTTATTCCTCTGCCTCGCCCTTGGGTCCCTGCTGGGCGCCTGCAATCAGGCCGCCTCCCCGCCGCTCGCCACGCCAGTAGCGTCGTCGCGCAGTTCTGGCGGCGCAGGTTGCCCGGGCGGGCTCTCTGGAGCGGAATGCGACGCCTACAAGGATGGGATCAAGGCCGGAGTCTCAGATCGCGCAGCAGGTCAGTCGGACTCTTTCCGTCGACACGAGAGCGAGTTCGATCCACGCTTTCAGGCCTCCTATCGCGCTGGCTATGCGACAGGCTGGTATAATAATGGCAAATAAATTCTAACGCTAAATAAACTCAGCGGAGAGGCATAAGCCTCCCAGCAGGAGACAATGTCTTCCGGGACAAGGCGTCTTCCTGGCTGAGTGAAGCGCTTCCCCCGGTCTGATTGAAACAGACCGGGGCTCTGGCGTTTTGTGTTGTTGCTCTTCCTAAAGCCGAGCGGTTTCCAATTCGGCGGAAAGCGCTCCCTAGCCTGTCGCGCCCGCCTCCCGGCGCGGAGCGCGCCGCTGACGGGATCGAAATCCCCCGCCGGCGTCCTCATGCTTTCCGGCGTGCGGTTTCGCGCCCGTCGATTTCGAGCCTGCTGGCTTTACGTCGCTGCGGAGCGTTTCACGCATGGGGCGCGACGATCCATTGCGTTTCGCCGGCTGATTGGTGGCGCGCGCATTCTTGCGCTGCGGCCTTTCGGTGTTTTCTTCCTGACGCCCGGCGGCGCTGCGACGGTCGGTGACCGGCAGACTCTGGCGCGTCAACTTTTCGATGGCGCGCAATAACTGACGTTCGCCATTGTCGCAGAGCGAAATCGCTTGTCCGGAAGCCCCGGCGCGCGCGGTGCGGCCAATCCGGTGCACATAAGCCTCCGGCGTTTCGGGCAGTTCGTAATTTACGACATGGCTCACCCCATCGACATCGATGCCGCGCGCGGCGATGTCGGTGGCGACCAGCACGCGCGTGCGGCCACGGCGGAACGAATCAAGCGCGCGCAGCCGTTGGCTTTGGCTCTTGTTGCCGTGTATCGCGTCAGCGCCGACGCCGGCTCCCTCCAGGTGCTGTGCGACCTTGTCAGCGCCGCGTTTGGTGCGGGTGAAGACAATGGCGCGCGATAGATCGGGATTACCCATTAATTCAACCAGCATGTCGCGTTTGGCGCCGCCATCGACAAGATAAACATGCTGGTCGACGCGTTCGGCGGTGGTCGCCACGGGCGTCACAGCGACCTGGGCCGGATTATTGAGCAGATCGTGGGCGAGCGTTGCGATCTCCTTCGGCATGGTCGCCGAAAACAGCAAAGTCTGGCGGCTTTTGGGGAGTTTGCCGACGATCTGGCGGATCGGCACGATAAAGCCGAGATCGAGCATATGATCGGCTTCGTCGAGCACCAGCACCTCGGTCGTCGCGGGCCGGAAGCGTCCGGAAGCGATATGATCGAGCAAGCGTCCTGGCGTCGCCACCAGAATGTCCAGGCCGCGCGACAGCATCTCGATTTGCGGACGATGCGAAACCCCGCCGAAAATGACGCCAACGCTCGGCCGCATGAACTGGCCATAGGCGCGGAAACTGTCAGCGATTTGCGCCGCCAGTTCGCGCGTCGGCGCCAGCACCAGGGCGCGCGTCGTGAAGGGCGTCGGCCGGCGGGGATCCTGCGCCAGAAGATTCAGGATCGGCAGCGCGAAGGCCGCCGTCTTGCCTGTGCCAGTCTGGGCGATGCCCAAGAGGTCGCGCCCCTGAATCAGATGCGGGATCGACTGGGACTGGATCGATGTCGGGGTCTTGTAGCCCTCGCGGTTGAGCGCGCGGAGCAAAATCTCGGCGAGGCCGAGATCGGAAAATTGTGTCAAGGCGATACTTTCGCGTTTACCCGGATCGATCCGTTGGAATCGACAGCGGGCAATAAAGGACCAGCCTCGCGTATCAGGCCGTCTTTCAGAGATTAGGGAGACAGGACAGCGGGGGGTCGGAAGCCAAGTATGGCAATTTCCGAATTACGCGGCTGGAGCGCCTCATGCTGCGACGCAGCAACCCCTCCATAGAACAGGCAGGCTCGCCGGTCAATAGAATTATGAAGGAGCGTTGAAGTCACCCGTCCGATAATGGGTGCAAGTCGCGCACCATTGCCTGCATCCGTTCGTCAAGCACATGTGTGTAGATCTGGGTCGTCGAAATATCGGCGTGACCAAGCAACTCCTGCACAATCCGAAGATCGGCGCCGTTTTGAAGCAGATGGCTGGCGAAAGCATGCCGTAGCGCATGCGGATGAACCTGCGCGAGCCCCAATCCGGCGGCTCCCGCGAGCGACTTGAGATCGCGCGCGAAGGCCTGTCGGGTGAGATGGCCGCTGTCGCTGTCGGCGGGAAACAAAAAGGGCCCCGCCGCCAGACCCGGCGCCGCCGCCGACAAATGTTCGCGATAGACCAATAGCGCCGCTTTGGCGCGCGCCGTCAGCGGCGCGAGACGTTCACGGCCGCCTTTGCCGCGCACGACAATAAACGCCTCACGCGCACTGGCGGCGCTTTTTGGCAAGGAGACGAGTTCCGAAACACGCAAGCCGGTGGCGTAGAGCGTCTCCAGCAGCGCATAAAGGCGGGCGGCGCGCATTTTTTCCCGTGATGGGCGCTTTGCGTCATCCAGTCCTTCGCGTGCAATAGCCAGCAGACGATCGACTTCCTTCACCGACATCACCCCCGGCGCGCTGCGGGGCTTGCGCGGTCCCTCAAGAGTCGCCGCTGGATCGTCATTTCGCAATTTTTCGACAAAGAGAAATTTATGAAACTGACGTAGCGCTGAAATGCGCCGCGCGACTGTGGCCGACGACAAACAGCGCTGTGACAGGGACGCAACAAAGGCGCGCAGAATATCGCTGTTCGCCGTCCGTGAATCGGAGCCGCAGGATTTGAGAAAAGTGAGATAATCAACAATATCGCGGCGATATGAGTCTTGAGTATTCCTCGCGGCGCCGCGTTCGGCCGCCAGCATATCAAGAAAGGCGTCGAGTTGACGCAGGTCGTCCCGACTCATCCCTTAAACTCTATTTGTTGAGCTTTTGAGCCGGGATCGAATAACTCATTTCCCGCTGCTGCGGCGTCACCACCGAAACAACAGCCTGCATGACGCCGTAAACGAGCGCCGAGCAAAGGCCGACCAGCATGAGAAAGCGCGACAGGCTTGGCATCAAAAAGGTCCATCGCAAACACAATCGTGAGTGTCATGACCCGAAGCAGAGCCGATTGCAAGCGCTGACGTGGCGCGCCATCAGCGCACCACGACCTTCGTTCCTACGCGCACTCGACTATAGAGGTCGACGACATCCTCATTCATCATACGGATGCAGCCGGACGAAACATTGTGACCAATGGTTTCTGGCTCGTTGGTGCCGTGGATCCGATACATCGATCCGCCCAGATAAAGCGCACGCGCGCCAAGCGGATTGTCTGCGCCTCCATGCATATGGCGCGGCAGATCGGGACGACGCTTCAGCATCTCTCGGGGCGGCGTCCAGTCAGGCCATTCGGACTTGCGACTCACCGTCTTGACGCCCGACCATTCAAAACCCGGTCGGCCGACGCCTATGCCATAGCGGATGGCGCGACCGCCCCCCTGAACAAGATAGAGATAACGACTCGGCGTATCGACGACCAAAGTGCCCGGACGCTCTCCCGATCGATAATCGACCTCGGCCCGCATGAACGCGGGGTCGACAGCCGCGCGGGCTACGCCGGCTTCCGCATCACTGTCGTCCGGAGCATAGGCCACATGTTGCGCGGGCGCGGCGGCAGCGGACTCCGGCTCTGCATAATAGGCGTAGGGACCAGAAGTCTCGCCGAAAAGCTCCTCCAGGAATCCTCCAGCCGATGGGGCATAGGCCGGATCGGGAAGCGCTGGCGCCGCCGAACGCGCGTAGGGTTCAGCGGCGGCCGGGACCTTGCCGAAGCCTAGAAAAGTCGCCCCAACAAAGACTGATGCAACAAAACGCGCTACGCGGCGCGAAGACGCATGTTTTACGCTCATGACATCGAACCACACGGCTATCGACCCGCCTGACGGACGGGACGGAACGAACAACATGGTTAAAATAAACCATGAATATTCATCGTAAATGAAAAGCCAGTTTTATGGTTAGCCAAAGGTTAATGATTAACCTTAAGGAAAACTTACCCGCACAGACATTCAGAAATGCGAGTCGGAGTCGTCGGTTTCGGCGGGAATTTCATGGCGCAGGATCAGGGGCGTTTGGGCGATGGCGAAAACCACTGTCAAAGGAAGGATGCCGAAGGTCTTGAAAAAGATCCACTGGTCTGTCGTCAGCATACGACGCAGGATTTCATTTAATCCCGCAAGACAGAAAAAGAACAGTCCCCAACGCCATGTGAGTTTGCGCCATCCCGTATCATCCATGTGGATCGCCATGTCGAAAACGATCGGTAGCAGCAATTTACCGAAATAAAGCGCACCAATGAGAGCGCCGCCCAGCAGCGCGTATAAAATGGTTACCTTCAACTTGATGAAATTTTCGTCGTGAAGAAGGACGGTCAATGTTCCAAACACGAGCACCAGCGCCGCAGTGACCAGCGGCATTGCCGGCAAGTGACGCGTGATCGCCCATGAAATACCCAGGGTCAACAACACGCTTGCCATCAAAACGATGGTGGCGGCAAAGATATCGAATTTGCTGTTAACGATAAAGAAGACGATGACGGGACCGAGTTCGAGCGCGAACTTGAGCGCCGGATGCAGCTTCTTTTTAGGCGCTACATGTGGCGGCGCCGACGGGTCTTTTACGGAGACATTGTCGTTCATGACAGTCCTAGCCCTCGGACAAAGGTTCAAGCGTCTGTTGTTCGTCAAGACCGGCGATGGCCCGCGCGAAATCCGCCGCCGCGAAGGGCTCCAGATCGTCTGGCCCCTCACCGACGCCAATGAAGTGGATCGGCAAACCAAATTTTTCAGCGATCGCGACAAGAATGCCGCCACGCGCGGTGCCGTCGAGTTTGGTCATCACCAGGCCCGTGACCCCGGCCACCCTTTCAAAGGCCTCGACCTGCTGGATTGCATTCTGGCCGACGGTGGCGTCGAGCACGAGCAGCACCGCATGCGGCGCCGCTGGCTCGGCCTTCTTCATCACACGGACGATCTTTTCAAGTTCGGCCATTAGTTCGGCCCTGTTTTGCAAGCGACCGGCAGTGTCCATCAGAAGGACGTCTGCGCCGTTCTCTCGGGCGCGGCGAACGCCGTCGAAAGCCAGACCGGCGGCGTCGGCGCCCTCTGGCCCGGCGACGACCTCTGCCCCCAGACGCTCGCCCCAGACGCGCAATTGTTCGACAGCGGCGGCGCGGAATGTGTCGCCGGCCGCCAACACCACCTTTTTGCCCTCCCCCGTCCATTTGGAGGCAAGCTTGGCGATGGTGGTGGTCTTGCCGGAGCCGTTAACGCCAACCACCAGAATAATGAAGGGTTTTATAGCCTCGTCGAACTCAAAAGGAATGGCCACTGGCGTCAGCGCGCTCTGCACCTCGCGCGCCAGAATGCGGCGCACTTCCTCGGGTTCAATGTTCTTCTCGTAACGGGATTTGCCCACCGCCTCGGTGATCCGGGTTGCGGCGGCGACCCCTAGATCGGCGCGCAACAAGACATCCTCCAGTTCTTCCAGCGTAAGGGAGTCCAGCTTGCGCTTGGTGAAGACGTCGGCGACCCCCTGGACGATCGATTGCGACGTGCGGGAAAGGCCTCCGGACAGACGCGACCACCATGAAGTTTTCCCCGCCGGCGCGGCCGTCGACTTCTCGGCCGGGGCAATATCCGGCTTCTCTGTAGCCTTGCCGCCGCCAAACATCCGCGAAAAAAAACCGCCCTTCGCCGAACCGTCCGAATCCGTGCCCATAGCTCCCCCGTGTGACAGTCATGACTACTCCAGCCCGGGCAAAAGGGCCAGCCGTCACCCCCCGAATGAAAATTGGGAAGACAGTCCGGCTTCACAAGCTGCGGGAGGGCGCCGTTTTCTTTTTTCGAGGAAAATCCGGCGAGGGCTTACGGAGGGAGTCGCGAACCTGAATCTTCCTGCAATGCTCTGAGATTTTTGAATTCGACCCGTAAATCACGGATCTGTGACGGCTTTCTGAAACGCCTCAAAAGCTTCGAGAATGTCGATTATCGATGAATTCGGCCCTGGAGCCGTCGATCAGGATATTTGGATTTTCCTCAACGCCGCTGAGGAGTTAGCGCAGCGGGGCGTTGTTCAGAAAGAAGACATCTTAGCTCAGAAGCAAAACATAACCATTCTTCTGACGGACAAGGTTGAAGGCTGTCTGAAAATTATTTTCACCGCGAAGAGGACGCGACCCAAAAGACCAGCTGTTATAACTCACGATGTGTCCAGCGCCTGAATTGAAAGCACAGTGACCACGCGGGGAATAAGCTGGCTGTGTCCGGGCGCACAAAGATCGTGAAGAGAGAAGGGCTTGTGAATTTATCGCACGTGATCATGAGAATGCCGCAGGACAGGGAAGCGGGATCAGATTCAGAAATTCGGACGGGAAGAAATTGCTGGCGAGAGTCAGCTGTCCGTGCACCAAGGAGATGATTTTGGTCTGTGCGCCCGCATTAATCTTTACAGAAAATCCAACGATGAGCGCTGTAATCGGCAACAGGCCCCAAAGTCTTTCCGGGACGCTCAAAGTCTCCTGCCTGTAAAACCATATCTCATCGGCGGGTGCGGTTACAAAAGTTCTCGCCGCACTGAAGCGAAAAAGAAAACGATCCTCCCTGACCTCACAACGTATAATTGGAGAATCTCTTTTTTTGATAAGGCGAGACAGCATGCGATATGGAGGTCGCTAACCGCCCAAATGAGCCCTAATATTTTCGCTGTCTGGTCGTTGGACCACCCAGCGGCTTTGCCAATGAATCCTGGACGCAAAGGCATGATCCAGAATTTGGTTTGATCGAAATGTCTGGGGTTGTCCGGAGCCTTTTCGATAATCACGGAAGTTGCGCGGAAGAACAAGAAGATCGCGCACAAGACGTCTTCAATCGGGAACAAAATTACTGGGGATGTCGAAGAGGCGCCATACCAAAGCAAGCGCGCTCGGAAACGTCTTCGTCTCCTCGGCAGCCTCGCTAGTTCACAGACAACACAGACGATCTCCAAACGGTTGCGCGAATTCATCATTCTTTGGCGGGACAGCCGCTTCGAAGTTTTCAAAAGACGCATTTCACCTGAAAATTCTACGCGGTTCTCGGCTTTATCTCTCGGCCCGGAAACCCATAGCCTGATCGGAAGAGCAAAATATCAGCTCAAGATTGGAGTCATGCCGTAATTGTCTGCCACGCCGGCGAAACATTTTTGCGACAATATGAGCGTCAAGGACATCTTCATTTTGGGATATAAGTTCCATTTAATCAATACTTTATAGGAAAATGCCTATCGAAGCGGCCTTGCCCTTGTGACGCCCCTCCGCCTAAAGGCGGGCATTGTCATCGCTCGTCAGTCAAAGCCGCACAAAAATAAACCACAATTTTAAGCTTAACTTTTGATACGAAATGGCGCGTTGCGACGCGGAAGCGGGACAGAGACTATGCTTCAACACCTAATCGCGGAGACTAGAGACTGTTCGCCGATACAGTCGAAAATAATTTTCGCGGCCTATGAGGAAGCGTGGGACGCGATCAAAAGGCATTTAAACCGCCGGGATCGAGCAGGAAACCCCGACAAGCTCGGAAAGCTTCTGCTCGACACAATCATCGATCAGATGGAAAGCTGTCATCAACAATCGTCTCTGGTTGACGCTTCACTGAAACGATTGGGTTTCTCTCCGGCGCGCAACGGCGATTTTCTGGACATTGAATAAGCCGAAACATTGATAAAGATCAGAAAAAAGTATCCGTTTCCTTTTTCTGGCACCTGCGGCGACAATATGCCGCCTATATCCGACCCGAGTGCGACACAGAAGCTTATTGTCTTTAGCGATAGTTTACCCGCTATCTGGCGAAGAGCGGGGAGACAGAATGATAAGAACGCCAATTATCGACGCATTTATTTATTGTTTACTGGCGACGGTCATGTTGGGCGCGGCGATGCTCATGATATCCCCGCCTGTCGCACGTGCGCACCTCGATCACATCGCTCCGGGAGGCCAATTACCGCTTCGGTAGCATTTGCTTGGGCGAGCGCGCTGCGGTTTCTACTGACCTACCGGCCAGTCGTTGTCATGTTTCCTTTCTAAAAACCAGGCATTATCGGGGGCATAAAAGCCGCTGTTCAACTGTGGAATATTTTTTGGCAAGGGCGTACATTTGAAATCGACAATCTCTCGTCCGAGTTCATCCTTGCCTTCCCGGTTGGTGATCACGGCGAACTTGCGATAGAGCAGGCAATGCTGCTGAGCCTGATCCTCACCAATAGCGCGACCGCCGTTGCCGCCCCCCTGCGATAGAGCACAAGCCGACAAAGCGCAGCACCCCCCCAGCACAAAAGCCACAAAGGGAACCCTTCTAAATTGATCCATGTCGCAGGACTCGTCAGCTCGGCGTGGGAAGGCCCGGTAAGAAACGCATCAAGGTCACAGGTTAATTATGGCGATTACACGACCACCGAAGCTGGCGACAAATATATATGGAGCGCTATAAATCGCACTCGACGCAATGGCTGGGAACAGAACTTACTGGAAAGAACTCTGTATCGTCGGCGATCAGGATTTTCGTCTGGACCTCTCCGGGCTTGAGGCATAAGTTCGAGCTCCACGAACAGGGCGCGAAGTGGAGACGACAGTTTATGACTGATAAGATTTTTGTTATTGCAATTTGCATCATGTTTTTCTGCGCACCGACGCCTGTTTTCGCTCTCAATAATCCACAGTCCGCCTGCATGGATGATATCTTTAGATTATGTGCAGACGATATTCCATTCATTTCTGAAATCGAGGATTGCCTCGAGTCGAATATCTCGCAACTCAGCGCCAGGTGCCGCAGGGAGTTTTCTGGCCCCGAGCCCCGAAGCCTGTTGCGTGAAGAAGATTTCCAGTAATCAACTGGGATCATATTGGGGCAGGAACCTGACGTCTCGCAGGGGCTCAACGCCCCGGAACCTCCCATCCTCGCAAAGTTATTCGGACGCGTTGTTCAGCTCTACGCCTTTCAGACGCTCTAACCAGATTATGTCTCGGACGAGACGCCAAAGCCCCACAATGCGCAGATGCTTTTCCGCAACTCTGATCTCGCCATTATCGAACTTTAGAAAGGGTGCTCGCATCATACGGCGATCACGCCCGTTTCTCTCGAAGCCTTCTTTCGAGAATATCGCCTGATATCTCCTACCGACGTCGATCAGGCTAACGATTACGATCCCATTCCCGCCACGATGCGACGTTACCAGAAACCCGGCATCCCAACTTTATTCCTGATCGGTCGCAACAGCCTCATTCGCCATCAGGGGTTCGGACAGGAGGAAGACATGGCTCTGGGCGCCATTCCCGGGTCGCTGCAGGCGGAAAAGGCGCCAGATATGGCGTGAAACCAGATAATGTTCAGCCGATCGTGCTCGCTGGCCGGGTTATCCCACTCGGCGAAAACGGCAGGACCAGCGCTATTAACAAGCGACCCGTCGGCGGCCCCTGGGGCATCGGCGTCCACGGCCTTTCCGCCGATGCGCAAGCCAATAGAAAACATCATGGAGGTCTTGAAAAGGCGCTTCACCACTACGCCCTCGACCACTATCCCGTCTGGCGGCATGAAATCGGACCCCATCCCCTGCTCAACGCGCCGGGCGCTTTTGGCGAAAATCTCTCAACTCTCGGTTGGACCGAGGAGACGATCTGTGTCGGGGACATCGTTCGTTTCGGTACGGCGCTTTTGCAGGTCAGTCAGGGACGTCAGCCCTGTCTCACGCTAAATCTGCATTTCAATCTGAAAGACATGGCCCTGCGGGTGCAGCAGAGCGGTCGCGCCGGCTGGTATTATCGTGTGCTGGAGCCCGGCGTGGCGAGGGAGGGCGATGTCATGCTGCTTATTGAGCGGTCGCGCTCCGACTGGACGCTCGCACGACTTAATCAAGTGCTTTATCATGATGTGAGGAACTATGCAGCACTAGCTGAAATGACCCATATCGTCGAATTATCGCAAAACTGGCGCGATCTCGCGCGTCGCCGCCTGAGCAGCGGCAAAACGGAGAGCTGGACACGCCGGCTCTACGGTCGAAACGGACCCCGCCTCTAGCGCAGCAACCAAGGCTTGAACATGACACAGGGCGCAACGCCGCTCGCAATCTGCGAGACTCTCGACAAGGTTGCAACGATCACACTCGTCAACGGACGTGTCCGCAACGCGCTGTCTCTGGCGATGATCGACGCGCTCACTGCAATTTTCGGGCAACTCTCGGAACGTCGGGATATCCATGTCATCGTAATGCAAGCGGAAGGGCCGGCTTTTTGCGCCGGCCACGATCTGCGGGAGCTGACGGCGCACAGAGACGATGACGACGGCGGCCGCGCATTTTACGATCAAACAATGAAGGCCTGCGCAAAGCTGATGCGTCTTATCATTTGCATGCCGCAACCGGTGATCGCCGCCATTGACGGAATGGCCACGGCGGCCGGCTGTCAACTTGTCGCCACCTGCGATCTGGCGATCGCCGGACCACAGGCGCGCTTCTGCACGCCGGGCGTCAACATCGGCCTTTTCTGCTCGACGCCATCAGTGGCGCTGGCGCGCAACATGGGCAGAAAACACGCCATGGAAATGTTGCTGACCGGAGATGTATACTGCGCCGAGGACGCTCTGAGGTTTGGACTCGTCAACCAAATTGCGCCGGAGGGCGCGCGCCCGTCGGCCCGGACGCTGGCGCAGCGCATCGCCGCCAAATCCCCGCACGCACTTCTAATCGGCAAGAAGACCTTTTACCAACAGATCGACATTCCCCTCGCCGCAGCCTATGACCACGCCTGCGCCGTCATGGTCGAGAACATGATGATCGGCGACGCCCACGAAGGGATTGCCGCTTTTTTGGAAAAACGACCGCCCGTATGGCCACAGGAATAGCTCCCTGGCCATTTGACCGAATTGATGAAAGCCAGTCTGATGTCTGAGACTTTTCAGGAAAATCTCTTCACCGGCCCGATTGCAGGAGAGTATGATCTGCTGCGGCTGATGTGCCCAAACGCGGCGACGCTGGCGCGGCGCATTGGTGAATTTATCAGGGCCTGGCGACCGGAGCAGACCCTTGAGGGCTTTGAAATCGGATGTGGCACGGGAATTTGCACCCTTGGCTTGCTTGCCTCCCGCGGCAACATCAAACTGACGGCAGTGGATAGCGCGCCGCAAATGCTTGATCAGGCCCGCGTCAATCTCGCCAACGACCTCAAGACCGGGCGCCTTGTTCTCTTTGAAAAGGATGCGCTGAGGGCGCTGCAATCCATGCCAGACGCCAGCGTCGATTTTGTCGCCTCGAATTACGCCATCCATAATTTTGACGATGACTACCGGTCGCAAACTCTCAAGGAAGTCTACCGCGCGCTCAGGCCGGGCGGCATTCTGATCAATGGCGACCGCTACGCCAATGATGACCACGACGCGCATCTCGCCGATACGCAAAATATCGTACGCGGCTGGTTCAAATTGTTTCGGCAGATTGACCGGCTTGATTTGCTTGAGGACTGGATCGTGCATCTGATGAGCGACGAATCGCCAAAGATCATCATGTATTTCGAGCCCTCCCTTGAGCAGTTGCGCCAGATCGGCTTCGTCGATCTCAGCGTCGATTTCCGTGAGGGCGTCGATACGCTTGTTCGCGCCATAAAGCCGTTCGACGCCTGATGCGCCAGTCTGAGATGCGCTGAGAGGATATGGAACTTTCTTACCTCGCCCTGCTGGCCGCGCTGAGCGCCGCTATTTGTCAGACGGCGACCGATCTTGGCTCCAAGGCCGCCACGCGCGAAGCCGATGATCGGGCTATCCTGCTTGCCCAATGGGGACTGAGCGCCATCGTGCTGAGTGTGGTTACGCTCATTATTTATCCTGAACTTTATGCCGCGCCGGCGCGAGTCTGGCCAGAGCTGGTCAAGCCGGGGTTCTGGCCGCTGCTCTTCTGGGACAGCGCGATCAATATCGTCTCATATCTGTTTTACATCCGCGCATTCCGTTTAGCCGACGCCTCGCTGGTCGCGCCGCTGACGCTGCTGACGCCAGTGCTGATGCTCGTCACCTCGCCGATCATGCTTGGTGAACAGACGCCCCCGCTCGGCGTGGTGGGCGTTCTCTTCACGGTTCTCGGCGTCGGCTTGCTCGACGCCGGAAAGACAAATCACGCCAGCGGTCGACGGCGGCTGGATTTCAGACTTTTCATCGCCGACCCCGGCGCACGCGCCATGACGGCCACTGCCGCGCTCTGGAGCATTGGCGCCAATATCGATAAACTTGGCGTGCTGGCGTCATCTCCCTTGATCTGGATCGCCAGCGTCACAATCTGCATCGCGCTTTTTTGTTTGATTTACTGGCTGGCTGGACCGCGTCCGCCCGTGACGCCTCATGCATTACGCTACGCTTTTTTCGCCGGCGCCTCCATGTGTATCGGCAACACGGTGCAAATGTGGGCGCTGACGGTCCTCTTTGCGCCTTATGTGATCGCCATCAAGCGCCTGTCGGCGCTGTTTACCGTAATCGCCAGCGGCCGATTCTTGCAGGAGGAGACAGGGGGCCGATTTGTCGGCGTGATGGTCATGCTGGTTGGCGCTTTGATGATTGCGCTGTCGCGGGG
>JBBARD010000003.1:63699-73887 GCA_040399965.1 Methylocystis sp. | reverse complement strand
GATGTCGCGCCCGACTTCTTTTAATCCCGACGCTCGCCGGTGTCATGCCTTTCCGGTTCGCAACGGGCGATTTCAGGCCGCCCGCCTGCTTGCGCCAAAGCGATTGTAAAAACTCTCGCCATTCGCCGCCATCTCCCGCAAGAGCTGGGGCGGAGTAAATCGTGAGCCATATTTTCCGGCCAGACGGTCGCAGAGCGCGACAAAGGCCGCACACCCCATGCCGTCGATATAGGAAATGGCGCCGCCGGTGAAGGGCGCGAAACCAAACCCCAAAACCGAGCCGATATCGGCCTCGCGAGGATCGGTGACGACGCCTTCGGCGATGGTGCGCGACGCCTCCACCGCCTGAACGACAAGCAGCCTTTGTTTCAGTTCGGCGACATCAAGGCTCTCGGGGTCGAGGCGCGTCTTCGCCAGCGCGGAAAGTCCCGGCCAAAGGGCTTTTTTGCCGCCGGTCGGGTAATCATAGAAGCCCTTGCTGTTCTTTCGACCGAAGCGACCCTGATCCTCGACCATGAATTGCAACACACGCTCCTGCGCCGGGTCGATCGCCTCCGGCCCGAGATCTTGCCGGGTCGCCGTCAGAATGCGCCAGCCCAGATCAAGCGCCACTTCGTCGTTGAGCGACAAGGGGCCAACCGGCATTCCCGCCATGCGCGCCACATTTTCGATCATCGCCGGCGGCACGCCCTCGGTCAGCATGATGTGACCCTCGCGGATGAAATTCAGCACGCAGCGATTAGCGAAGAAGCCACGCGTATCGTTGACGACGATCGGCGTCTTTTTGATCAGACGCACGAAATCAAGCGCTGTCGCCAGCGCGCGATCTCCCGTCTTTTTGCCAAGGATCACTTCGACCAGCAGCATTTTCTCGACTGGCGAGAAAAAATGAACGCCAATAAAATTTTCCGGCGCCAGCGCCGTTTCGGCCAGCGAAGTGATCGGCAGCGTCGAGGTGTTTGAGGCGAAAATCACATCGGGACCAACAACGGCTTGCGCGCGTCTGGTGGCCTCGGCCTTGACCGCGCGATCCTCGAAGACAGCCTCGATAACGAGGTCGCATCCCTCGAGCGCGGCGTAATTTTCCGTCGCTTTGACACGCGCCAGCAACGCATCCTTTTCGTCAGCGCTCGCGCGGCCCTTCGCTACCGATCCCGTGATCAATGCGTCAATGGTCGCCTTGCCCTTGTCCGCGCTGGGTTGATCCTTGTCGAGCAGGATTACCTCAAGACCATTCAGCGCGCTGACATAGGCGACGCCGGCGCCCATGAAGCCTGCGCCAATGACGCCGATTTTTTTCAGATGGCTCGGCGCAATCGAGGCTGGTCGTCGCGCGCCCTTCTCGAGTTCCGTCTTCGACAGGAACAGCGTGCGGATCATCGCCGCCGCCTCCTTCGAGCGAAGGATATGCGCGAACCATCGAGACTCAACGGTCAACGCTTGGTCCATCGGGAGCTGCAGACCCTCGTAGACAGCGTGAAGGATCGCCTTCGCCGCCGGATAATTATCGTAGGTCTCGCGACGGTAGATGGCGTTTGCGGCCGACCAGATCATCATGCCGGTTGGCGAGAACACCTTGCCGGAGGGGTTTTTGAACTCCCTTGCGTCCCATGGCGCCAGCGCCTTGCCGCCATCGATCAGCCACTTGCGAGCGCGTTCGATGATCTCGCCACGAGGCGCAAGTTCATGCGCCAGACCGGCCCCCAGCGCCGCTTTCGGCTTCGCCTGGTCGCCACGAAACAGGAATTGCAGCGCGTCGCCGGTTTGCATCAGACGCGCGACGCGCTGCGTGCCGCCGGCGCCTGGAAACAGCCCGACCTTGATTTCTGGAAGACCGACTTTGGTTTTGTCATCGTCGGCCATCACGCGATAATGACACGCCAGCGCCAATTCGAAGGCGCCCCCGAGGCAAACGCCATGGATGGCTGCTGCGAAGGGTTTGCCGCAGGTTTCGAGCTTGCGATAGATTTGCGAGAGACGTCGGGAGGTGTCGAAGAACAGTTTCTTCGCCGCTTCCTCGCCCTGGGCTTTTTGCGTTCGGGCATATTCCGCCGCTCCTTGCTGCAGCATGGAGAGATCGGCTCCGCCGGAAAAGGCGTTTTTACCAGAGCAAATCACGCATCCCTTTATCGCCGGATCGGCGCCGACCGCGTCGACGACCTGTTCGAGTTCATCCATGACCTGCGGAGTGATAACGTTCATGGAGCGCTCGGGCATATCCCAGGTGAGCAGCGCGACGCCGTTGGCGTCGGTCTCGAATCGGAAATTCACGAGGTTCATCTTCTTGCTCCCGGCCATGTTCCTGGCTTGCGGTTTGATGTCTTATACCCTTTCGATGATCGTCGCGGTGCCCATGCCGGCGCCGATGCAGAGGGTCACAAGCGCAGTTCCCTTGCCGCTGCGCTCCAGTTCGTCGACCGCCGCGCCAAGCAGCATCGCGCCAGTGGCTCCAAGCGGATGCCCCAGCGCGATGGCCCCGCCATTGACATTGACTTTGTCCGGATCAAGTTCGAAGGCCTGCAGATAGCGCAGCACCACGGCGGCGAAGGCTTCGTTCACCTCGAACAGATCGATGTCCGCAAGAGTCATGCCTGACCGGGCCAGAACCTTGCGGGTCACGTCGATGGGCCCGGTGAGCATCATCGCCGGTTCGGAGCCGATATTGGCGTAGGCCCGGAGTCGGGCGCGTGGTTTCAGCCCCAGTCTTTCGCCCGCCTGTTTCGAGCCGAGCAGCACTGCCGCGGCGCCGTCGACAATGCCGGAAGAATTGCCGGCGTGATGAACGTAATCTAGCTTTTCGATTTCCGGATAGGCCTGGATCGCTACAGCGTCAAACCCGCCCTGCTCGGCGTAGAAGCCGAAGGAGGGTTTCAGAGCAGCCAGCGCTTGCATGTCTGTGCCAGGACGCAGATGCTCGTCGCGATCAAGCAGGATCAGTCCATTGACATCCGTCACCGGCACGATCGATTTCGCGAAACGCCTTGCCGTCCAGGCGGCGCCGGCGCGTTGATGGGAACGCACCGCATAGGCGTCCACATCGTTGCGCGAGAAACCATATCGTGTCGCGATCAGATCGGCGGAAACTCCCTGTGGCATGAAATAGGAGGGAATGGCGATCGTGGGATCGACCGGCCAGGCGCTGCCCGAAGCGCCGATGCCGACCCGACTCATGCTCTCGACGCCGCCGCCGATCGTCAAATCGTGCTGTCCCGACATAATTTCGCTGGCGGCGAAATTCACCGCATCGAGTCCTGACGCGCAGAAGCGGTTGATTTGCACGCCCGGCACGCGGAAGGAATATTCGGCGGCAATCGCCGCAGCGCGGGCGATGTCGCCGCCCGCTTCGCCCACCGGATCGACGCAGCCGAGGATGACATCGTCGACCTCGGGTCCCTCAAGTCCATTGCGGGCCTTGATCGCCTTCAGAGCCGTCACGGCGAGCGCCAGGGAGGAGACCTCATGCAACGCGCCGTCCGGCTTGCCGCGCCCCCGCGGCGTCCGCACTGCATCGTAAATAAAGGCCTCGGGCATGTGGGGCTCCCTGACGTATCGGCGGCGAGGGCGTTCCCCGGCCGGTGCGGCATCTTCTAGAACATCTCCGCGGGAAGCGACATCATCGTGTCGGCGCCGGCGGAGAGCCTTGCGAGACGGAAAGACGTTTCGGGAAGGATTCGCTCCATGAAGAAGCGCCCGGCGGTCAGCCTTGCGTCCATGGCCGGGGATGTTTCGGGCGCGCAAATTTTGGCGTTGAGCGCGGCGCGAGCGATCTTCACCCACATCACGCCAAGCGCGACCCGACCGAAAAGATGCATATAGTCGTAAGAGGCGGCGCCAGCGTTGTCCGGTCTGGCCAGCGCATTCTGCATCAGCCACATTGTCGCTTTTTGCAAATCGGTCAGCGCCGCTTGCGTTGGCGCGACAAAAGGCTTCATGGCCTCATTAGAGGCGAGGGCCGTCAGCAGATCGCCTGACTCCTTGAGATAGGCCATGATCGCGCGCCCGCCGTCGCGCGGCAGTTTACGGCCGACAAGATCCAGCGCCTGGATGCCGTTCGCGCCCTCGTAAATCATCGCAATGCGCGCATCGCGCACGAATTGCTCCATGCCCCATTCGCGGATGTAGCCATGTCCGCCCAGAACCTGTTGCGCCTTGACCGTGTTCTCGAAGCCGATATCGGTCAAGACGCCCTTCAGCACAGGCGTCATCAGCCCGAGCCGGTCCTCCGCCGCCTGTCGGGCGGCAGGGTCCGGCGAACGATGCGCGATATCGCTGTCGAGCGCGGCTCCGAGCGCCAGACCGCGCGCAGCATGGTTGAAGGCGCGTATCTCCAGCAACATGCGCCGTATGTCGGGATGGACGATTATCGGGTCGGCCTTGCCGTCCGGATTTTTGGCGCCGGTCAATGCGCGCCCCTGTTGGCGCTCCAGCGCATAGGCGCGCGCATGCTGATAGGCGATTTCCGATTGCGCCAGACCCTGTACGGCGACGCCGAGCCGCGCTTCGTTCATCATCACGAACATTGCGTTCAGGCCGCGGTTGGCCTCGCCGATGAGGAAGCCCTGCGCGCCGTCGTAATTCATCACGCAAGTCGCGTTGCCATGGATGCCCATCTTTTCCTCGATGGCCCCGCAGGAGACGTTATTGCGCGCCCCCAGAGAACCATCCGCATTGACGATTATTTTCGGAACGATGAAAAGCGAAATGCCTTTCACCCCTGCCGGCGCTCCTTCGATCCGCGCAAGTACGAGGTGGATGATATTTTCCGAAAGGTCGTGCTCCCCGGCGGAAATGAAAATCTTTTGACCAGTCAGGGAATAGGAGCCATCCGGGCGGGGAGCGGCTCTGGTAGTCAGCAAACCAAGATCCGTGCCGCATTGCGGCTCGGTCAGATTCATCGTGCCGGTCCAGCGGCCTTCAGCCATTTTTGGCGCGAAGAGTTTCTTTTGGTCTTCCGACCCATGTCGCAATAAAGCGGCGAGAGCGCCCTGCGTCAGTCCCGGATACATGGCGAAAGCCATATTCGCCGAAGAAGCGAATTCGCTCATTGGCATGGAAAGAACATAGGGCAGTCCCTGTCCGCCAAAGGCTGGCGGGACCGGCAGGCCGATCCACCCGCCCTGCGCATAGGCTGCAAAGGCCTGACGAAACCCGGGCGGCGTCGTCACCCTTGAGTCTGGATGTCGGGCGCAGCCAGCGCGGTCCCCCGGGGCGTTGAGCGGCGCGAGGACCTCCTCGCAGAGTTTGCCGGCCTCGCTGATGATTTGCGAGGCGACGTCGAGGGGAGCCTCCGAGAAGCCTGGCAGCATGGCGCAGGATTCGTAATCGAGAACGTCACGGAGCAGAAAAATCGTGTCTTCAACGGGGGCTTTGTATCCGGGCATCAACCATCTCCATCGCCGACGTTACCGTTGTCAATAGAGTTACTTAGGGAGCGTGAAGGCATCTACAATAGATGTCCGCGACAACAGGGGTCGATGTTGGCGCGACACGAATCGTGACGCGAGGCGCCTGCGCAAGACGTTTGTCTTCCAAACGAAAGATGCGATCGCTGACTAAAACTTAACCTCTTTTTTACCCTGTTTGAAGAAAACTCATGGTCAGGTTCGTTTCTACGCGTTCGCTGCGTCCACCAGACTTCAACCTCCGGCAACTTTCGCGCCCTCCATGAGCAAGCCTCTTTCGCGCAATTCTTCCGGCCTTGACGACGCAACCCGCGCCGCCCTGCGCCAGACTGCGCCGCGCGCGGGCGCAAGTCCGGGACGCTGGATCGATGAAGTGATGCGTCTTCGGGCCCAGGAACAGATTCCGGAACTGTCGAAAGACAGGGCCGGGAAAGATCGTCCGGAGTTCGCCGTCTCGCGGGCGTCCGAACCGGGGCCGCGCGTGGCTGAGATTGCAAGGCGCCTGCAACAGCGTCATGACGCTGTGAGGCATGACGTTTTATCGCAATCGCTGGCGGCGGCGGGACAGCGCCTTGACGATGTCAGGGCGCGAAATCAGGCTCAGCAGGGCGCTGAGGATATCTCGGCCCTGCGCCGCGAACTCCTCGAACTGCAGCGCATGACCGAGACCGCAACCGCTCAGCGATCGCATACGTTCCAGAGAGAGATCGATGAACTGCTCGATCTACTCGACGATCACATCAAGGCGCAAAAAAGCGACGGCGTTTCCGACACGCTCCTCGCTCCGGCGACAGAGATCTCCGGCCAGCTCAGACTCGCCGTCGCCAACCTCGACCGCGATGCGGACATCGGGGACATTCGCGCCGATATCGACGCGATTGGTCGGCGGCTCGACGCCTTGTGCGGACCGAATTCGAGTTCTGCGACGGCGATCGCCGATCTGTCTCGCCAGTTTGACGCGCTTCGGCGGCAACTGTTGCGATTTACTACAGAGTCGCCTGAGGTCGCCAGATTTGAAGCCGAGCTTTTGGAGCTCGCGCGTCATGTCTGCATGCTGGCGGAGTCCGGCGTTCTGGCGCAAAGTCGCTTCGCGTGCGATCTTGAGACCCTCTCCCGGTCGATCGCCGAGCTTGTCGCGGCGGAGACGGATCGCGGGCTCGCGGTTATGCGGCGCCAGATGTCGGCGGTGGTCGCCGATTTCGGCGGTGCGCTTGATCGCGCCGGACAAAAAAATCTTGTTGAAATGGACGCCCGACTTCGTCATCTGGGCGATACGCTCTCTCAATCAGTATCGCAACATCTCGAAGACCGCCTCTCGCGTCACGCCGCCGATACTGCAAAGTTGCAGAGCCTGACAGAGGTTCTGGCGCAAAAAATCGACTCTGCGCTGATCGATAAAGGTCCGCAGAACGAGGTCGAATCGCTGGGAAGACGCATGATGCGTCTCGAGGAACAGGTTCGTGAGCCGCAGGTCGCGGATCTGCTTGGGCGTCTCGACGCGATGCAGGCCGCATTGTTCCAATCCGTTGAGTCTGGCGAGAATAAACGTCAGGCCGAATTGGCTCAGCAAATCGAGAAGCTGGCCGTGCGTATCGATCTGGCGCTTGATTCTCAGGACTCCGACGCCTCTCTCAGCGGTCTCGAGACGCAAATCGATAAGTTTGCCGCGCGTCTTGACGCGGTTCATGACGAAACGCTCAAGATGGTCGAGACCATCGCCAGACAGGCCGGAGAGGCGGCCGCGCAGGCGACGCTGGAAAAAGCAGGCGGGGCCTCGCAGGCGGCGGACCAAAATGAGACCCGCGAGACCTTGCGGGCGGTCGAGGAATGGCTCGGGCGCATTGGCGAGCGTTTCACCACCGTTGAGGGGGTGGTGCGGCAATTACAGGAAACGCAAAACCGCTCGCCGGCGCGCGAGGTTAAAACGCCGGATATCGCAGATTTCATGGCTCATATCGGCGGCGCCTCAGCTCAGATTTCGGCGGTTGAAGCCCTTGCGATACCCATGGCCGGGGAGGCGGCAGCCGTTGACGCCCGCGCGACGCAGGCGGGTTTCATCGCTGCGGCGCGCCGCGCCGCCCGGGGACGCTGGACGCAAGACACGCAGGCGACTCTCACTGAGGCGGCGTCGCGGAGCGATGGGAGATTTCTGACAGGTCTTGCCGCGCACAGGCGATCGGCGGTGATCGCTCTCGCTGCCGTGATGTTGTTGGCCGGAGCCTTTCAGTTGACGCAAAACGTCTCTGTCGATGGCCCGCGTCAGATGACGGCGGCGCGAGATTCGACGCCCCCGACGCCGCAAGAGCCGGTTGAAACTGCCGCTAAAGCAAAACCGACATCGTCAAAACAGGCGTCGAGCGTCGATCCGGCGCCTGTCGGCGCGATCGTCAACCCGGGTCGTTCAGGTATCGTTGCCTCAATGAATTCCGCCATGGCGCTGGCGACGCTCGCCGCCAATGGCGATGCGGCGGCGCAATTCGAACTCGCCAGCCGTTACGCCGATGGACGGGACATCGCGCGCGACTCCAAACTGGCTGTTCTCTGGTTCGACAAAGCCGCGAAGCAGGGCCTTGCGCCCGCGCAGTATCGTTTGGGCACGCTCTACGAAAAGGGTCTTGGCGTTGAGCGTAATGAAGCCGCCGCCATGGACTGGTATCGTCGCGCCGCTGACGCCGGAAATACTCGCGCCATGCATAATCTGGCTGTGATGCTGGCGGAGGGCGGCGAGGGCAAGCCGGATTACGCCGCCGCCGCCGTTTGGTTCCGCAAGGCGGCGGAACTTGGCTTGCGCGATAGTCAATACAATCTGGCGATTCTCTACGCCCGCGGATTGGGGGTCGAGACCAGTCTAACTCAGTCTTACCTCTGGTTTTCCGCCGCCGCCGCGCAGGGCGACGCCGACGCCGGCAAAAAACGCGATGAGGTCGCAGCGCGACTGAGCGCCCGCGATCTCGAAACCGCCAAAACCCTCGTTACAGGGTTTCATGCCAAATCGCCTGTTCCGGCGGCGAATGACGTCGTAACGCCGCCTGGCGGCTGGCGCGCGCCGGCGCCAACGCCCACCAGGGCGACAAACAAACCTAAAGTCAGCTGGTTTCAGTCGTTTTGAATGATCTCCGGACTCGAAGCGCCGCAAAGCGATTTCCAGATCCGGTTGTGACGATCCGCCTGCTCTCTGGTTTTGCGCGTGTCGCGCGCGCTCCAGTAAATCGGCGTGGCGATCAGACAAAAAGTATCCGCTGGCGGCGGCGCGGGCGTAGCGCAACTGTAGTAGAACAGAAAGCCGATACAGCTTGCGGTCATACGTCATCCTTGCGTTCAAAAGAACCGTCGAAGGCGGAGTCGTCGAGATGACGGCGATGAATCGCCGCCACCTCTTTATCGATGTTTTTGACCCGCGCGATGATTTCTTCCTGGCGCGTCAAAACTTCTTCCCTCGCGCGTTGTTCGCCGAGGGCGATCAGGCGATTGTCCCTCAAACAGGACAATAGACGATCAAAGAGACCCGCCAGTCGAAGGAGCATTTCAAAAAGAGCGGCGAGCACGATGCTGCCTGTTCAGGTCAGTCGCGTCGAGGCGCGCAAACGCCCCCACAGCCCTGCGCATTCGCCAGCGACAGCAGCGGCGGCGGCGACAAGCTCGGCGCCATGTTCGGCGGCGATGGCGGCTGCAGCCTGATTTTCTGGCGTAATGACATAGCCAAAAAAACCGCCAATCGTTGCGAAGATGGCGATGATGTTGCCCCACACGCTGACGGATTTCCACCAGGGTTTTTTATCCATTCGATTTCTCCTTTTCCTTCTGCGTTAAAACTTTCGAAACGAGGGGATTTGCTTTCGCCTGACGCAGCGCGTCACGAAAAGCGTGGGCGAACTGCGCGATCAATCGCGCCCGATCCTGTCCGTTGACGATGCGTCGGGCGCCGATGTAATCGACCGCGCCCTTGTCGATGTAGTCGGATAGCTTGCGTCGGGTGAAAAGCCCGCGGGTCATGCCCTCGAAGGCCGCATGCAGCGCCAGCGGCCACGACATCAGATCGCCGGGTTTGGCTGCGCCGAATTTTCGGGCGTTTTCCTCCCATGTCACCTGCACGAGGCCCTCGCCGACCCAGGGGTAGTATTTTTTGGTTTTCAGATAGCGTTCGCCTCCGGCTTCGCGCACCGGGACCATGAGATGGCCGGTTTCCCATTTGATTGTCGCCAGCACATAAGCGAATTGATCGTCGCTCATGGTCGGATGATGACTGTCGCGGTAATCGAGGATGCGTCGCAGACCCTCGACCTGTTGAGGGGTCAGGCGTCCGCCAAACAGGGCGTGACGGATACGCTCAAAAAAATAACTTCTGTTCATGGCGCGTGACCGCTCCTTTCCGAACGCACGTGCGGTTTGGGATTTTGGAATGGGCGAAGGATTGTCGGGTTGCTCAAAACGCGAACGGATCGCAGGCGACGAATGGCGTCAGCGTCAGTCATCGCGAAAGGGGCGACAACGTTTCGCCCCGTGACGCGGCGCGCAAAAACCTGCCGGCGCTATCAGCGTGCGGGCGGCTTCAGAGAAGAAATTCGGAATATAGACCTATTATGCCAAATAGCGGCTCGCTGTCAAGAAAATATTCCTTTTACTCTCCGCAATTTTTCAGACGGCCGCGCCAGCGATCGTCCTGAAAGCAAAAACCCGGCGCAAGGCCGGGTCTCGGGTCGCCGAGAGAGCGCATGAAAGCAATGTCAAAACGGTTGGAATTGATCCATCACGCTGCCCCATTCGGAATAGCGCGTCGGGTCCTGCT
>JBBARD010000003.1:53551-63599 GCA_040399965.1 Methylocystis sp. | reverse complement strand
GGTTGGAATTGATCCATCACGCTGCCCCATTCGGAATAGCGCGTCGGGTCCTGCTCGGCGAAATCCTCCTGTTCGAGGAAGTAGCGGTCGTTGTCCTGCGCATTCGGACGCATGTCCCGCGCCGCGCCATCGTCGAGGTAGTCTCTGTTGGAGGTCAGATTTTTGGGCAAGGGAATCTGGAAATCGTCGCCGCCGCCGCCAAGGCTGACCTGCCCGCTGCCGCGCCTTGGTTTGGCGCATGCGGCATCTATGGCCCCGAAAGAGATCAGGCAGGCGAGAGCGGCGGTAAGGGTCAATAATCTGCGCATCGGGGCTCCCGGTTTCAAAAATAGATTTTATCAGCCAACACGGATGCTGGCGAGTTTGTTTTCGGGGCGCGCACGACGCGTCGCCGGGAAAAGCCACATCTTAGAAATGGTCCTTTTCCCTCCATAATTCAACACTATTTACGTTCTTGCGCCCAAGCGGGCGTTCTCATCGAGGAGAATCAATCATGAAAAAAATATTGGCCGCCCTTATTCTGGGCCTCGGCGTCGCCAGCGCGCCGGTCGCCGCTTCCGCGCACACCACCGGCAAGCCGCATTCGCACAGCGCCGGCGCCTGCCATCACCACCACCACCATCATCATCACCATCACCATCACCATCACCATCACTAACGCGACGCAAGACGAAGCGGGCGGCCAGTGAGCCGTCCGCTTCGTCTGAATGGTTTATATCTTCTCATGTTCAGTTCTTTTTCTCGCGCGCCGCGCGCAGTCTGTCGAAGCCCAGCCAGCGCGCCACCAGCCAGTCGGTGAGCCGCGTCGGCAACAGCGGCGGCAAGACATAATCCGTAAGCCAGTTTTTCACCACGGCGATGCGCGCTGGCGGCTTCGGCGCGCAGAGCGCAAATTTCACCGCATCGGCGACGCGCGAGGCGGGCGGCGCTGATCGCCCGCGCTCCACAGCCCATGCCTGAACGCGTCGCCCGGCTGCTTCATAAATTGTGCCGTCAAAGTGAGAGAGATCCAGGCTGTTCAGCTTATCCCAGATGGGCGTGGCGATCATGCCTGGTTCGATCACGACGACATCGACGCCGTAAACGATCAATTCGCGTCGCAACGCGTCGGAGAGGCCTTCGAGACCGAATTTTGAAGCGTTATAGGCGCCCATGAAAGGTTTGGCGAAACGCCCCGCCACCGAACTCATGTTGACGATGCGCCCCGGCGCGCCCGCGCGTTTTTCTTCGCCGGCGCCGAGCAGGGGCGCGAAGGCTTGCGTGACTTTTAACTGTCCGGTCAGATTAATCGCGATCTGGCGGCGAAAATCCTCCATGGGCAGGTGAAGCAGCGGGCCGGGAAAGGCGACGCCGGCGTTGTTGACGAGACCCGCCAGCGTTTTGCCGTTCAGTGGCGCAGCGACCGCCTGCGCGGCGGCGTCGATCGCCGCATCGTCGAGGATATCAAAGAGCAGCGTCCCGACGTCATCGCCAAACTTTTCGCGCAAACTAATCGCGTCCTCCGCGCGCCGCACCGAGCCGAAAACGAAAAAGCCGGCGTCGATCAGCGTCTCGACGCAGGCGAGACCAATGCCGGTCGAGGCGCCAGTGACGACAACGACTTTTTTGTCGCTAGCCGTGGCGTTCAAGCCTGCGCCTCCGTCAGTCGGTTTAATATCTCGCAGGTCGAGTCGTCGGCGAGGCCGTCGACGCGCGCGGGACGAAAATGTCGCTGAAACGCCGTGATTGTCGCCGCCGTGTCCTCGTCATAGACCCCGGTCGCCTCGATTTTGTAGCCGAAGCCGGCGAGACGCTTCTGCAACTGCGCGATGTCCGCGCCCTGATCTCCCGGCGCCCATCGCGCGCCAGCCTGCGGCGGCGGCGCCGGCACGAAACGTCCGACGCCTTTACGCGCCAGCGCTTCCCAGGGGAAGAATTCGCCGGGATCGATTTTGCGGCGCGGGGCGATGTCGGAATGCGCCAGCACCCGCTCGGGCGGGATCGCATGTCGCGCGCAAATGTCGCGCGACAACTCGATGACGGCGGCGATCTGCGCCGGCGCGAAGGGTCGCGGATCATGATGGCCGGGATGCGCGACCTCGATTCCCACAGAGCTTGAGTTGAGGTCGGTTTCCCCAGCCCAATAACTGGCCCCGGCGTGCCACGCGCGACGCGCCTCGGGAACAAGCTGAAGGATGACGCCATCCTCGTCGACGAGATAATGCGCCGAGACCTGCGCAATGGGCGAGCAGAGCAACTCCAGCGCGCTCTCAGCCGTCGGCATGCCGGTGTAGTGAAGGATGAGCGAGGTGACGGCTCGCGTGCGCAGGCCATGGTTGGGCGAGGGAAAAACCTGCGCCCCGGCGTGATCGGCGTCGAAAGTCCTGCAGAGCTCCGGGTTATCCCGCCATGGCGCCGTCGCCGATGTCCATTCAGCGGCGCGCGATTCGGGATCGGGATGGCGCAACACATCGGTGACGACGCAGGCGCTGTCGGCGCCGGCGGCGAGCGCCAGACAGGCCCGCGACGGAGTCAGGCCGCCGATGGCGACAAGCGGCGTGTCTCCAATCCGTTTCTTCCATTGCCTCACGCGCGCCAGCCCCTGCGGCGCGAACGTCATCGCCTTGAGCAAGGTCGGCCAAACCGGTCCAATCGCGACATAATCCGGCTCCAGCGCGAGGGCGCGCTCCAGTTCTTCTTCGGTGTGGGTCGAGACCCCAATGCGCAGCCCGTGCCGACGGATGGCGGTTACGTCGGCGACGTCGAGGTCTTCCTGTCCGAGATGAACGAAATCGCAGTCCAGATCGATGGCGTCGCGCCAGTGATCGTTGACGATGAGCTGAGCGCCGGCGGATCGACAGAAATCACGCGCGCGCGCGATCTCGTCGCGCGTTGCGTCGGCGGGGCGGTCCTTGACGCGCAATTGCACGATTCGAACGCCCTGCGGCAGAAGGCGCGGCAACCAGTCGGCGGTGTCGACGATGAGGTAGAACGGATCGAGATGCATGGTGCAGGCGTTGTCGCCGATTTCCCTTAAAGACAGGTATGCGTCAGCGTAAAAGTTCAGGCGCTCTGGTCGAAGGGCCGGTCGATCGTCGGCGTTGACGGCTCGGCCATATCGCGCGGGGTCATCGGTTGCGCCCGCCAGCCGGCGCGGCCGGCCTCGACCGCAAGCCGGAATGCGCGAGCCATGCCGACGGGATCGCCGGCGCGCGCTACAGCCGTGTTGAGCAGCACGGCGTCATAACCAAGCTCCATGACCGCCGTTGCATGGGAGGGCGCGCCCAGCCCGGCGTCAACGACCAGCGGCGTGTCAGGAAAATGCGCGCGCAGGGCGCGCAGGGCGAAGGCGTTATTGACGCCGCGACCAGAGCCGATCGGCGCCGCCCAGGGCATCAACACCCTGCATCCAGCGTCCAGCAGGCGTTCGGCGACCACCAGATCGTCGGTGGTGTAGGGGAAGACGCAAAATCCCTCGGAGACAAGCGCGCGCGCCGCTTCAACCAGCCCGAACACATCGGGCTGAAGCGTATCCTCTTCGCCGATCACTTCGAGCTTGATCCAGTCTGTGGCGAACACCTCGCGGGCCATTTGCGCCGTGGCGACGGCTTCCTTCGCCGTGCGGCAACCGGCGGTGTTGGGAAGCGCCTTCACCCCAAGATCGCGGATCAACGCCCAGAAACTTTCGCCAGCGCGACCGCCGCCGGCCTCGCGGCGCAACGAGACGGTGACGATCTCGCACCCCGATGCGCGAACGGCCTCGCCGAGAATAGCCGGCGAGGGATATCGCGCGCTGCCGAGCAACAGTCGCGAACCGAGCCTCTCGTCGTAGAGCGTCAGCGGGTCCATCTATCCTCCCTGACGCGGCGTGACGATTTCGACGGCGTCGCCGTCTTTCAACGGCGTCGCGTCACGGTCCCTGTCCCGCACGAATTCCTGGTTGATCGCCGTGCCGACCTTGCGGTCGCCATAGCCCAGTTCCTCGAGGAGCCTCGCGAGCGTCGTCGCTTGCACCTCAAGCGAACGCCCGTTCACCCGAATGCGCATCTGTCAGCTCCGGAAAATCGACGCCGTCGCACACGATCCGCGCGGCGCGCGCCGCCAGCGCCGGCGCGAGCAGGAAACCATGCCGATACAGGCCGTTAATAAAAAGGGTCCTGCCGCGCAGCGTCAGTCGCGGCAAGTTGTCGATGAAGGCGGGCCGCACATCCGAGCCGGTTTCGACGATTTCCGCCTCGCCGAAGGCCGGGTGCAAGGCAAAGGCGGAATTCACCAGCTCCACGATCGAGCGCGCCGTCACGCGGGCCCGCTCCTCGTTTTCAATCATTGTTGCGCCGATCATGAACAGTCCATCGCCGCGCGGCACGACATAGGCCGGCCGACGCGGATGCAGCAGGCGCACCGGGCGCGACAGACGGATATCGTCGCTGCGCAGCAACAACATTTCGCCCTTTACTCCGCGCAAGCCCGGCAGAGCGCCGCGCGCCGAAAAACCCCGGCAATCGATTGTCCAGTAGGGGGCGGGCGGCAGCGCGTCGGCGTCCACGCCGAAGCGTCGCGCGACATTCGGCAGACCAGCGAGGCGCGCATCGAGCGCCGACAGCGCAAGGCGCGGATCGAGATGCGCCTCTTCGGGAAAATACAGGGCGCGCGGAAACCGTCCGGCGAGGTCGGGCTCCAGCGCCGCTAAACCGTCGGCGTCGAGTCGGCTGAAGTTTCTGGTGCGACGCGCGAAATCGGTCAGTTCAGCGGTTTCGCGGGCAGGCGCTACGACGAGGCTGCCGGCGATGGTGGCGACGGCAAGTTCACGGCTCCAGAAATCCAGCGCCTCGGCGCCAAGACTGGCGACCAGAGGCTCGGCGTTCTCCAGTTCGCACCAGGGCGCGATCATGCCGCCAGCGTAACGTGAACAGCCTGCGCCGGCCGCCGCCGCCGCCTCGACGAGTTCGACCTCGACGCCGCGGCGCGCCAGCGTCCAGGCGGCGCAAAGGCCTGCAACGCCGGCGCCGATGACCCGGGCGCGGATCATGTCCGCGCCTCCGGCGCGAAGCTGATTAATGAATATTGACGCACCATCCCTCCGCCAGTCGTGAGCTGGATCAGGTTCAAAGGGTCGCTGCGCCGCGCCAGATGCGCCCTGCAGCCTCTCAGCCCCTCGTCGCGCGGTCCATGCCGCGCCAGCGGGGCTCCCCCGGCTGGCCACAGGGTCGCGCAAAAGGGCGAGCCTCGTCAAGCAGCGGCCGCCGACCTTGCCGGCGGCGTTGCACGACCCCAGTTCTGACCTGTGGCGCAATCGTCGGCCAAAACCGGCGAGATGCGCGTTTTTTTCAGGGAGAAAACCTTATGTTCGCCAGCAAAACGGCGGCGCGCGGCCGCGCCCTTCTCGCTGCGGTCGCCATCGCTGGAGGCCTCAGCCAGTTTTTGACGCCGGCGCAGGCTGCGCCGCTCGGAGAATATTTTCCGGTGCCTAACGGCTTCAACCTCAACGGGATCGCCAAGGACGCCTTGCTGAGCGCAGAGGCGACATGGCTGCAGGACGGACTCGATAACCTGGCCAAGGCGAAAAAGGAGACCGAAGCGGCGCTGGAGAAAGCCAAAGGCGGGGCGCAGGACCAGGCGGCGGCGCTTGAGGACAAGCTCAAGAAAATCGACAAACTGACCGAGGGCGCCAAAGAAGAGCTTGCGCTTGCCAAAAACACCGACTCGGATCGCACCGTCCAGGGACCTCGAAAGGACAAGCTGCTGGCGAACCTCAATCAATGGATCAATGAACTCAATCATCTTGCGACCGAGCAGATGAAAATCGCGATCATGAAAGACGGGAACGAAGCGCTGGCGGCGCAAAACCGCAACTATCAGCTCTCCGAACAGGCCGATAATCTCGAAAAGGCCAAGCGCGATCCCAGCATCGAGAACTGGGTTAAATAGGCCTCAGGGAAACTCGGTTCGCGGCGCGACAGGTTTTTGCAGATCGGCTCCGATCCGCTCCAGCCTGAGCGCCGCGTTCTGAAGATCGGCCGTCGCACGCGTCTGAAAGGCCTCCGAGGCGGCGTGGATTGCCGCAAGATCTGCTTTCAAAGCCTCTGTTTCCGCCTTCAGACGATTGACCCGTTCCTGGGCGTCAGCCGCTTCGTCGGCGATGGCGATGGCGGCCATCACAAGAATGCGCTGTTCGCCGATATCGCCAAACCCGCCGCGCATGAATTCAATTTTTTCCTCGACCGACTTCGCCAGCGCCTCAAGGCGCGACTCCTCGCCGTCGTCGCAGGACATGCGATAGGTGCGTCCGGCGATGGTGACGATGGCCGTCGCCATGCGCCTAGTCTTTCCGCCGACCGAGCGCGGCGGCGACGCCGGCGCCGACGGTCTCAAGTCGACGAAGCACCTCGTCGCGGGTTTTTTCAAGCGCGGCGGCTCGAGTCAGCGCGGCGTCGAGATCAAGCGCCAGCCGGGCGCGATCATCCTGCATGATGGCGAGTTCTTCCTCGATGTCGGCGTTGGCGATGTCGTTCTCGATACGGACGGCGACGGCGCGTTCGAGTTGATCGATGGCTGCGAAAAAGCGCGTCAAGGCTATCGAGTAGGCGTTCCCTGGCCCGTCTTGCTCGCTCATGCCAGATCCATTTCTGCTCCGCCATTTCCACTCCGCCAAGCCGGAGAGAGGCGTCGATTCGACCCGCCGGGCTTTGGTAACATGATTTCGGCGAATCCCAAGCCGCAGCAACGGCTATAAGCGCCGCTTCGCCGCGTTGACAGGGGGGCGCGAGGTGTTATCACACCCTCGCCTCCCGGCCGGACGTCCGGCGTCTGAACGCCGGGGGAAGAAGTCGCCCACCTTTTAAGCCCGACGGGCGGCGCAAGGGAGTTTTGTCTCATGACCACGAGAGTGGCGATCAACGGCTTCGGCCGTATTGGCCGTAACGTTTTGCGGTATATTATTGAATCGGGCCGCAATGATCTTGAAGTCGTCGCCATCAACGATCTCGGCTCGGTCGAGACCAACGCCCATCTGTTGCGCTACGATTCTGTTCACGGCCGGTTCCCGCAGGAAGTAAAGGTTGCTGGCGATACGATCGACGTCGGCCGCGGTCCCGTCAAAGTGACCGCGATCAAGAATCCCGCCGAACTGCCGTACAAGGAGATTGGCGTCGACATCGCGCTCGAATGCACGGGCCTTTTTACCGCGCGCGACAAGGCGAAGCTGCTGCTGGACGCCGGCGCGAAGCGCGTGCTGGTTTCGGCGCCAGGAGATGGCGCCGACCTCACGGTCGTTTATGGCGTCAATCATCAGCTCATCGGCAAGGATCATCTGATCGTCTCGAACGCCTCATGCACGACGAATTGTCTCGCGCCGGTGGCGAAGGTGCTGAACGACGCCATCGGCATCGAGAAGGGGATCATGACGACGATCCATTCCTACACGGGCGATCAGCCCACCCTCGACACCTATCACAAGGATCTTTACCGGGCTCGGGCCGCTGCGCTGTCGATGATTCCGACCTCGACAGGCGCCGCCAAGGCGGTTGGTCTCGTTCTGCCGGAACTCAACGGCAAGCTCGACGGATACGCCATTCGCGTGCCGACCCCGAACGTCTCCGCCGTCGATCTGAAATTCGTCGCCAGGCGCTCGACCGGCGCGGACGAAATTCATACGGCGATCAAGGCTGCTGCCGACGGTCCGCTGAAGGGCGTATTGGGATATACGGCGGAGAAGCTCGTCTCGATCGACTTCAACCACAATCCTTTGTCCTCCTGCTTCCACCTCGATCAAACAAAAGTGATGGACGGGACTCTGGTGTCGGTCCTGAGCTGGTATGACAACGAATGGGGTTTCTCCGCCCGTATGACCGACACCGCCGCGCAGATCGGCAAATTCCTGTAGCGCCGGGCTCCAGGCGGCGGAACAGGCCGCCTTGCTCGCGTGTTGTGGGGGTGCAACAGAACAATCCCCAACTGGAGGGTGGAATGAAAAAAATCCTTTTCGCGTCGCTTTTCGCTATTGCGCTGTCGCCGGCTGTCGCGCAAACGCCCGCTCCGACGCTTCCCGATCCTGTGTCGGAGGTCGAGTCGGTGGTGCGCGACGTGACCGGGACCGGCGCCGACGCCGTCGATGCGGCGAAGCCGGCGGCGCCCGCCGCAGCCGAAGCGCCCAAGAAGACCGGCTGGCGCCAATGGTGGCGCAACCGCCAGATCGAACGCGGTCCGCGCGCCCTGCGTCCGGGACATCACCGGCGCCTGCTGCGCACTACCAAATAGGCCTGCGTTCGCGCGCCTTGCAATCACGGCCGGACGCGACGACGCGTCCGGCTTTTTCGTGATCGTCGCCCCCGATCACGCCGTTTCGCCGGGATCGCAAACATCCTTCGCGCGACGATATCCTCCCGAACAGCATCGCACAGGGACGCACCATGACTGCTTTCAAGACCCTTGACGCTCTCGATCCCAAAGGCAAACGCGTCTTGTTGCGCGTCGATCTTAACGTGCCGATGGAGGACGGACGCGTCACCGACGCCACTCGTATTGACCGTGTGCTGCCCACCATCGAGGAATTGTCGAGAAAGGGCGGTCGGGTCGTTTTGCTGGCGCATTTCGGTCGTCCGAAGGGACAACGGGTCGCCGGGGAGTCATTGGGAGGAGTTGTCGGCGCGCTCGAACAACATCTCAAGCGCAGGATCGTCTTCGCCGACGATTGCATCGGTCCCGCCGCCGGCGCGGTTGTCGCGGCGATGCAGGACGGCGACATCGTAATGCTGGAGAATACGCGATTCCATGCGGGCGAAGAGAAAAACGATTCCGCCTTCGCCGCGGCGCTTGCCAAAAATGGCGATGTTTTCGTCAATGACGCCTTCTCCGCCGCCCATCGCGCCCACGCATCGACGGAGGGGCTGGCGCATGTCTTGCCCGCCTATGCGGGCCGCGCCATGCAGGCGGAACTGGAAGCCCTGTCCGCAGCGCTGACCGATCCGGCGCGGCCGGTGATGGCGGTGGTTGGGGGCGCAAAGGTCTCAACCAAGCTGGAGCTGCTCGGCAATCTTGTCGACAAGGCGCAATATCTCGTCATCGGCGGCGGCATGGCCAACACTTTTTTGTTCGCGCAAGGCAAGGCGGTCGGCAAATCCCTGTGCGAACGCGATCTCGTCGACACGGCTCGCGCAATCATGCGAAAGGCCGAGGACGCCGGCTGCGACATTGTTTTACCTCTCGACGCGGTTGTGGCGCAGAAGTTCGAAGCGCATGCGCCGTCGCAAATCGTTGCGGTCGATCATGTCGGCGCTGAGGATATGATACTGGATGTAGGACCGAAAACCGTCGCCCATGTCGAGGCGCTGCTGGCGCGCTGCAAGACGCTTGTGTGGAACGGCCCGTTCGGCGCCTTCGAGTTGCCGCCCTTCGACGCCGGCACCAACGCCATCGCCCGCACGGCGGCGCGCCTCACTGCGGATGGCGAACTGCTCAGCGTCGCCGGCGGCGGCGACACTGTCGCGGCGCTCAATCAGGCGCATGCGGCTCAGGCTTTTTCCTATGTCTCGACCGCCGGCGGCGCATTCCTCGAATGGCTCGAGGGCAAGACATTGCCGGGCGTTGCGGCGCTACAGAAATAGCCGGTCGCCGTTGACGGCGGCCGCAGGGCTGCGCTACCAACGCCGACAAAGGGAGTCAGACCTAAAGGCGTCGCAAGAATGCCGCGTGAGAGCATCGCCAAATTCGCGATCGGGCAGGTGGTCAAACACCGCCGCTACCCTTTTCGCGGCGTGATTTACGACGTCGATCCGGAGTTCGCCAACACCGAGGAATGGTGGTTGTCGATCCCGGAAGAGTTGCGCCCGCGCAAGGACCAACCTTTCTATCATCTGTTCGCTGAAAACGCCGACACCGAATACGTCGCCTATGTGTCGGAGCAAAATCTGATGCCCGACACTTCGGGCGAGCCCGTACGTCATCCGCAGGTCGAGGAGACCTTCGATCGCGACGAGGACGGCGTCTACCGGATACGGGTTGCGATCCGGCATTAGAGCGCTTTCCGCCGAAGTGGAAAGCGGTTCGGCGCAAGAAAGCGCGACATAACAAA
>JBBARD010000003.1:48474-53451 GCA_040399965.1 Methylocystis sp. | reverse complement strand
GCGCTTTCCGCCGAAGTGGAAAGCGGTTCGGCGCAAGAAAGCGCGACATAACAAAACGCCAGAACCCTGATCTGGTTCAGTCGGAGCGGGAAATTCTCCAGGCTACCGCTTGCGTGACGAGCCCCCTGGGCCGCCTCGGCGGCTTTTTCGTTTCAGCTCCAACAAAAAACCCGCGCGAAAGTCGCGCGGGCCTTTGTCCTGTGATCGGGCGCTGAAGAGCGGCGTCGCGGGGGCTTACTTGCCCGCCGGAGCCGCCGGCGCTGCGCCGCCCTTGCCCTCGAGACGCTTGCGCTCTTCCTCGGCGCGCTTCTGCAGATCGGCGGCGAGTTTCTTCTGCTGTTCTTCAAGAACCTTCGGGTCGATCGGGGGACCGTCGAAGGCTTTGCCGAAGTTGTTCAGCGGCAGATAGAAGGTCACCTCGGCGTTGCCCTGGTTCTTCACGACTACGGTCGCCTTCTCGGCCTTCTTCATGCCGTCCACGGTCGCTTTTTTAACAATGACCTGGGCGAAACAGCCATTCGGGAAGCAGATTTCGAAAGCGCCGGTTTCGGCAGGGTTCTTGTCGACTGAAAAGCGGAAGCCCGGACGCAGCATCAGGCCTGGCGGCAGCAGCAGGCGGATGATCTTGTTGTCGTCGCCCTTCGGATCGTAGACGGCGAGCGCCATCAGCGGTTGCGGCGGATCCTCAGGCTTCGCGCCCGGCACGCCGAAGTCGCGCGTCGTGTAGCAAAGTTCTTTTTTGGTCGCCGGATCGGAGCCGCAAATCTTGGTCCAGTCGGGCTGAACGGGAGCCAGCGTGGCGGCGACCGGACCGCCGGGAGCGGCTCCTTGCGGAGCGCCGACCGGGGGGGCGCCCGGCGCGGGAGCCTGAGCCTGCGCCGGGACGCCGGCGAACAGGAATGCGCCCGCAACGGCGATCGCGACGGACCGCGAGAAGTGGATCGACATCTGAAATCCTTTCGATTTTCAGTTTTACGGCGCTTTTGGCGCCGCGGGGAGGTTACATGCTTGACAGGCCAGGGACGGTCGCCCGTCGCGGGCTGATAGAAAACGCCGGTGTGGATGGTTGATCCAGATCGCGGCTGCGCTTGCCCGCTTCCGGCGCAAGCGCGCGCAATGCTCATACAGCTTTGTCGAGGCGAATTCCAGCCATTCAAGCAGGGACAGCGCTGCGATGACCATCCTTTCTGCAAAATCCATAATTTAGCTGGATTGCTGGCCTCGTCGGCAGTTAGTCCGATAGTGTGGGAGCATGACGATGTTTGCGATTCGCCCTCCCTCGAGACGGGCGTCAATAGCCCTGATCGCGCTATTCGGTTTTACGTCCGGCGCGGGCCGCTGCGCGCCGCAGGTCCAGGCCGCCCAGCCGATGACCGCGCCCCACGCCATCCACGGCCTCGCCATGCATGGCGACCCGGCCTTGCCGCCAGAGTTCGATCATTTTCCCTACGCTAATCCGCAGGCCAGAAAAGGCGGCCGCTTGCGCGTCGGCCTGCCGGGGACCTACGACAGCCTCAATCCCTTCAATCTCAAGTCGGGGTCGGCGGCGCAGGGGCTGGTCGGAAATATCTTTCAGGGTCTGATGGCCCGCTCCCAGGACGAGCCCTTCACGCTCTATCCCTTGATTGCAAATTCGATCGAGATCGATCCGGCGCGAACCCGCCTGACTTTTCATCTCGATCCGCGCGCGCATTTCTCCGACGGTCGGCCGATCACGGCCGAGGATGTGCTGTTCTCTTTCGAGCTGTTGAAAAACAGGGGCCGCCCGCAACAGCGCGGCGCCTACAAGCTGGTGAAATCGATCGAATCGCCTGACCCGCGCACGGTGCGCCTCGACATCGGCGGCTCCGGCGACCGGGAGTTGCCGCTGATCCTCGCCATTATGCCGGTGCTGCCAAAACATGCGGTCGACATCGAGCATTTCGACGACGCCAGTTTGAAATGGCCGGTTGGCTCCGGTCCCTATGTCGTCGCCGACGCTAAAGCCGGATCGCGGCTGCTGCTGCGCCGCGATCCGAACTACTGGGGCGTCGATGTTCCCAGCCAGCGCGGTCTCTATAATTTCGACGAGATCGACATTCAGTATTTCCGCGACGGCAACTCTCTGTTCGAGGCCTTCAAGGCCGGGCTGCTTGATTATCGCGATGAGACCAGCACGACGCGCTGGTCGACCGGTTACGATTTTCCCGCCGCACAGGACGGGCGCGTTCTTCGCGAAGCGTTGAGGAACGAGTCGCCCAAAGGTCTTGAAGGATTTGTGTTCAACACCCGTCGGTCGATGTTTCGCGACAAGCGACTGCGCGAGGCGCTCGGCATGATGTTCGATTTCGAATGGGTGAACGCCAATCTTTACTCCGGGCTCTACACGCGCACGAAAAGCTTCTTCGACGAGTCTGAGCTTTCCTCGCATGGCCGTCCTGCGAACGCCCGCGAACGCGATCTGCTGGCGCCCTTTCCCGATGCGGTGCGCGCGGATATTCTTGACGGTAGCTGGAGTCCGCCGCAAAACGACGGCAGCGGTCGCGATCGCTCGGTGGCGCGTCGGGCGCTGGATCTGCTCGCCGCCGCCGGTTATCGGCTCGAAGGCGACCGTCTGATCAAGAACAATGTGCCTGTCGCCTTCGAGATTATGGTCAAGGATCGCGCGCAGGAGCGCCTGGCGCTCAATTACGCAGGGTCTCTCCGGCGCATCGGCGTCGAGGCGGGCGTGCGGCTGGTCGACGAGGTGCAATATCAGCGTCGGCGCCAGAAATTCGATTTCGACATGATGATCGGCCTGTGGCTGGCCTCGGCCTCGCCAGGCAACGAGCAACGCAATCGCTGGGGCTCTGCGAGCGCCGACCAGGAAGCCTCCTTCAATCTCGCCGGCGCCGCGTCGCCGGCCATCGACGCGATGATCGCGGCGCTGCTCGGCGCCGAAAGCCATGATGATTTCGTCGCCGCCGTGCGCGCCTATGATCGCGTGCTGTTGTCGGGCTTTTATGTCGTGCCGCTTTTCCACGCCTCCGAACAATGGCTCGCGCATTCGAGGGATATTGCCCATCCGCAACGGCCGCCGCGCTATTCGGCGCCAATGTTCAATCCGACGCTTGAAGCCTGGTGGTCGGTTTCGCCCTGATGCCCGTTCGTCGTCTTGATCCCGTTCTGGTCGATCGCATTGCCGCCGGCGAGGTCATCGAGCGACCCGCTGCGGCCGTGAAAGAACTCGTCGAGAACGCCCTCGACGCCGGCGCAACGCGCATCGACGTCGCGATCGAAGCGGGCGGGCGCAAGTTGATCCGCGTCGTCGACGACGGCTGCGGCATGGACGAGAACGATCTCGCCCTCGCCGTGGAGCGTCACGCCACTTCGAAAATTCCTGACGGCGATCTGACGAACATCGCCACCCTTGGCTTTCGCGGCGAGGCGCTGCCCTCGATCGCCGCCGTCGCCGATCTCACCATCGACACGCGCGCTGCGCATGCGCCGCACGGTTTATCGATCCGGGTCGAGGCTGGCGAGAGGCGTGGTCTTGGGGCCAGCAACTGGCCGCGCGGAACCCGCATCGAGGCGCGGGATCTGTTTGCGGCGACGCCGGCGCGGCTGAAATTTCTCAAAACTGACCGCACCGAAACCGCAGCGGTGGTCGACGTCGTGAAACGGCTGGCGATGGCGCATCCGCAAACCCGATTTGCGCTCGCCGCCGACGATGGCGCGCTGTTCGATTATCCGGCGTGCGGCGCTGATGCGGCGGCGCGCGCGCGACGTATTGCGCAGGTTCTTGGCGAGGAGTTTCGCGCCAACGCCTTCGAGCTTGTAGCCGAACGCGGCGACGCGCGCTTGAGCGGACTCGCTGGCCTGCCCACCTATCATCGCGGCAACGCCCAGTGGCAATATGTTTATGTCAATGGGCGGCCGGTGAAGGACAAGCTGTTCAGCGGCGCCATTCGCGCCGCCTACATGGACTTCCTCGCGCACGACCGACATCCGGCGCTGGCGTTGTTCATCGATTGCGCGCCAGGCGGCGTCGATGTCAATGTTCATCCAGCCAAGGCGGAGGTGCGCTTCGCCGATCCTGGTCTGGTGCGCGGGCTGGTGGTCGGCGCGCTGAAACAGGCGCTTGCCGGGATAAGCCATCGCAGTTCGAGCGCCAGCGCGCGGACGGCGATTGACATGCTCTCGCGCTCCGCGCGCGTCTCCTCCTCTTCAAGCTATCGTGGTTCGCCGCCGGCGCATTGGGAACTGGGTCGATCGCCCGCCGCGCCCGCGGGATTTTCGGAGCGTGCGCAAGCGGCCTTCGACGTCGGAGCGCCGGCCGTCGATGCGCGACCGCACGAGAAAGCTTCGTCGGTTGACGAGGGATCGTTGGATGCTGCGCCGCCAGATTCCGCCCAGCAAGATTCTGCGCCGCTTGGCGCTGCGCGCGCGCAACTGCACGAGACTTACATCATCGCCCAAACCCGTGATGGTCTTGTTATCGTCGATCAACATGCGGCGCATGAACGACTCGTTTATGAAAAGCTCAAACGTCAGCGCGCCGAGAGCGGCGTAGCCCGGCAGTTGCTGTTGATCCCTGTCGTCGTCGATCTCGACGAGACGCGCATGAATGCGTTGACGCCGGCCTTCAGCGAACTGGCCGGTCTGGGCCTCGTGCTGGAGTCCTTTGGGCCCGGCGCCGTGCTGGTGCGGGAAACGCCCTCGATTCTCGGCGAGATCGACCACAGGCGCCTTGTCGCCGATATCGCCGATCTCCTCGCCGAAGATGGCGACGCCCGCGGCCTGTCGCGTCGTCTCGATCATGTGCTGGCGACCTGCGCCTGCCATCATTCGGTGCGCGCCGGCCGCCGCCTGAGCGCAGCGGAAATGAACGCCTTGTTGCGCGATATGGAGACGACGCCGGGCGCGGGTCAGTGTAATCATGGCCGACCAACCTATGTCGAACTGAAACTCGCCGATATCGAGAGGCTGTTCGGACGCAAATAGGTTTCCTCCGCCGGG
>JBBARD010000003.1:46700-48374 GCA_040399965.1 Methylocystis sp. | reverse complement strand
GAAACTCGCCGATATCGAGAGGCTGTTCGGACGCAAATAGGTTTCCTCCGCCGGGGCCGCCGCACTTGTCCCTTTTGCCGCCCTTGTCCCTTTTGCCGCCCTTGTCCCTCTTACCGCCCTTGTCCCTCTTGCCGCCCTTGTCCCTATTTCCGCCCCGGCCGTCTTGCCGCCATCGGCGATTGAACGTCGTCTGATCTCCGCTATGTCATGAGGATACGGAGAAATAGCAATGAAAGCTGGCGTATCCCGTCGTGCGCTTTTGATTGGCGGCGCTATTTATGCGTCGTCGATCTCCCGACTTCTCGCCGCTGCGCCGGTGCAGATCGAACAATTCGACGCCATGGGCGCCAGCACAGGCGTCGAAGGCGTCGACAAGGTCGTCAAAACCGACGCCGAATGGCGCGCCGGCATGTCTCCTCTCGCCTATGAGGTGACGCGTCGGGAGGGAACGGAGCGAGCCTTCACCGGACCTTTCTGGGACGATCACGCCGACGGTCTCTATCGCTGCGTCGGCTGCGGCACGGCGCTCTTCGACTCGAAAACGAAATTCGACTCCGGCACCGGTTGGCCGAGTTTCTTCGCGCCGATCTCGAAACGCAACGTCATTGAGAGCGACGACCGGTCCATGTGGATGCGCCGCACGGCGGTCTCTTGCGCCCGGTGCGACGCGCATCTGGGGCATGTATTCTCCGATGGGCCCAAGCCCACCGGTTTGCGCTATTGCATCAACGGCGTCGCCCTGACCTTTGCGCCGCGCGGCGGAAAGATCGCGCCGTGAGAAAACCCTTCTTGTTTTTTATTGTTTTGTTGCTGACCTGCGGCGCGGCCTGCGCCGAACCGGCGAGGTCACTGCCGCCGCCGCGTTACGATCCGGTCCCGGCGACGCAAAAAACTCAAAAAATCGTTGTCGCCGGGGGCTGTTTCTGGGGCGTCCAGGGCGTGTTTCAGCGCGTTAATGGCGTGTCGCGCGTCGTTTCGGGCTATGCCGGGGGCGACAGGGCGACCGCGCATTACCAGCGGGTCGGGATGGGGGACACGGGTCACGCAGAATCCGTCGAAATCGCCTACGATCCGCAACGGGTCAGTCTGGGGACGCTTTTGCGGGTCTATTTCGCGGTGGCGCATGATCCGACCCAGCTTGATCGCCAGGGGCCGGACACGGGATCCCAATATCGCTCAGCGATTTTCGTTTCGGATGCGACTCAGGCGAAAGTCGCTCGGGAATACATCGCCCAGCTTCAGGCGAGCAAGGCTTTCGCCCGGCCGATCGTGACGCGGATTGAGCCCCTGACGCGTTTCTACCCGGCGGAGGCTTATCATCAGGATTATCTCATTCGCCACCCCGATGAGGCCTATATCGTCATCAATGATCTCCCAAAGATCGAGAATCTGAAATCAACCTATCCGGCCTTGTGGCGAGACGTCCCGGCGGCGGGCGCAGAGAGCGGCGCGCCGGGGAAAAGTAATGTAGTCCCCGCGCGGTAAGTTGCTATCCAAACAGTCGTCGGAAGAAACCTTTGGGTTTCTCGCGCGGCGGGGCGAGCGCCGCGGCCTCCGCCAGGGCGCGGGCTTCGGCGCTCTCGCTCTCGGCGCGCGCGATCAGCGCGGCGAGAACGATAGCGTCTTCGGCCGGCAGCCAGTTGCCGGCCTGTCGCCACGCCAGATAATCAGCGA
>JBBARD010000003.1:31060-46600 GCA_040399965.1 Methylocystis sp. | reverse complement strand
GCGTCTTCGGCCGGCAGCCAGTTGCCGGCCTGTCGCCACGCCAGATAATCAGCGAGCGCCGTCGCCGCTTCCCGGTCGCCCTGAACGGAGAAATGCGTCTGAGCGACGTCGATCACCGACCTGTCGCTGAGCCGCCGTGCCGCCTTGACCGTTTCGTCCCACTGCGCGATCCCGACAGGCAGGCGAATATGCGCGTCGCGTAACGCCGCTGCGTCGGGACTGCTCGTCGTCAGCTTTTGCAAAATTGTCGCTTGAGCCGCCGTGTCCAAGCCGTCGTTGGCGTCGGTCGGGGCCATGCCGGACAATCCCAGAGCGGCGAACATCCGGTTCAACAAAGAAGGCGCGAGGCGGCTGTCGCGCGGCAGCGGCGAGACTCCAGCGGCGGATAGAGCCCCGGCCCGCGAAAGGGCGATCGCGAGCGCCGGATCGGCGGCGTAGGCGGCGAAACCGCCGGGGACCGGCCCCATGGCGGCGCGGGCCGCGAAGCTTGTGAGCAGCAGAGGATCGAACAAATCCCACTTGCCAGCGTTTTCGAAGCGCTCCAGCGCATTGGCGCGTGTCAGCGTTGCATTCAACGCGGCGACCAGAGCCTCGCGGCGGCTGCGCTGGGCGCTGGCGCGTTCTGCAACGACGCGCGCCGCCGCGCCGCTTGGCGTCCGCGCGGCGCCTGTCGCGCGCCGCAGCATTTCATCGAGGAGCGGATCGTCATCGTTAATGCGGCGCGGGACAAGGCCATCGCCTTCGACACGCAGAAGTCGAAGGAAGGGCGATCCCCCCGGATCCGATGGAACAACGCCAAGATCGCCCGCAGTCGCCGACGGCGACACCAGCCCGACGTCATCGCCGAGCGACGCGCCGTAGAAATCGATTTCGATAATTTCGCCGCCAGCATTTCCGGCGCGATTGCCGCCGGCGCGTCGGGCGGCCACGCCGCCCGGGCCGGCAACCATGTGATCGAGAATCAGATTGAGGAGATTGACGACGACAACCGACTCCCCGGCCTCAGCAGCGTCGGGATGTTCCGTTGGTTCGCCGGTCGCCTTGCGAATATCCTCGAAAGTGAGCGGATCGACGACCGGTTCCCCGGCCTGCCTCTGGACCTGAGTCCAGTTTGCGAGCCGCTGGCGCTGGCGCAGCGCCATGGCGACGGATGTGCGCCCGAGCAGGCTCGCGCTCTCTTCGAAAGACTCAGTCAGCCTTAATCTCAGAACAGCGTGCGGCGCGCCATTTTCGGCAAGCCAGTGCTGCATGATCGCGAAGGGCGCTTCGCGGGTGTCGGCGGCCGTTTCCAGGTCGTAGGGTTTGGCTTCGAAGTTTAGACGGTTTTGTTCGAGCGGGAAGACCTGCGTCGCCGGCGTCAGGCGGGCCAACAAGGCGTTGGCGGCGTCGGCGGCGGGAGTCACGGCGCGACGCTGGCCGATCGCCCAGACCAGACGCGCGCCCGCCGCCGCGATTTGCTCGCGCGCCAACTGATCGAGATCGCCACGCGCCGATAACGCTGCGACGCGCAGGCCGATGGCGTCGCCGCCGCCCGGCTCCGGCGCGAGCAGCATCAACAGTCGCCAGTCGTTCGCCTCCGGCAGGTCGGATGCGCGATCGAGTTCGATAACAAGTTGCCCCCCATCTGCCGCCGTGAAGCGAACGAAACGATGATCGGCGGCAAGATCGACGAAAACGATGCGGCTACGCCAGCGCGCGGCGTCGACGACATCGACCAGGGCGGGGTCAAGAAGGAAAGCGTCGTCGCGCGCTGAAACGATGGTGAGTTGCGGTTGGGGCGCAGTTTCGCGCCCGCCGTCTTCGCCATCGAAAAAGCCAAGGGCCAGACGACGCCCGCCATCCCAGAAGTAATCGAGTTGCTCCTGCCACATCCGGCGGCGTCCGTGAGGGGATCGGCGTAGGGGTCAGTGACTGCGGGGCGGCAGTATCGGCAGCGTTACCTCAGGCTGGCGGCCGGTCAGCGATTTCAGAAAAGCGACGAGTTTGCGCGTTTCATCCTCCCCGAGTTTAAGGCCCAGTTGCGTTTCGGCCATGACGGAGACCGCTTTGGAGAGTTCGAAGGTGGCGCCGCTGTGAAAATAGGGCGCCGTCAGTTCGACATTGCGCAAGGACGGAACCTTGAAGGCGTATTTGTCTGACACGTTTCTGGTGACCGCGAAACGGCCGAGATCGTCGGCGGGCAGATATTCAGGCGGCGGAGAAGCGACGACGCCAAATTTGGCGTAGCTGGCGCCACCGACATTTACGCCATTATGACAACCGGCGCAGCCCTTATCGATGAAGAGTTTCAGCCCGTCTCGCTGATCGTCCGACAGCGCGCCGGCGTCGCCCGTGAGCCAGCGGTCGAAAAGCGCATCCGGAGTGATCAGGGTCGCCTCGAAGAGGGCGATGGCGCGACCCACATTTTCGTAGACGAGCGGATTGGCGTCGTCGGGAAAGGCCTTGCGGAACGCCTCGACGTAGGCCGGCATCGATTTGAGTTCTTCGATGGCGCGCTGCTTCGTCGCCGAGAGTTCAACCGGATTGATCGCCATCGGACCGCCACGAGTCTTGAGCATCGCCTTGGGGTTGGCCATGACCGAGTTGACGACCTGATCCTTGAGGTCGCTGGTGCGCCCGTCCCAATATTGCGACTTGTTAAAGATGGCGTTGAGCACGGTTTGCACTTCGCGGCCCGCCAGCTGCGCATTGTGCCCGCCCGACAAGGCGCCGATGTCGACGCCGCCGAGACTCAGATTGTGGCAGGTTGCGCAGCTGATGTCGTGGTTGTCCGACAGGCGCGGTTCGAAAAACAGCATGCGGCCCAGGGCGAGTTTGTCTTCCGTCGCCGGATCGCCGGGAATGGCCGGCGCGGTTTTGGGGATCGGCTCGAACGATTTTTTCGCCAGATCCCGCAGGAGGTCGTCGGCGCCGGCTGGCGAAACGCCTGCCGCCGTCGTCGCCAAAGCTGCAAATAAGGTAGGGATCGCCAAAAACCGCATGTCGAAATCCTCGCTTGGCCGATGGAGAGCTCAGATTTCGCTATAGCACATTTTGTTCCGGGCGGGCGCGCCTCTCGGTCGAATAGTTGATCCTACTGACTGGCCCAAAGAATTCGGGCGATCCAGCTCACCTCCTCGCTGGGCAGGATTCGGTCGGGCAGGGCCGAATCAAAGGAGGCCAGTTCGACGGTTCGCGTTGTCTGGCGTTTCAGTTCGCGGGCAATCACCTCGCCGGCGGTGGTGCGCACCACCACGCGGTCGCCGCGTCGCACCGGGGCGGAAGGGGAGACCACGACAACGTCGCCATCGCGATAGAGCGGCGCCATTGAGTCGCCCGAGATTTCCAGGGCGTAGGAATGTTCGTCAGCGTCGGCGAGAATGTCGATCTCGTCCCAGCCGTCGCCAATGGCGTGTCCCGATGCGTCGAAATAGCCTTCGGCCCCGGCCTGGGACAAGCGCAGCAGGGGGCGCGTATGCCGCCGGCGCATCCCGTTCGCCGAGGTCAGGCCGATGAATTCCTCCAGACTGGCGCCGGTGGCCTGCAGAACCTTGGCGATGGACTCCGTCGAGGGCCAACGTTCGCGTCCTCCCGACGTTTGTCGCTTCGAGCGGTTGAAGGTGGTTGGATCAAGGCCGGCTTTACGCGCCAGCGCCGAGGGCGTGAGTCCGTAGCGCGCGCCGAGGCCGTCGATCGCTTTCCAGACCTGTTCATGAGAGAGGACTGACTTCATGGGACTTCCGGACATATGCGTTATTTTTCCTAGGTTTAGGAATACATCTTGTTGAGTCTGGAGACAATAGGAAATTTACGCATCATCTCCCTCCGTCTTCTCTTCGGGCGTCGTTTCGCCGGAGATGCGCCGCCGCGCCTGTGAGCGCTTGATTTGCAGCTTGTTGCGCCGCGCGCTGACCCGGGCCAACGCCGCCGCGCCGGTCGGTTGCAAAATCTTGCGAAATTCGTCGCGTTTTTCATGGATCGAAGCAATTACATACCCCATGGGCACGCCAATATCGACCAGAACGGTTTCGGCGAGTTGCAGGCTCGCCTCGATCGTTTCTGGAATCGCGTCGCTGGCGCCCAATCGATAGAGCGATGTCGCATGATCGGCGTCGCGCGCCCGCGCGACAATCACCAGATCCTCCCGAATTTCATGGGCGATCCGGACAATATCCTCCGCCGCCGTCGTCTTGTGGACGGTGACGACAAGCGCCCGCGCCTGTTCGACGCCGCAGCGCAGGAGAAAATCGCGCCGCGAGGCGTTTCCCCAGTATATTTCGACGCCTCTTTCGCGTTCCTCGGCGACGATGGAAACATTGTCGTCGACGGCGACATAGGGAATGTCGTGACGCTTGAGCATATCCCCGACCAGACCGCCGATACGGCCAAAACCGACGATCATGACCCGTCCGCTGGCGATGCGCATGTCAGGAGCCAGATGCGCGTAAGCGGAGTCGTCGACGTCGCGACGCATCAGCCGCGCGCCAATGCGGCCCAGTAGTGGAATGAAGAAAATCGTCAGCGTGACGACAACCATGGCGTCGGCGCCAAAGTGTCCGGGCAACACGCCGGCGCTCATCGCAGAGGTGAGCAAGGCAAAGGCGAATTCGCCGCCGGGCGCGAGCAAAAGCGCGGACTCGACAGCGGCGGAGCGCTCGACGCCAAACAGCAGGGCGAGGGCGATAATGATCGCCGTTTTAACGGCGATCAATCCGAGCGCGTTCATCGCCACCGGCGCGGGATCGGCGAAGAGCGCGCCAATATCGAGGCCGGCGCCGATCGAGACGAAGAAGAGGCCGAGCAACAGACCCTTGAACGGTTCGATCGTCACCTCGATCTCGCGACGAAACTCGGTTTCCGCCAGCAGCAGTCCGGCAATGAAGGCGCCCAGGCCCATCGACAGGCCGGCTGCGGCCGTCACCAGCGCCTCGCCGACGACGACCAGCAAACAGGCGGCCATGAAGAGTTCGGTGAGTTGTGCGGCGGCGACCAGTCGAAACATCGGTCGCAACAGCAGACGGCCGAAAATGATCAGACCGGCGAGAGCCGCCAGCGCCGGCAGAAATGTCGAGAGCGCCGACTGAAGATCGAAGCCGGCGTCGTGCTGCGCCAGCACCGAGACGAAAAACAGCGCCGGCGCCACCATCAAATCCTGAAGCAGCAATACGGCGAAGGCGACGCGGCCGGGCGTTTTATTGAGGCGGCGTTGTTCGGCGAGCACCGGCATGACGACCGCCGTCGATGACATCGCCAGCGCCACCCCCATCAAAATCGAGGGCGCGGCGGCGACGCCGAACCAGAAATGACCGATGCACGCCAGCACCCCGCCGCAGATGAACACCTGCGCGAGACCCAGGCCGAAAACGAGATCGCGCATGCGCGTCAGCCGCTCCCACGAGAGCTCAAGGCCGATCATGAACAGCAGGAAGACGAGTCCGAATTCTGCGAGAGTCTTGACGCCCTCAATATCGGCGATGGTGAACAGGGCGGCGATGTCGCTCTCCGCCGCATATTTGCCGAGGCCGGAAGGACCGAGCGCCGCGCCTGCGATGAGGAAGCCCAGAACGGGACTGATCCGCAGTCGATGAAAGAGCGGCACGACAACGCCCGCAGTGCCCAGAAACACCAGCGCTTCGCGATAGGACTCGAGGTGCAGGGCGTTGGTCATGCCGCGTCGTTCGAACTGACTCGATGAATCGAGTCTTTATCGCATAGAAATTCATTGCGGACGATCCGCGCGCTCAAGCGGTCCAAATGATCAGGACGCGCACAACAGGCGTCGATATACATCAAGGGTTGCGCGTTGCATCTCCTCGATCGAGAAACGCCGACGCGCATGTTCGCGTGCGCGAATCGACAGCGCGTCGCGGGCCGAGGCTTTCAGGTCGAGCGCCGCCTCAATCGCGCTCGCAAGCGCCGCCGGCGCCCCGGCGGGCACCCGCCAGCCAGTGGCAAGGTGCGACGGCAGATCTGGCGGGGCGAGAACGATCTCGGCGGCGGCGCCAAGGTCGGAGACGATCACCGGCGCCCCCATCGCCTGCGCTTCGACGCCGATGCGTCCAAAGGCTTCCGGCGTGGTCGCCGGCGCAATCACCGCAGCGGCGGCAAGATAGGCGGCGGGCATATCGTCACAGTGCCCGACGATACGCATGAAGGGGCCCAGTCCGTCGCGTGAAATTTGCGTCTCGACCGTTTTACGAAAGGACTCGCTATGCGCGTCGCCGGCGAGAATCACAATGAAATGATCCGCCGGGCCCTGCGCCGCCAGCAGTTTGACGGCTTCTGCGACGACGGCGAATCCCTTGCGGGCAGACAGCCGCGCCGGCATCAGGACGATGCGTTCATGCGGCCCGACGCCCCATTGCGTCCGCAAACGCTCGACACGCGCGGGATCGATGGCGTCAGGCGCAAAGTGACGCAAATCCACGCCGCGTGGAATCACAAAAAGTCGGTCGGCGACCGAGGGGTCGAGTTCGAGGATGCGGCGCGCGGTGAACGCCGAATTGGCGATCACGGCTTGCCCGGAGGCCATGATTGCGTTGTAACGCAGCTTCATCGCCGAAACGCCCGAATAGGCGCCATGATAGGTGGTGACGAATTTTACGCCTGCCTGACGGGCGGCGAAATACGCGACCCATGCGGATGCGCGCGATCGCGCATGCAGGATGTCGACGCCTTCATCGCGCAGAATGCGCGCCAGCCGCACCGAATTCAGCATCATCTGCAGAGGGTTTTTGGAGCCGGCCGGAAACGGCAGCCAGACGCCGCCCCTGGCCTGGAGTTCGCTCACCATGCGGCCGCCCTGCGCGGCGACAAGGCTGCGGGCGCCGACGCTGGCCAGCGCTTCGGCGACTTCGATCGCGGAGCGCTCTGCGCCTCCGGAATGGAGTTCCGGCACGATCTGCAAAACCACGCGGCCGGAGAGCGATGGCTCGGCGGCGATCGACGTGTCGGAATAACGGGTCATTGGAGCGACGGAAGCATGCATAGGTGTCCTCATGCTCGCAGCTTCATTCATTTTGGTTTATTTACTGTGATCAAATCCGACATATTGGATCGAACACCGGATATGGCCAACGACTCGACGCCCGACTTTCTCGATGTCGCCAATCCCCCCGGCGGCCCGATGTGGCGGATCGCCCGGCGTCTGACCACGACGACGCGTTCCGACGCTGGTCCCGGACTGGTCTGGCTTGGCGGTTTCGCCTCGGACATGACCGGGACCAAGGCGCAGTTTCTCGCCGACCTTGCCGCCGCGCAGGGACGCGCCTGTCTGCGGTTCGATTACTCCGGCCATGGCGCCTCGGGCGGACGGTTCGTCGATGGCTGTATCGGCGACTGGCTGACGCAAGCCGTCGGCGTTTTTGAGGCGTCGACGCAGGGACCGCAAATCCTGATCGGCAGCTCAATGGGCGGCTGGGTGGCGTTGCTTCTTGCACGTCATCTTGCCGCCGTCGGGGCGCTTTCGCGTCTCGCCGGTCTGGTCCTGCTCGCGCCGGCGGTCGATTTCACCGAAGACTTGTTGTGGGCGGGGCTGGACGCCGCGGCCCGGGCCGAAATCCTGGAAAAGGGCCTTTGGCTGCGACCCTCAGAATATTCGTCCGAACCGACGCCGATTACGCGCCGCCTCATTGAGGAAGGGCGTCGTCATCTTCTGTTCGGCGGTCTGATCCGCGCGCACGCGCCCACCCACATCCTTCAGGGCATGGCCGATCCGGATGTGCCCTGGCGCCATGCCGTCAAGCTCGTCGAGCACCTGAGCGCCGATATGGTCACGCTCTCGCTGATCGCCGACGGCGATCATCGACTGTCGCGGCCGCAGGATTTGGCGCAACTCGCCGCCGCCGTCGAACTTGTGGGCCGGCCGCCAGTTGCGGCGCAGCGATTATTCGCCTGAGTCGACAAGGCGTCGAATCGACTAGACTCGACAAGAGGCTTGACAGCCCCGCCGGGCCCATCAATGTTGCCGAACAAATCGTTCGTCTTAACGAACGCGGAACCCGCTTCAGCGGGGCCAGACAGGGCGCCACGGCTCCCCGCAGAGGTCGCATTGAGCAACACTTCGCCGTCGCTGTCGCCGGGACCCGGGATCGCCGCCGCGTCTGCGGTCTGTCGGCCCGATGTTTTGGCCGCAGGGAAAATCGCGACTTTTCCGATGGATCGACCGCTCTTGACCGACGGCGGGCGATCGATCGCCCCCTTAACTATCGGCTACGAGACCTACGGCGCGCTCAACGCCGACCGCAGCAACGCAATCCTGCTCTGCCATGCCCTGACTGGCGATCAATACGCCGCCGGCGTCAATCCGGTGACCGGAAAGCCGGGCTGGTGGGAGGCGATGGTCGGCCCCGGCAAGCCCTTCGACACCGACCGTTATTTCCTGATCTGCTCCAACGTCATTGGCGGCTGCATGGGATCGACCGGTCCCGCCTCGGTCAATCCCGCCGCGGGCAGGCCCTACGGCGTCGATTTTCCGGTGGTCACCATCCGCGACATGGTCCGGGCGCAGGCGATGCTTGTCGATTATCTTGGCATCGAGACGCTGTTTTGCGTCGCCGGCGGCTCGATGGGCGGCATGCAGGTGCTGCAATGGGCGGCGAGTTATCCCGACCGGGTTTTCGCCGCCATGCCCATCGCCACGGCGGCGAAACATTCGGCGCAAAACATCGCTTTTCACGAGGTTGGCCGTCAGGCGGTGATGGCCGATCCCGACTGGCGCGGCGGACGCTATCTCGAACAGGGCGTGCGCCCGGAGAAGGGCCTCGCCGTCGCGCGTATGTCCGCGCATATCACCTATCTCTCGGAGGCGGCGCTGCAACGCAAATTCGGCCGCAAGCTGCAGGATCGCAGCGCGCCGACCTTTTCCTTCGATGCGGATTTTCAGGTCGAGAATTATTTGCGCTATCAGGGGCTCGCCTTCGTCGAGCGCTTCGACGCCAACTCCTACCTCTTCGTTACGCGCGCCTGCGATTATTTCGACCTCGGCGCCGATTACGGCGGTTCGCTGGCGCGCGCCTTCAAGGACACAAAAACCCGATTTTGCGTCGTCGCCTTCGACTCGGACTGGCTTTATCCGACATCAGATTCGCGCGCTATCGTTCATGCGCTGAACGCTGGCGGCGCTTCGGTGTCCTTCGTCGAAATCGACTCGGACAAGGGACATGACGCTTTCCTGTTGCATGAACCGATGTTCATCGCCACGACGCGCGGTTTTCTCGAGTCCGCCGCCTCAGCGCGCGGCCTGAAAGTAGCGCGCGCATGAGCCTCCTCCCCGCCAAACCGCGCCGCGATCTCGACCTGATCGCCGATCTTGTGGCGCCGGGGTCTCGCGTTCTCGACGTCGGCTGTGGCGACGGCGCGTTGTTGCAATTGCTGGCCAGGCAAAAAAACGTCGATGGCCGCGGCGTTGAGCTGTCGCAGCGCGGCGTCAATGAATGCGTGGCGAAAGGACTGTCCGTCATTCAGGGCGACGCCGACGCCGACCTGGTGGATTATCCGGACGATGGTTTCGATTACGTAATCCTGTCGCAGACGCTGCAGGCGACGCGCCAGCCGCAGGCGGTGTTGCGCAATATGCTGCGCATCGGCCGGCGCGCGATTGTGTCATTTCCGAATTTCGGCCACTGGCGCGTGCGCGCGCAACTCGCCTTTCTGGGACGCATGCCGGTTACGGGAAATTTGTCCTACAGCTGGCACGACACGCCCAATATTCATCTGTGCACGATTCGCGACTTCGTCGAACTGGTCGGGGCGCTCGACGCCTATATCGTTCGGGGCGCTGCGCTGGACCGCAACGGCGCGCCGATCCGCGTCAATGCGCCTTGGTGGGTATGGAATTTGATGGGCGAACAGGCGGTTTTTCTTCTCGAACGATCAGCCGCCGCCCCATAAAGGGAATGGCCCGCCCCGCCATGCGACGGTTTGTCCCGCCGGCCCCGCTTTCACCGTCCACGCATTCGCGTTAGCGTGGTTTCAGTCAAGAATTTGTTTCTCCCAGTTGCGCGTTCGCCTGCGAACACGATCGAACAGCCTTCTGGATAATGACCCACCACATCAGTCCATGCCGGCTATGGCGCACTGAGGGAGGCGACGGACATTGCGTTCCGACTTAAACGATTTAACGATTGGCGCAGGAACGCGAAAGACGCGGACGAACCGTCGCGGCGATCGTCTGAAGATCGCCGAGGCTTTTTCATTGCGCGATTTGCCGCTCTTCGCCAGCGTCGACGAAGAGACGCTTTCGACTCTTGCCCTTGAAGCGAAAGTGGAGACCTGCGAGTCAGGAACGACGATCTTTCGTCAGGGCGATCCGATCGCCTCGATTGTGGCGGTCATAAAAGGTTACGTGAAGCTACTGCGGATTGCGCCGGGCGGCGACGAAACCCTGATCGCCATCCGAGCCAATGGCGAAACCATTGTCGATCCGGTTATGGGGCCGGAGGAGACCTGCGGAGTCTCCGCCGAGACTATCGGCCCCGCCACCATCATCAAAGTGCCGGCGGCGCGTTTTGCGCGTCTTGCCCGCGAGTCGGCGGGGCTTGGCGCGGCGGTGGCGCAGGACGCCACCAGAAGAATCGCCGCTCTGGTCAGCGAGATCGAGGCGCTGAAATCCCAGAACGCCGACCTTCGGCTGGCGCATTTCATATTGTCTCTGTGTCCGCCCGGCGAAGAACAATGCCGGTTCCGCCTGCCATATGACAAGCGGCTGATTGCAGCCCTGCTGGGGGTCAAGCAGGAAACACTGTCGCGCGCTTTCGCCAAATTGCGCGAACATGGCGTGCGCACGGAGACCCGCGACATTGTCGTCGAGAGCGTGGCTCGCCTTGTCGTTCAATGCGAACATCTTGGACGCGCGACCCTTCTGCCGGAGCGAACCGGCCGGTTGACCCGCGACGACGCGGCCTGACCCTTCGCCGCGCCTGTGCGCTCCGGGCCGGGCGACATGGACAAGGCTTCATCAAGATCGTATGTGGCCGACGCATCTTTCAGGATGCGTTCGGGAATATGCCGGGATCGCCAATGTCCGAGACAGCAATGACGATATTCGTCTGTGGGTCCTGCAAGTCGGGCGATGATGGCGACGCCCGCCCAGGGCTTCAGCTGATCGAGACGCTCTCGGCGCGTCTCGCTGGACCGGGGAGCGGAATTGAACTGCGATCCGTTGATTGTCTGGCCGTGTGCAAGCGACCGGCGACGGTTTCCTTTGTTGCGCCCGGCAAATGGACCTATGTCATCGGCGACATCGACGTCGATGCGCATATCGACGATGTGATCGCCGCTGCGCGCGCCTATGCCGAAAGCGAGACCGGCGTGGTGGCGTGGAAGCAGCGGCCGATGTTTTTCCGCAAGGGCGTTATCGCCCGTGTGCCGCCGCTTTGAACCTGCAGCGTATGACACCGTCTATTTGGCGTTTTTAGCGCGATTGATGGCCTCGGTGATGAGTTGGCGGGCGGCGGCGGCGTCGCCCCAGCCAGCGATCTTTGCCCATTTTTTGGGTTCGAGATCCTTGTAGTGCACGAAGAAGTGCTCAATCCGCCGCCAGGTCATCTCCTGAAGATCGGTGTATTCGTGAACATCGACATATCGCGGGGTCAATCGTGAGGAGGGGACGGCGATGATTTTCTCGTCGCCGCCCGCCTCGTCCTCCATGCGCAATACGCCAATCGGCCGCGCCGACATCACCGCGCCGGGGGCAATCGGACGCGTGTTGGCGATCAAGACGTCACAGGGATCGCCGTCATCGGAAAGCGTGTGGGGGATAAAACCGTAATTTCCCGGATAGCGCATCGCGGTATAAAGAAAACGGTCGACGAACAACGTCCCGGACGCCTTGTCGAGTTCATATTTAATCGGTTCGCCGCCAAGCGGCACTTCAACCACCACATTGACTTCATGTGGCGGGTTATCCCCGATCGGGATGGCGTCGAGGCGCATGCTGGCCGCTCCTTATCGATTGTTCAGCGACGCAAGGAAGGGCTCCGCCGCTCAATGTCTGAATAACTGATTCGCATCGAAGGCCAGAAAGGCTTCTTTTGGCGCGAGTTGTTCAGGGCGTGGGCGCGGCGACTTGAGCGGCGGCGCGTTCGGCGGCCTCTTGCATGGCGTCCGGCGGCAGCGGCCCAACCAGCACAAAGGCGAAATCCGCCGCCCGCCATTCGATCGCCGTGACGCCGAAGCCGCCTTTCGGCGCTGGCGGCGCAACGGCGAAGACGGCGCGCTCGAAATAAAGACCGATCCGTCCGCCATCGGCGCGCTCATAAATCAGGAAACCCGCCGGCCCCGAGGCGCCGGGAACGATCCGTCCGCCGAGAAGATGGAGATTCTGCGTCGAGAGGTCGGGTATTCGCGAAAAGCCAACGCGGGTCTTGAGCCGGTCGGCAAGTTCGTCCCGATGGGCGGCGTCGAACTCAACTGGATGGGCGTCGACCGTATAGGTCGCGTAGGTCAGTCCGGCGCGCGACACATAGCCCTGTGTAAAGGCCCCAACAACCGGCCCGGGCGGAGCCGCGCTGCGACCGCTGGCGAAGACGAAGGCCGCCAGCCCCGCCAGCGCCAGACCCGAAACAAGCAGCAGAGCTGAGATCAATATCGCCTGACGTCTTTGTCTGACACGCAAATCCTCAATGCGGCGGGGACGCGGCGTCGCCCCCGGACGACCCCAGTGAGTGGCTCCGGTTTCGATCTGTCCAGGGGACTGGGTGGCGGCGCGTGTCGCTGCGGTTCTCAGGGAGAGCGGCGGCGTTTCAAGCGCAATCGGCTCGAAAGCAGCGCGCAGGGCGGCGTTCTGGCGCCGCCAGGCTTCAACCAGCGCAGCGTCTGCCGGGTTGATCAAGAGATGATCCTCGACCCGACGACGATGGTCCGGATCGAGTTCTCCGTCAACTAACGCGTGTAGATCGGTTTCGTCGATGAAGGTCGAGGGCGAAGTCACGTAGCGCCTATTTCACAATGCGCAAATGCGGCGCCTGTGGGTGCGGACGCGGCGTCTCCACCGCTGGCGTTACGGGGACGTCGCCCGACAGCGAGCGTCGCGCGCGCCGAAGCCATTCCATCACGTTTTCGCGAGGGGCGCCGACAATCCGGGCGACGGCGTCGTAACCAAAACCTTCCAGCGAAATCAGCAACAGGACGGCGCGCTCCTCAAACGGTAGTGCGGCGAGGCCATGTGCGATCGGGGGGTGGCGGGGGCCGGGCGGCGGCGCGTCCAGGCACTTTCGGGCGGCGAGCGCCGTCAGGGCGATATAACCCTCAAGGCGCGCCTCCTCCGGACCGGCCGGCCGCAGTTCCCGCGCATAAAGTCTCGCCCCGACGCTCTGCAAGGCGCTTTGCACAAGGCCGTCGGCGACGGCGGCGGCGGCTCCGGCGCCAATCGCGCGCGCGTATCGTCGCAAGCCGGGCGTCGCCTCGGATAAAGCGGCGAGAATTTCACTGTTGAGGCGCATCGGCGGGGTTACAGTCGATCAAGTGATAAATGCTATAACAATATAGGTAAAATCGCTGCAATATCCAAGACCTTTCCGCGCCCACGCCTGGGGTTTTTGCCCGGAGACCGCGTGCGCCCGCGGCTTGGCGGCGCGGCCAGCGTGGGCCTGTGGAGGGTTTCAATCCGCAACAAAGCGCGCTAAAGCCCCCGCAGCTTCGCTCTTTGAATATGGATACGCCCGAGATGACACAGCCTGCCGCGCCCGCCCCTTTCGCTGGAGTTCTTGCTGGCAAAAAAGGCCTCGTCCTTGGCATCGCCAATAATCGCTCGATCGCCTGGGGGATCGCCAAGGCGGCTTCAGACGCCGGGGCCGAACTCGCGCTAACTTATCAGATCGACGCGCTGGAGAAGCGCATCAAGCCGCTAGCGGCGGAACTCGGCGCCCATGTCGTCGGCCGTTGCGACGTTTCGGAGCCCGAGACCATCGACGCAATCTTCGCTGAGGTCGAAAAATTGTGGGGAAAGCTGGATTTCGTCGTGCATTGTCTCGCCTTCTCGGACAAGGATCAGCTTGACGGCCGTTACGTCGACACCACCGCCGAAAACTTCAGCCAGACGATGCTGGTGTCCTGCTTTTCCTTCACGGCGCTGGCGCAACGCGCCGAGAAGCTGATGACAGAAGGCGGCTCGCTGCTGACGCTCTCCTACTATGGCGCCGAGAAATGGATGCCGCATTACAATGTCATGGGCGTCGCCAAGGCCGCTCTGGAGGCGTCGGTGCGTTATCTCGCCGCCGATCTCGGACAGAAGAACATTCGCGTCAACGCCATTTCGGCCGGACCGATCAAGACGGTGGCGGCCTCGGGCATTGGCGATTTCCGTTATATTCTGCGCTGGAACGAATATAACGCGCCGCTGAGGCGGGTCGTCAGCATTGAGGAGGTCGGGGAAACGGCGGTGTATTTGTTGTCGTCGATGTCTCGCGGCGTTTCCGGCGAAATTCTTCATGTCGACGCCGGCTATCATGTCGTGGGCATGATGAATCCCGCCGCTGCGCCAAAGATGGCCGATCTTCTGGCCTTGCTGCCGCAGGACCCGAAATAGGCCGCGCGCCCTACCGCTCATTCGCAAATGCGCGAGTCACGCCGTCTTCAGGCCGTTCAGACGCCGATCATTCCGGTTGTCGCGGAACTGATCCGCCAGAATCCGGGAACGATTTCGCTCGGTCAGGGCGTCGTCAATTATGCCCCGCCGCCGCAGGCGCTGGCGGCGATCGCATCATTCGGAACCAGTTCCGCAAATCATAAATATCAGGCTGCGGCGGGGTTGCCGGCGCTGGTCGCGGCGCTGAGCCAAAAGCTCCTCGCCGAGAATGGCGTTGCCGTCGGGGCGGCGCACGGCAATCGTCTAATGGCGACAGCCGGCGGCAATCAGGCGTTTTTCAATGTCGCGCTAGCGATCCTTGATCCCGGCGACGAGGTGATCCTGCCCACGCCGTATTATTTCAATCACGAAATGGCTATCGTCATGGCCAACGCCCGCGTTGTCCCGGCTCCGACGGACAAGAATTATCAGCTTGATCTTGAGGCGTTGCGCGCGGCGATTACGCCGCGCACCCGCGCCATCGTGACGGTGTCGCCGAATAATCCCTCCGGCGCCGTGTATCCGGAAACCGATCTGCGCGCCGTGAACGAATTATGCGCCAAGCATGGTCTCTATCATATCAATGACGAGGCCTACGAATATTTCACCTATGATGACGCGCATCATTTCTCGCCGGCTTCGATCGCCGGCGCCGCCGCGCATACGATCACGCTGTATTCAATGTCCAAGGCCTATGGTTTCGCCAGTTGGCGTATTGGCTGGGCGGTATATCCGGCGGCCCTCGAAGCGGCGATGACGAAAATTCAGGACACAATCGTCATCTGTCCGCCGGCCATTTCGCAAATGGCGGCGATCGGGGCGTTAACCGCCGGTCGCGAGTGGGTTTCGGCCCATGTTCGCTCGCTGGCGCAAACGCGCCTGAGGGTGCGCGATGAACTCGAGACGCTGGCGCGCGACGGACTCGCGGAATGCCCGCCGGCGCAAGGCGCGTTGTATTTTCTTCTGAGGCCGAAAACCCGGCTGGCGCCGCTCGA
>JBBARD010000003.1:0-30960 GCA_040399965.1 Methylocystis sp. | reverse complement strand
CGCAAGGCGCGTTGTATTTTCTTCTGAGGCCGAAAACCCGGCTGGCGCCGCTCGATTATGTGCGCCAACTCATTCGCGATCATCGCGTCGCCGCGATCCCGGGAGACGCCTTTGGACTGACGCAGGGTTGCGCGCTGCGTGTCGCTTATGGCGCGCTGGACGCCACAACCGCTGCGGAAGGCGTCGGTCGGCTCGTCGCAGGCGTCAGGGCGTTCGCGCCCTGAAAGATCGGCGTCTGCATCGGCGCAAGATCGTCGTCCTGCGATGGTCAGGCGCTTGACCCTGACCCCTGCTCACGCGGCTGTTGGCCGGCCAGCCATGGTTACCAGAAGCCCGCCATCGCCCAGAAGCTTTTTTGCCGCGCGTTTGCAGTCTTCAAGCCCGACGGCGGCGATGCGGCCATTGCGCTCGTCAAGATAAGAAGGCTCGAAACCGTCGAGTTGTAAATTAACCAGTTGACTGGCGATCTTTGTCGATGTGTCAAAGCGTAGAGCATAAGAGCCGATCAGATATTTCTTCGCCTTGTCGAGTTCGTCTTCAGTCGGTCCTTGATTGGCGAAATCGCGCACCTGCTCCTCGATCACGGCGAGGGCTTCTCCTGCGCGCTCGTTGCGGGTGGCTGCGGCGCCGATCAGCATCGGACAATGATCGTATTCGTTGAGTTGCGAGTAAACGCTGTAGGCCATTCCGCGTTTTTCTCGCACTTCGCGAAACAATCGCGCGGTGAACGTGCCGCCGCCCAGAATATGATTGGCGACAACAACGGCGAAATAATCTGGGTCCTGTTTCGTCACGCCCGGACGGCCAAAACGGATGGTCGTTTGCGGCACGTCGAGATCGATGACCTTGCGCAGACCGACATTCGACACCTCGATGGCGGGAACGGGCGCGAGATCGTTGTCACGGGCGAAGGCGCCAAAGGCAGCGTCGAGTTTGCGCGACAGCGTCTGCGCATCGATGGCGCCGACAACGGCGATTTTTAAATCCTTTGTCGAGAACAATCTTTCGCGCAAGGCGATCAGATCCTCGCGCGCTAGCGAGTCGATGCTCGCCAATGAGCCGCGAACCGGACGGCCATAGGGATGGTTCGGAAAGGCCGCTTCGCGAAAGGCTTTCGCCGCCATGGCGTCGGGATCGTTGAGGTCGCGCTTCAGTTCCGCCGCGAGCTGATTGCGAATGCGCGCAACATCCGCCGCGTCGAGACGCGCGTCGGTCAACGCCAGTTTGAGCATATCGAACGCCTTGTCGAGGTGGCGCGACAATGTTTGCAGATGGCCTGAGAAGGAGTCGCGATCAGCGCCAAAGCCAAGATGGATGGCGTGCTCCTCGATCGCCTGATGAAAACCACGCGCATCGTAGGGGCCGGCGCCCTCATCGAGCGTTCCGGCCAGAAGGGCCGCAAGACCGGGCTTGTCGGCAGGGTCCTGCGCGGCGCCGCCGCGCATGGCGAATTCAACCGCCACCAGCGGGACGGCGTAGCTCTCGACCAGCCATGCCGTGAGCCCCGTCGGCGTAACGACGCGTTGCACGTTTTCGGCGCGGGAGGCCATGACGACGACGGGTGCTGACATGTTTTTTCCAATCGGATAGGTGAGTGCGCGAGACGGAATGCGTCAGAGGGGCTGCAGAAAGCCGGTGACGGCGCGACGTTTGTCCAGCCATTGACGCGCTGCAGCGGCGACGGCGTCTGCGGTGACCGCCTCCATGCGCGCCGGCCAGGCCTCAACGTCGTCGACAGTGAGGCCTGTGGCCAGAGCCTCGCCATACCAGCGCGCCAGGGAGGCTTGGGAGTCCTGCGCATAAACAGCGTCGGCGACGAGCCGAGTCTTGGCGCGCTGCAGATGTGCGGCGTCGACAGGACGATCGACGAAATCCTGAAGCACTTCGTCGATGGCGGCGTCGAGTTGATCCAGGGCGACGTCCGGCGCGGGCGTGGCGAAAACCCAGAAGCGCGTGTCGTCGACGGCCGATCCGGCGTAATAGGCGCCTGCGCTCACCGCCAGCTTGCGTTCGACGACCAGCGCTTCGTACAGGGCGCTCGTTGCGCCGCCGCCCAGCATACAGGCGAGAGTTTCGAGCGCTTCGGCTTCGCCCGGAGCCGCCGTGCGATAGGAAGGAACCTTGAAGACACGCTCATGTGCGGGCTGCTCGACTTTTTCGTCTGCGAGCGTCACCAGACGATGGGCGCGATGCGGTGGCTCCTGCACCCGGCGGCGCTGCGGCGGTTGCGCTCGGGCCGGGATGCGACCATAAGTCTCCCTCGCAAGACGCGTGACCGTTTCTGCGTCGATATCGCCGGCGACAATCAGTATTGCGTTCTCTGGCGTGTAGAAGCGGTTGTAATAATCAAGCGCATCTTCGCGGCCAAGGCTCTCGATCTCGTGATTCCAGCCAATGATCGGCGTGCCATAAGGATGATGCGCATACAGCGCCGCCTGAACGGCTTCATCGAGTTGGGCGGCGGGATCACTGTCGGTGCGCATCCGACGCTCCTCGAGCACGACATCGCGTTCCGGGGTCACCACCTCGTCGGAGAGGAGTAGATTGCACATCCGGTCGGCCTCAAAGCGCATCAGCGTTTCAAGATGCTCCTTGCCAATCCGCTGGAAATAGGCGGTATAGTCATAGCTGGTGAAGGCGTTTTCCTGTCCGCCAAGTTCTGCGACGAGATCGGAGAATTCGCCCTGTGGATGGTTTTTGGTGCCCTTGAACATCAGATGTTCGAGAAAATGCGCAATCCCGGACTTGCCCGGCGGGTCGTCGGCCGATCCATTTTTATACCAGACCATATGCGTGACGACGGGCGTCCTAACGTCGGGGATGACGACCACTTCGAGGCCATTCTCCAGGCGACAGTGGGAGACCGCCGCGCCGCCGCGCGCCGAACCAGCGTCCACGCCCGGGGTGAGAGAAACAGCGGCGCACGAGGCGGATGAGCGCATCTACGACCTTTCTCGCGACCTGCGGCCGCGCATCGGATTGAGTTCGAAACCACTGTTTATATAGTCCGGATTTTACTTCTTGACAGAATCCCGCAGGAAGGCTGGGAGCATGCCGCCGATTTTGCCAAGCAGACCCCCTGTCTCGCTTGCGTCGGACCCTGTTTTCGGAGCGGAAGCCGCGCCCCGCGCCTCTTCCGTCTTGCCGGGCGAGCCGCCGCCGTTCCAGAGCGCGCCAATGGCCCCGATCAGCCCGGGGATTTTGTTGGTCTCCTGGTCGCCGGCGTCCGGCGACCCCTGGGTCTGACGCCGGTAGCCGTCCGGGGGCTCGGCGAGCTCCTTACGCCTCGGATCGTTGGGCTCGGACTCGATCGTGCGGGTGCGCGCCCGGATCATGCGCTGGAAAAAGTTTTGCTCCTCGGCTTCGGGGGGCGCTTCCGCAGGGGGAGGAGCAATATTCTGTAATTCCTGATCTCCGGCTTGTTCTGGCGGCGTGGCGGAAGATTGAGCGTCGTGAGGGGTCGTCGGCGAATCGTTTCCCATTGGGGCGGCTGGCCAGCCCGCAGGATGCGCAAGACCGGGTTTTGCCGGCGGCAAGGGAACAAGAGGTTCGCCGGTCACGCCCTTCGCCGGTTTTCGGCTGGCCTGAGTAGTCCCGGCCCCGGCGGTCTTGCTCTTTTTTGCGGCGACAGAGGGGGCGTCCAGGGCGTGCGCCGGTTTTCCGCCCGGGCCGGCGGCCGCGGCGGCGATAAAGGCGAGGGCGCAGGCAGCGCAAAGACGCTCCGATGCGTTGGACATGGGCTCCCCTCCATCGGGACCGATGGATAGCGATAGCAGATTATTGGCGATTTGAGAGCGGCCGGGGCGCTGCAAGGCTTTCATAGAGCAAGAGCGCCACGCCGACGGTAATCGCCATGTCGGCGGCGTTGAAAACGTAATTGGCCAGCGGTCCCACGGGCAAAGTGGTGTGCAGGTAGAAAAAGTCGGCGACGGCTCCCCTCGCCAAACGGTCGATCATGTTGCCCAGCGCTCCGCCGATCACAAGTCCCAGAGCGAGACCGTTCAGTCGATTGTCAGCAGACCGCAGCCAGATCGCGAGTCCGATCACGATTGCGCCTTGAACGGCGAGCATCACGGAACGCGCCCGGATGTCATGGGTAGCGAAGAGGGAGTAGGAGACTCCATAGTTCCACGACAGCACGAGATCGAGAAACGGCGCGAGCGTCACGGGCGCATGGGCGGCGATCCCGTAAACCTTCAGCATCCAGTATTTATGCGCCTGATCCAACGTCAGGGCGGCAAGGGCGGCGACGGCGCCAATGGCGCGTGGGGAAAGATGGCGCAAGCGCGGCCTCCGGGACCGCGCTTTCATGCCAGCGGGGATGCGATCGCGTCAATAATCAACGACGCACAGCTTGCAGGTTCGAAATCCGGGATTTTTCTACAGGTAATCCGCCGCTTCGGGGCGCATATCGGCTGCGGCAGCCCGTGACGAATTTAAAGCCGATTGATGCAACGTCAGGGCCGGGGCCTTGAGCGCGGGAAGGAAAATTGAACATTCAGCAAGCCCGGGACCGATGGCGCGGCAACAATTTGAAAAAAAATCCGAATATGACCTCAAAAGCTTTATCTTAACAATTAATATTCCGTCCCTACCCGATGCAATCGCAACTTTTACCGCTCACAACAGGCATCGACAGATTGGACGCCGATACTTGACAGTAACAGAGCCATTGCATATCTCACGGTTGCTGCTAGCACTCGTTCTCAGAGAGTGCCAGCAACATTCACTTAGACATTCGCCGGTGGGGCGGTCCCCCGTCGCCGGCGCAGAAAAGGAAAACTTAACAATGGCGTTTCGTCCCCTGCACGACCGGGTTGTGGTCAAGCGTCTCGAAGGCGAAGAGAAGACCAAGGGCGGCATCATCATTCCCGACACCGCCAAGGAAAAGCCGCAGGAAGGCAAGGTGATTTCTGTCGGCCCCGGCGCCCGCGACGAGAGCGGCAAGCTGGTCCCCCTTGATGTGAAGGCCGGCGACCGCGTGCTGTTCGGCAAATGGTCAGGCACAGAGGTCAAGATCGACGGCGAAGATCTTCTCATCATGAAGGAAAGCGACATTCTGGGCATTGTCGACTAACTCGGCCCCGCCTTCATCCGACTTTCCATACATTCAGGAGTTTTAAATGGCTGCCAAGGAAGTACGTTTCTCCACCGACGCCCGCGACCGGATTCTGCGCGGCGTCGACATCCTCGCCAACGCCGTCAAGGTCACTCTCGGACCCAAGGGCCGTAACGTCGTCATCGAAAAGAGCTTTGGCGCCCCGCGCATCACCAAGGACGGCGTAACCGTCGCCAAGGAGATCGAACTGGCCGACAAGTTCGAAAATCTCGGCGCCCAGCTCGTTCGCGAGGTCGCCTCCAAGCAGAATGATCTTGCCGGCGACGGCACCACCACCGCGACGGTTCTGGCCGCCGCTATCGCCAGGGAGGGATCCAAGGCGGTCGCCGCCGGCCTCAATCCGATGGATCTGAAGCGTGGCGTCGATATCGCCGTCGACGCCATCGTCGCCGATCTCAAGGCCCATTCGAAGAAGGTCACCTCGAATGACGAGATCGCTCAGGTCGGCACGATCTCTGCAAATGGCGATCGCTTCATCGGCGAGGAAATCGCAAAGGCGATGCAGAAGGTCGGCAACGAGGGCGTGATCACGGTCGAGGAGGCCAAGAGCCTCGAGACCGAGACCGACATCGTCGAGGGCATGCAGTTCGATCGCGGTTATCTGTCGCCCTATTTCATCACCAACGCCGAGAAGATGATCGCTGAACTCGACGACGCCTATCTGCTCATTCACGAGAAGAAGCTGTCGACGCTGCAGCCGCTGCTGCCGATCCTTGAAGCGGTGGTGCAGACCGGCAAACCTCTGGTCATCGTCGCTGAGGACATCGAAGGCGAGGCGCTCGCCACCCTCGTCGTCAACAAGCTGCGCGGCGGCCTCAAGATCGCGGCGGTGAAGGCTCCGGGATTTGGCGATCGTCGCAAGGCCATGCTGGAAGACATTGCGATCCTGACCGGCGGCCAGATGATCGCCGAGGATCTTGGCATCAAGCTTGAGAATGTGACGCTCGCCATGCTCGGCCGCGCCAAGCGCGTGCGCATCGAGAAGGAGAACACCACGATCATCGACGGCGCTGGCGACAAGAAGGACATCGAAGCCCGTATCGGCCAGATCAAGGGTCAGATCGAGGAGACCACCTCCGATTATGACCGCGAGAAACTCCAGGAGCGTCTCGCCAAGCTGGCGGGCGGCGTGGCGGTGATCCGCGTTGGCGGCGCGACCGAGGTCGAGGTCAAGGAGAAGAAGGATCGCGTCGACGACGCCCTCAACGCCACTCGCGCGGCGGTCGAGGAAGGCGTGTCGCCCGGCGGCGGCGTCGCCCTGCTTCGTGCGATCAAGGCGCTGGACGGCGTCAAGGTCGGCAATTCCGATCAGCAGACCGGCGTCGAGATCGTGCGCAAGGCCATTCAGGCCCCAGCGCGTCAGATCGTCGACAACGCCGGCGGCGACGGCGCCGTCGTGGTCGGCAAGCTGCTTGAATCCTCAGACTACGCCTTCGGCTTCGACGCCCAGAAGGGCGAATTCGGCGATCTCGTGAAGCTTGGCATCATCGATCCGACCAAGGTTGTGCGCACCGCGCTTCAGGACGCAGCCTCCATCGCTGGCCTGATCATCACCACCGAGGCGACGATCACCGAGCAGCCCAAGAAAGAAGCCCCCGCGATGCCGGGCGGCGGCATGGGCGGCATGGGCGGCATGGATTTCTGATCCCGCCTCCTGGTTGAAATTTTGCGAAGGCCCCGGCAACGGGGCCTTTTCCATTTTTTGCTGCGGCGCGCCGGCGCAACCGTCCTAAAAAATGTTCTCCCGGCGGTCGTTGCGGACGCCATCGGGCTCGTCTATCCTACCTCTGCGTTGACCCCCTTGTCGACGCGGTCATGAGAGTCCGGGAGATCACTATGGCGGGTAATATCGGGTCGGCGTCGGGCGGCGCTGACTGGGCCGAACATGTCAAAACCTACAATGGTTTTATCTGGCTGTTAAAATTCTCAGCCTCCTTGTCGGCGGTAACTCTCCTTCTCCTCTTCCTGGTTTTCGCCAGATAACCACCGAGCCCCTCGCGCCATGCCGTTGGGGGCTCCTCCTGACGGGCGGCGGTTCCTCTAACCGGAGTTCGTCATGCGAATCGCCGTATTGGCCGAAACGGACGCCGCCGAACCACGTGTGGCGGCGACCCCCGAGACAGTCAAAAAATTTGTCAGCCTCGGCGCCGAGGTTGCGGTTCAGGCCGGGGCTGGCGCAGCATCTAATATTTCCGATGCGGATTTCGCCGCCGCCGGCGCCATGATCGGCGCCGATTCGGCGCAGGCGCTTTCGGGCGCGGATGTCGCGCTGCGCGTGCGTCGGCCCACTGCCGCCGAATTGGCCGGGGCCAGGTCCAACCTTGCCGTGTTCGCAATCATGGACCCCTACGGCAACGGCGCGGCGCTGGCCGATCTCGCCCGCAGCGGCGCCATCGCTTTCGCCATGGAGCTGATGCCGCGCATCACGCGCGCGCAATCGATGGACGTTTTGTCGTCGCAAGCCAATCTCGCGGGCTATCGCGCTGTGATCGACGGCGCGGCCGAATATGGCCGATCCTTCCCGATGATGATGACCGCTGCAGGCACGGTGCCGGCGGCCAAAGTTTTCATCATGGGCGTCGGAGTCGCCGGCTTGCAGGCGATCGCCACAGCGCGGCGGCTCGGCGCCATTGTCACCGCCACCGACGTGCGGCCGGCCACCAAGGAGCAGGTCGAGTCGCTCGGGGCGAAATTCCTCGCCGTTGAGAATGAGGAGTTTCAGCAGGCGCAGACCGCTGGCGGCTACGCCAAGGAAATGTCCCCCGAGTATCAGCAGGCGCAGGCCGAGCTGACGGCGTCTCATATCGCCAAACAGGATGTGGTGATCACCACCGCGTTGATCCCCGGACGCCCGGCGCCGAGGCTGATCTCCGCCGGCATGGTGCGCTCCATGCGTCCCGGTTCGGTGATCGTCGACCTTGCTGCAGAGCGCGGCGGCAATTGCGAATTGACGCGTCCGGGCGAGACCGTCGTCGACAACGGCGTCAGGATCGTCGGGGCCCTCAACCTCGCTGGCCGCATGGCGCCGACGGCGTCGAGCCTTTACGCCAAGAATCTGCTCGCCTTTATCGAGACGATGATTGTCAAGGAGAACAAGCAATTCTTGATCAACTGGGACGACGAGCTTGTGAAAGCGACGGCGCTGACCCGCGACGGCGCCGTGATCGATCAGCGTTTCGCACAGTAATCAGCCCGAGCGACGTCCAGCCAAAGGGAAGGCGCTACAGATGACCGACTCCACCCAGCAATTGCTCGAACAGGCGCACAACGCCGCAGAGTCGACACGACGACTGGCCGAACAGGCGCAGCTTTATTCCGATCAGATTGCCCACACCGCCGCTGCGGCGACAGCGCACGGTCTGGGCGGCGGCGTCATTGATCCCTTCGTTTTTCGCCTCGCCATTTTCGCGCTCGCCGTGTTCGTCGGATATTACGTCGTCTGGTCGGTGACGCCTGCGTTGCACACGCCGCTGATGTCAGTGACGAACGCCATCTCCTCCGTGATTGTGGTCGGCGCGCTGCTGTCGACGGGCGTCGACGTCGCCACGGCGACGGACAGCGGCGCCGGCTGGGCGCGCTGGTTCGGCTTCATTGCGTTGATCCTCGCTTGCGTGAACATTTTCGGCGGCTTCCTGGTTACGCAACGGATGCTCGCCATGTATAAAAAGAAAGGCTGATCGCCATGAGCGCGAATTTCGCAGCCATTCTCTACCTCGCCGCCGGCGTTCTCTTTATTCTCGCCCTGCGCGGACTTTCCTCGCCGGCGACCTCGCGCGACGGCAACCGCTACGGCATGATCGGCATGGCCGTCGCCGTGGCGACCACTCTGTTGTTGCATTTGCCGCCCATGTTCGGCTTCGTGCTGATCGTTCTGGGCGTCGCCATTGGCGGCGGCGCTGGCGCTTTTCTCGCTCAGCGCATCGAAATGACCAAGATGCCCGAACTGGTGGCTTTCTTCCACTCGTTGGTCGGACTCGCCGCCGTGCTTGTGGCGTCGAGCGCCTTTTTCGCGCCCCAGGCCTTTGGCATTGGCGCGCCGGGCGAAATCGAGGGCGGCAGTCTGGTGGAGATGTCGTTGGGCGCGGCGATCGGGGCCATCACCTTCACCGGCTCGATCATCGCCTTCCTGAAACTCTCCGAGCGCATGAGCGGCAAGCCCATCCTTTTGCCAGAGCGTCACAAGATCAACATTGCGCTCGGCGTCGCGCTGGCGCTGTTGATCCTGCTTTTTGTCTCCAGCGAAAGCGGCTGGTGGCTGTTGCTGCTGATCCTCGTTTCCTTCGTGCTGGGCGTCACGCTGATCATTCCGATTGGCGGCGCGGATATGCCGGTCGTTGTGTCGATGCTCAACTCCTATTCGGGCTGGGCTGCGGCGGGTATCGGCTTCACGCTCGGCAATCTGGCGCTGATCATCACCGGCGCGCTGGTCGGCTCTTCGGGCGCGATCCTGTCCTACATCATGTGCAAGGGCATGAACCGCAGTTTCGTTTCGGTCATTCTCGGCGGCTTCGGCGGCGAGACGGCCGGCGGCGGCGGCGAGAAGGAGACCCGCAGCGTCAAACAGGGGTCGGCCGAAGACGCGGCCTATATCATGCAGAACGCCGGCAAGGTGATTATCGTGCCGGGTTACGGCATGGCCGTGGCGCAGGCCCAGCATGCGCTGCGCGAAATGGCCGACCTGCTGAAAAAGGAGGGCGTCGACGTCTCCTACGCCATTCATCCGGTCGCCGGCCGCATGCCCGGACACATGAATGTGCTCTTGGCCGAGGCCAATGTTCCCTACGACGAGGTGTTCGAACTGGAGGACATCAATTCCGAGTTCGGACAGGCGGATGTGGCCTTTGTCATCGGCGCCAATGACGTGACCAATCCTGCGGCAAAGACTGACAAGAGTTCGGCCATCTACGGAATGCCGATCCTCGATGTCGAGAAAGCCAAAACGGTGCTCTTTCTCAAGCGCGGCATGGGCTCCGGCTACGCGGGCGTAGAGAACGAACTGTTTTTTCGTCCCAATACCATGATGCTTTTCGGCGACGCCAAGAAAACCGTCGAGGCGATCGTCAAGGGCCTCTCGCACTAGAGCGTTTCCCGGTCTGATTGAATCAGACCGGGGTCTCTGGAGTTTTGTTTTGTCCTGCTTTCTTTCGCCAAAACGGTTTCCGCTTCGGCGGAAACCGCATTAAGGGCACCGCGACAGAAGTTTCCCTGCACGGCGCGCATAAAAAACAAAACGCCGGGGAGGAAACTCCCGGGCGTTTTTTCTGGCGTCGTGCTCAAGTTCTCAGTCGAGGGTAAGGGCGTTTGCCGCACCAAGTTTTTGATGTCGGGCAGCCCGCTCTCCCGGCCGGTCAGGGCGTTAGCGAAAATTCCGGGTTCGCCCTTTTTCACGTCGCCCAATTCATATTTGGCCGACATATAACAGGTGCGTTGTGGGAACGGATGGAACAGGAAGTAGGAGTCGTTGTTCAGCTTGTCGACGCCAAAGTCGAAAGTGAAGTGATCGTTATATTTGTAGGCGGCCTTGATGTCGAACACGAGGAAGCCGTCGAAGGCCCGGTAGGTGTTGGTAACGTAATCATTGTTCGACAGCGTAGCGAACATCTTGCCCTGGCAGCGTCCTGCAAATTCGAAGGACCAGAAACTGTCCGGATGTCACGTCGCCAGAAAGGTTCCACGCCATTCCGGCGCGTAAGTCATCCGCTTGCCGGAAACCGACCAGCGCCATAAGGCATAGTTGCCGGAAAGCGGGTTCGGGAGTGTGGTTGACGGCGCCCATGTCGGATCGGAGATGATCCGGGTATTAACCCAGGTCTTGCTCGCCAGCATGTCGAGATCCTCCAGCATCACATCGTTCTTTTGCAGGGCGACTTCGACGCCGCTGTTGCGAATGCGGTCGATATTAACGTTGGCGCTGATTAAAAAGAAGGAAGAGCCCGGGGCGAGGTTTTGTTGCTGAACAATCGCGTCGCGCACTTCTTCGTCGAAGAGCGTCAGCCGCGCCATGCCGCCTTCTTCGCCAAGTTTGCGCTATTGCGCCGGCGGAAACGCCGCGCAGGAGTTTTTCACGGGACATGTTCGTATTCCTTCATGCGCCATCAGGCGCGACTGATCCATGCGCGGCGTTGCGCGCGGTTATCTGGATTAGGATCAGATGAAGCCGGGCGGTCGCGCGCCGGCGCGCGGCGGGTAGAACAATCGCCGCGACCGTTTCGCTGGCGTGCTCGAAGGACAGCTTTTCGTAAATCTTGACGATCCGCGCCTGTGGCGCCCTCCATCCGACGGGGGTCGCATCAACGCTGGTCTCGCAGAAACCGCAGGAGGCGTGATCCTGTTGCGAGACGGGGAGATCCTCTGAGGTCAGGTCTTTGGCGCGTTCTTTCTTCCCGCCGTCCGGCGTCCGGGTCGTCTGGTCGTATCGAGACTGAGCCCAGCGTTTCGACAGCGGCGCTTGCGCCTTGCCCCACACGCCAGCCAACCGCCACCGACCCGCGGCCTGTCGAGGCTGCGCCTGCCATGGGCGCGGCGGCTTGCGTCAGCATCGCGACGCAAACGATCAGAAAGGCGAGTAATCTCCGTCGCATGATCTCAGATGTGAATCATTCCATGAGCATGAGTGGAGAGTGTTCCCGGCGTCTCTCGTCTCAGAGCCCTTGATCGTCCGTCACCCGTGAAAAAGCCGTCATGCGTCTTTTCGGTCATACTGTGCGGCGGCATCTGCCTGTCGCGCTTCGCGCCGGCGGCGCGTTAACCATTTTTGCGAATTGACGGCCAATCATTCGACCGGCGCGTGCAGAATCGAAATATTCCAATATGGCTTGCGTTGTCAGGCCGTGAAAATTCCGTTAAGGTTTTTGGATGACACAAATTCGCGCCATTCTGTTCCGGTTACGTGCGGCGATTGTTCTCGTCGCCGTTGCGGCGGTGTTCGGCGGCGCTCTTCTCACGACCCCGGCGGCGCGCGCGGCGTCCCTCTCACCGGGCGTTTCCGCGCCCTGCGATCATCATCCGGCGATGGACGGCAAGCCAGGCGCGCCGGTCAAACGCGCGGGCTATGCCGGTCACTGTCCGGATTGTTGCCTGTTCGGCGGCTTGGGCGTTCTGGCGCTTCAGCAGGCCCGTGCGTCATTCTTGACTCAGCCGCCGGTCGAGACCGGCTCGCAGGCGCTTTATTATGTGATCGGCGCCAATGCGCCGGAGCAGCTGCTTTACAGATCCGCCAACGGTGCAAGAGCGCCGCCTGTCGCGATCTAGGCGCCCGGGTCGGCTGTAGCGTCTCCCGGCAAGCCCGGCCTACAGCCTCTAACATCAATCAACAAGTCACATCCTGCGGCGCCGTCACGCGCGCCTGCAATTAAAAATGAGTTCATGTCATGGATCATACGTCGCTTTCGCCTCTCGCCATGTTCATCAATGCCGGTCCCGTCGGCAAATTCGTCATGGCGCTTCTGCTAATGGCCTCGGTCTGGACCTGGGTTTTGATCGTCGAAGGCGTCGTCGCCGTCAATCGCATCACCAAGGCGACGAAGTCAGCGCGCGCCGGCGGCCCCGTCGATGTGCTGGAGCCCGTGGCGGAGGCCGGCCGCGAAGCCTACGCCCTTGATCTGCCCGACGAGTCAAACGGCGAAAAGCGCGAGCGCATCGCCGAATATATGAGCCGCACGGCCCGCGAATTCCTGACGAAAGCCGAGGGCGGCCTTCCCAATCTCGCAGTCATTTCCTCAGTGGCTCCCTTCATTGGCCTCTTCGGCACGGTCTGGGGCATCATGACCAGCTTCGCGGGCATTGCCCAGTCGCAGGACACCAGCCTGGCTGTCGTCGCGCCCGGCATCGCCGAAGCGCTCGCCGCCACGGCCTATGGTCTCGCCGCCGCTATTCCAGCGTCGATCGGCTATAACCGCATCGGCGCCTCCTTCGCCAGGCTGGGGCAGGAAGTCGCTCATTACATCGAGGATGAGGCCCTGCGTATGACCAGCGGCGCCGGCGCCAAGACCCGTTCTCAGAAGGAGGCCGCATAATGGCGCTTCCTGCACGCTTCAAAAAGAGCAACGATCTCTACCAGCCGCTCGCCGACATCAACGTGACCCCGCTCGTCGACGTCATGCTGGTGCTTCTGATCATCTTCATGGTTACGGCGCCATTGCTGGCGAAGGGCGTCAAGGTCAATCTGCCCCAGGCCAGCGCCGCCGCGCCAATCAACCAAAAGGACCCGATCGTGGTCACCGTTGGAAAGGACGGCAAGGTTTCGCTTGGCGCCGACGAGGTGTCTCCGGAATCCCTGATCGACGGCATTCACGCCATGATGGGCGGCGACAACGGCCGGGTCGTTCATGTGCGCGGCGACTCCGAGGCCGCCTATGGCGATGTGGTGGCGATGATGGACCGGCTCGCCACCAACGGCATCACCCATATCGCCATCATGACCAACTCCCGCAGCAAAACGGGCGGGCTGAAAGCGGGAGGTGGCGCGAAATGACCGACTTCGCCGCGAATCCAGCCCTGTCCCGCGGCGTGACGCAACGACAGACCGAGCCTCCTGCCGGACCACCGCCCATTGTCTCTGGGCGGCTGCGGGCAATCACCTATGCGCTCGTCGTTCTCGCGCATGTCGCCGTATTTGCCGCGTTCCTTACCTGGGCGAAGCCCGATGTGATTTCGCTCGACTCTTTGACCATGGACCTTGTCCAGGAGGGGGATTTCTTCGAGGCCGAGGAGATCGCCGCCGCCGAGGATACGCCGCCGCCGGAGGTCGTGGAGGAGCCGGAGCTGGCGTTGCCGCCGCCAGAGGTCATGTCTCCCGATGCGCCGCAATTGCCTTCCATGCAAAAGGAAGAGCAGGTCAAGAAAAAGGTCGACCGGACAGAGGTCAAGAACGCACAACAGGCCCGCGAGGCGCAAGCCAAACGGCACGCTGGCGCGCCCGATGGACGTTCGCAGGGCTCCGGGGTTTCGCAATCGGCCTGCCTGGCGCAAGTCGCCGCCGATCTACGCCGGCACACGCCAGGCTCAACCAACCTTGGCGCCGGTCGCGCGACCGTCTCGTTCCACGTGAACCCGGGCGGTGGACTCTCTGGCGTTTCGGCTTCGGGATCGACGCCGGCGCACGCCGCGCTGGCGCGACGCATCGTGTCCTCGTCGCGCGGCTCCGCCGGTTGTCGATCCGCCTTTGTGAGCCAGAGCTTCTCGTTTCACTGAATGCGCGCGCCGGCGATTGTGAAGATCTCCGGCGCGATCTCCTCTCATGTCTGCAATCATGGAGAAGAGCTAATGGCGCTGCCTTTGCGACAGGCGTTATGCTTTATATTTTTGGCCTTCCCGGGCTGCGCTGTCGCCGAGAACCGAAACCCGGCGCCCGCCGGCGCGACTCCTCCTGCCGCGCCAGTTATTTCAGAGAGCAAGTTTCTTGGCGCTCTCTACAGCGAAATCGAGAAACACACGCCGGCGGAGAGCACGCTTGGCGATGGTCAGGTTACGGCGAGTTTTCACGTCAATGCGACTGGCCGGATCGACAAGGTGACGATCGATAAAACCTCCAGTCCGGCTCACGCCGACGCCGTAAAGCAAATTCTTGGCGCTGTCGTCGCGCCGCCGCCGCCCGGCGGCTCAATGGACGTGGGGCAGACGTTCAAATTTCACAAGCCTGAGTCCGAGGAGTCCGTCGCCCCGCCAACGCCGTCGCCCACGACAGCGGCTTCGCCGGCTGCGCCAGCCATGGCGCCGAGGCCAACGCCCACCGCGCCGGCGCGATGAGATCCGACACTATCCTCCAGAGAGGGAGCCGACGCCGTGAAATGCATCAGACGATCAGGAAAATCTCTTGTCGCCGCCCTGTTGATAGCGGCTACCGCCGCGTCCGCTGAGGAACATGCGGGGTCGACCTCGCTCAATGTTGATAGCGCCTCAAAGCCTGCGATGAAACACGCGGCCCCGGCTTGTTTCGACGCCCGGCCTGACTGCGCCATGACGGTGTTTCCGGCTTTTGATCGAAAAGGGCGACTTTGGGTCGCTTATTCAGTCGGCAAGACAGTTTACGCCGCCGCTTCTGCAAACGGGGGCAAGAGCTTTGCTGCGCCGGTCGCCGTCGCAACTGTCGCCGAGACCGGCGTGATCGACTCGCATGGCGATGCGCGTCCGAAGATTGTCGCGATGAATGACGGCGGGCTGCTGGTCGCTTACACGACACGCCCCGACAAGCAGATGATCGGGACCATTTTCACGGCACGATCCGCCAACGGCGGCAAGAGTTTCTCGACGCCGCAGGCGATGCTCGCGGAAGGCGGCCAGCGTTTCGACGCCTGGACGGTTTCGCCTAAAGGACGCATTTACGCTGGATGGCTCGACAAGACCCACGCGCTGAAAGCCAAGGCTGAAGGCCGCGACTTCGCCGGCAGCGGCGTCGCATTTGGCTGGTCGGACGATGGCGGCGCGACGTTTACTGGCAAGTCAATTCTGATGGATCACGCCTGCGAGTGCTGCAAAATGTCGGCGGCGCTGGATCGCGACGGTCTGCCCGTCTTTGCGTGGCGTCAAGTGTTCGAGGACGGCGTCCGCGATCATTATGCTGCGAAGCTTTCCGCCGACGGGTCATCGCTCTCGGGCGGTCGCGTCAGCGACGACAACTGGGCGATCAATTCTTGCCCGCATCAGGGTCCCGCCCTCGCTATTGATGGAGCTGGCGTCTGGCATGTCGCCTGGTTCACGAAGGGAAAGAACCGTCAGGGGCTATTCTATGCGGCGAGCCGTGATGGCGGCAAAAGTTTTTCAGCGCCGGAGAAGATCGGCGACGATGCTCATGCGCCCGCCTTTGCGGCGCTGCTCGCCGTTAAGGATCGACTTTATCGGGTCTGGAAAGAGTTTGACGGAAACACCACGAGCATTCCGTTCCAGATGTCGCGCGATGGCGGAAAGAACTGGAGCGCGCCGCATGTGCTGGCGACCGCCGCAGACGCTTCCGACAATCCGCAACTCGTCGCCAACAAGGGCGTAGGCTATCTTTCCTGGGTCTCCCACAAGGAGGGCTATCGCCTCATTCCCCTTCCTCGCGATGAGAAGAGCGCGTCGATAAGATGAAGCGTATTGCTGCGTATTGCGGCGCTGCGATCGCCGCCGGTCTGCTGATCTCCTCCGCCGCTCTGGCGCTGGACTTCAAGCCCTATGGACGCGGCGATTACGAGACGCTCCTCAAGGCCCGCGCCGGGCGGCCGTTGATCGTGCATTTCTGGTCTGTGACCTGCCCGGCCTGTGTCGCGGAATTGCCGCATTGGGCGAAGCTGACCGAAGCGCGCAAGGACGTTGATGTCGTCTTCGTCGATACCGACGATGCGGAAGAGCGGGACCGCGCCGCAGGGCGACTGGAGAAGGCGGGATTGGCCAACGCTTCCCATTATGGCTTCGCCGACAATTTCGTCGAGAAGCTTTATTTCGAGGTGGATCGCAACTGGCGCGGTGAGTTGCCGTTCACAGTGCTGGTGACCCGGGAGGGCGCCCGCACGACCCTCGCCGGCGGCCTCGACGATCCTGATCTGGTCAGTTGGTTGAGCAGGAACGTCGGAAAATAGGTCGTTATCCTCCTGTGAAGGGGGCTGGACCGAGACGGCTCTCCATCACGCCGCGTGTTCGCCGCCGACGAGAGTCGGCGCGACCGGAGTCTGGAAGGCGACGATGTGCTCGATCGGGGAGAGCCCGCATTCTCTGACAACGATTTCCAGCACCACCAGCAAATCTGCGGCCAGAGATTGCGACTGAAGACGTATGGCTTCCTCAATATCCAGTATTAAAATCTGGCAAAGATCTTCCCGGGTGGCGCCGCTGCAAGCGCGCACATAGGTGGCGAACAACATGTCATGACGGCGCGTTCGCGGCAGACGCTCAATGCCGGCCTTCGCGCCAAATTTCCCGATCGCACAACAACGAATAGAACAGTCATCGGCTTTCATGTCAGATACGCCCATGCTTAATATATTGAAAACAAGAATCTTTCTTCGTCAAAGGACAGCGCTGCATCGACTTTTGACAGGTCTCTGACGACACAGCGCCGCACCGAACGACGAAGAGATCAGACGGACCTTAGATTGATAGAAATCAATTCAGCGTCTGGCCGATAGATTTACCCAAGCAACAAAGGCGCCAACTCTTATGATCCTCGTGCCGTTGCGCAATATCCCGAAGCGTATCGCCGTCCCGGCGCTCCTTGCAGGACGCTCGGGGACCGGGGTCGCGAGATCGTCTATTCTCTCGCCCGTCGGAGGCAATCATGACGGATGATCTTCTGGTCTGGCGGCGTGGGCGGCTCGGTCGTATCCGTCTAAATCGGCCTGCGGCCCTCAACGCCCTGACGCTCGACATGTTGCGCGGCTTCGATCAGGCGCTGGATGTTTTCATCGCCGATCCGGGGATCGTCGCTGTCTTAGTCGATGGCGCCGGCGATCGCGGATTATGCGCCGGCGGCGATATTCGAACATTGTACGAAATGCGCGATAGCGCACCGGGCTACTACAAGCAGTTCTGGCGTGTCGAATATCCTCTGAACGCACGAATTGCGGCTTTGTCGAAACCCTACATCGTTTTGATGGATGGGCTCGTGATGGGCGGCGGCGTTGGCATTTCAGCGCATGGAAGCCATCGTCTCGTCACGCCGCGCACGCGTTTTGCAATGCCGGAAACGCAAATCGGTTTTCTGCCTGATACGGGTGGAACCTGGCTGCTCGGGCGCCGCGGCGGCGCCGGGGCCTATCTCGCCTTGACAGGCGCGGAAATCGGCGCGGGAGATGCGCTGCGTCTCGGGCTCGCCGATCATTGCATCGATCCGGGTCAGATGGCCGATCTGGAGCACTGCCTGTCCGAGGCGGCCGGCGTGGACGAGATTGATGCGATCCTCAACGCAGCACGCATGCCGCCGCCCCCTGAGACATTGAGCTCACAAGAGAGCCTGCTGTCGCAGGTCTTTAAAGGCGATAGAATCGAAGATAGCATTCGTGCGCTGCAGGATGAGGACGGCGCGTTCGCCAAAGAGACGTGCGGCAAGCTCTTGCGCGCCTCGCCGACCAGCCTCAAGCTGACGCGCCGTCTGTTGTCCCTGGCCCGCGACGGGACAAGCCTCGAAATCGCGCTGATCAACGAATATCGCGCCGCCTGCGGCCTTCTCAACAGCCACGATCTCTACGAAGGCATTCGCGCCGCGATTATCGAGCGCGACAAAAATCCGCGTTGGTCGCCCGACTCGCTGGAGACGGTCGACGATGACGTCATCGAAGGGCTACTGCGCGGCGACGGCGACAAGGAGCTGGGGTTTCGCCACACGAAAGATGCTCGGTAACAAACCTCAGTCGCCGCGTATAAGTCCCAGTTGACGCTCCAGCGCGACAATGCGCGACGTTGTGCGCACCACCGTATCGGGATTGAGGCTGATCGAGTCGATGCCGAGCCGAACGAGAAACTCGGCGATCTCGGGATAATCAGATGGCGCCTGTCCACAAATGCCGATGTGAAGCCCATTGCGTTTCGCCCCTTCGATGGCGAGCCTGATCATGGTCTTGACGCCGTCGTCGCGCTCGTCGAAATCGAATGCGACGATTTCCGAGTCGCGGTCAACGCCAAGCGTTAATTGCGTCAGGTCGTTTGAGCCGATCGAGAAGCCGTCGAAATGTTTGGCGAATTGGTCGATCAAAATAACATTGTTGGGAATCTCGCACATAACATAAATTTCAAGGCCGTTCTCGCCACGTCTCAGGCCCTGCTCCTGCATGAATGCGATTACACGTTGCGCCTCCTCAATGCGTCGGCAAAAGGGAATCATTAATTTCACATTGGTCAGGCCCAGATCGTCGCGCACCCGTCTCATCGCCGCGCATTCGAGCGCAAAGCCTTCACGATAGGCGGGATGCGTATAACGCGAGGCGCCCCGGAAACCGATCATCGGATTTTCCTCGTCGCTCTCGAAAACGCGTCCGCCCATCAAGCTCGCATATTCATTGCTTTTGAAATCCGACATACGGACAATTACCGGCCTCGGATAAAAAGCTGCGGCGATGGTGGCGACGCCTTCCGACAGTCGTTCGACAAAGAAAGCGCTCGGGCTATGATACTGCGCCGTCAGCTTCTCGATGGCGCTGCGCTCCGACTCGTTCAGGCGTTCGGGATGCACAAGCGCCATTGGATGCGCCTTGATTGATCCGGCGATGATGAACTCCATGCGCGCCAGACCGACGCCGTCGCATGGCAATGCGGCAAGACTGAAGGCAAGCTCGGGATTGCCAACATTCATCATGACATGCGTGGCTGGCTTCGGCAGATCGGCGAGGCTGGTTTTCTCCACCTCGAATTCGATATCGCCGGCGTAGACGCGGCCGACGTCGCCCTCGGCGCAACTTACCGAAATCATCTCGCCAGTTTCGATCATCCGGGTCGCTCGCTCGGCGCCGACGATTGCGGGAATGCCGAGTTCTCGCGCGACGATGGCGGCGTGACAGGTGCGGCCGCCGCGATTGGTGACAATGGCTGCTGCGGCTTTCATGACCGTTCCCCAATCGGGCGAGGTGGCGTCGGCGACAAGAATTTCGCCCGGAACGAAGCTTGAAAGCTCGCTGAGATGTTCGATCACCCGGGCGCGACCGCTCACGACCTTTTCGCCCACGGCGCGCCCCTCGACCTTTATCGGTCCGTGTTTGCCGATCCGGTATTCCTCAATGACCTTGCGATCTCGACGGGAGGCGACAGTTTCCGGTCTCGCCTGCACGATATAGAGTTGGCCATCGACGCCGTCCTTGGCCCATTCGATGTCCATGGGGCGATGCATCCCCGCCTTTGCGCTGTAATGCTCCTCAATCGTGATCGCCTGTCCCGCGAGCGTCAGCGCTTCCTCGTCAGTGATGCAATATTTATCCCGTTCCTTTTGATCAGTGGGAATGTTGCGCGTCGTCTCGCGCCCCTTGTCGGCGAAGATCATCTTGATTTTCTTGGCGCCGAGCGTTCGTTTCAGAACGCCGCGCTTGCCCTGCCGAAAGGTAGGTTTGAAAACATAGAATTCGTCCGGATCGACGGCCCCTTGCACGACATTCTCGCCCAGACCATAGGCGCCAGTCAGAAAGACGACATTCTCGAATCCTGTCTCGGTATCGATAGTGAAAATTACGCCGGAAGCGGCGAGATCCGAGCGCGCCATCTTCATGACCGTGACGGAGTTGTACACCTTGAAATGATCGAAGCCATTATCGATTCGATAGCGTATGGCGCGATCGGTGAAGAGGCTGGCGAAGCAATGTCTCACGGCGTCGAGCACCGCCGCCTCGCCGCGAATATTGAGATAGGTGTCGTGCTGTCCGGCGAAACTGGCGCTCGGCAAATCCTCGGCGGTCGCCGATGAGCGTACGGCGACGGTGAGCGCATCGCCATATTCGTCAGAGAGCTTCGCCAATGCGGCGCGTATGTCGGCCTCGACCGCCGCCGGCGGTCTTGCGGCATAGACGATCTCGCGCGCCCGCGCGGCGCGGCGCGCAAGATCGTCGATATTATCCGGATCGAGACCTTCCAGCGCCGCATGAAGCGCGCTCCAGGCGCCGGCGTCATCGAGCGTATGACGATAGGCTTCGGCTGTGATGGCGAAGCCATTCGGGACGCGAATGCCCTGAGGCGTCAGTTCCTGATACATCTCGCCGAGCGAAGCGTTCTTGCCTCCCACCAGCGGCACGTCGCCTATCCCGACCTCTGAAAAGAAACGAACATAACGCCCGTCGGCCGGTTTCTTTTGTTTTAGGGAGAAACTCTTTGCCTCGGTCATGTCATTCCCCCGGCCATCGGTTCATATGCGTCAGGAAGATCTTATAAAGCGACTTGCCTGAACGCGGCTATGCGAAAGTGAGGGGAGCCGTTGTTTTCAGGAAAGACTTCATGAGACATTTCGACGCGTTATGTCAGACGATCAGACGACAGGATAATCACGCCTTCATCCCCGCGCAGGCCGACGTCGACGCCGGTAGTTTCATCTCTCCGGTCGCCCTGTGTCGAGACCAGAAGACGGCCGCCCGCCGGCAGCCGTACATGGACGGCGGCGGCGTCCAAATTCAGCGCGACGAAAATCCGCTCGCCGTCAAAGAGACGCTCATAGGTCAGCGCCTTTTCCGGCGCAAAGAGACGACGCCATGCGCCGGCGCGCAAGGCCTTATGATCGCGTCGCAACGCCAGTAAATTTTTATAGAGCGCCAGAATAGACCGTTCATCAACTCGCATGTTCTCGACGTTCCGACTTGCGTGATCCGCAGAGAGAGGCAACCAGGGTTCATGGCTCGAAAAGCCAGCGAAGTCTGTCCTATCCCATTGCATGGGCGTGCGGGCCGGATCGCGACCGACATTACAGGCGGATTCGTTGCGGCCCCATGGATCGCATTGACTTTCTGGCGGTATGATAACCTTGCCGATGCCAATCTCATCTCCGTAATAGAGAGTCGGCGTCCCGCGCAGCGTCAGTTGCAACATGGCGGCGACGCGGGCCTGCGCCTCGCCCAATCGATCGGCGATCCGGCGCTGATCGTGGTTGCCGAGCACCCAGTTTGGTTGTGCGCCCTCCGGCAGGGCGGCTTCATATTCTCTGATCAGGTCGCCCAGCGCCCCGGCCCGCCAGGGTGTCTGGAGCAGGTGAAAATTAAACGGGAAATTCAGACCGTTATTATGCTCGCCATAATAGGCGACGATCTGATCGACAGGCAAATAGGCCTCGCCAATCAAAACGCGGTCCGGAAATTCGTCGACGACACGCCGCAGGCCGACGATAACTCCAGGCAGCTCCGGACGATTGGCGGAATAAAATTGAGTCAAGCGTGTGATGTCCGGTCCCTGTCCGTCCCAGTCGGGATTGGGCGGGTTGTCTCGAAACAACGCGTCCTTGATCAGATGCGAGACGACATCGACGCGAAAACCATCAACGCCGCGCCGCAGCCAGAAACGCATTACGTCATGCATCGCCTCGCGGACCTGTGTATTCCGCCAGTTGAGGTCGGGCTGTTCGCGCAAAAAGGAGTGGTAATAATACTGGCCGGTTAATTCGTCCCATGTCCAGCCGGCGCCGCCGAAATGGCTGAGCCAATTGTTGGGCGGCCCGCCATCCGGCGCCGGGTCGCGCCAGAGATACCAGTCTCGTTTGGGATCGCTCAGGCTCCGACGGCTGGCGAGAAACCACGGATGTCGATCTGAAGTGTGATTGGGCACCAGATCGACGATAACCTTCAATCCGCGCGCATGCGCCTCGGCCAGCAGGCGGTCAAAATCCGCCAGCGATCCAAACAGCGGATCGACATCGCAATAATCGGCGACATCGTAGCCGAAGTCCTTCATTGGCGAAGGGTAGAAGGGCGATAGCCACAGAGCGTCGACGCCGAGCCAGACAAGATAATCGAGCCGCCGCCGCACGCCCTCAAGATCGCCGACCCCATCGCCGGTGGCGTCCTGAAAAGAGCGCGGGTATATCTGGTAAATTACGCCGCTTCGCCACCAGTTCTGCGGCATATCTGTCTCCGTCATCCTCTGCGGCGCGTCGTTCGCTCTGTCGTCATCATGCGGCGCCCGGACGCGCAAGAAGGTTAAAGCTGGCGCGCAACAATGCCTCAGACGCGGCGCTGAACCCGACAAAAAGGTCAAAGACGCCGGGCTCGGCTATCGGCCGCAGCTCGACGCCGGGAAAGACGAGATCCTCCATTCCAAGCGTCAGGGAAATGGTCATGCGCTCCCCCGGGGCAAGATCGATCTGACGCCAGCGTTTCAACTCCATGACTGGCCGCGCAACGCTGGCGACGCGATCATGAATGAAAAAGAACACCGTTTCACGACGGGCGTAGTCTTGCGAGCAAATCACATCGACTGACACGCTAATTTCTTCGCCAGTAAAGTATGTCTCCCTGTCGAGGCGCAGATTTTCCAGTGACGCCCGCCCGTAGGACAGGCCGTGTCCAAAGGGAAACAGCGGAGTCGCCGCAACATCGAGATATTTGCTTGTAAAAGGATTTGCTTCGTCCGGCGGTCGTCCCGACGAGCGCTGTGCATAGAAAATCGGAATCTGTCCCGTCACGCGCGGCCAGGTGATTGGGAGTCGCGCACTGGGGTTGAAGGCGCCGGTGAGCACATCGGCGATGGCGTGACCGGCCATCACGCCGGGAAACCATGTCGCGACAATTGCGCCGGCGCTTTCGGCGAGATCGCCGATCATCAATGGACGACCGGAGACGAGCACAAGCGCGTTGGGACTTCCCGTTGCGATGACGGCTTGCGCAAGCTGTTGTTGCGCGCCGGGCAAATCGGGTGTCGCGCGACAGGCGGCCTCGCCGCTCATATGAGCGGCTTCGCCCAGGCACAGCACCGTCAAGTCGGCCCAGCGCGCCAGTTCGCAGGCCCCGGCGACGCCCTGATCATCGTCCCGGCCAAGGCCGACGCCCTCGGCATGAACGACATCGCAGTCCGGCAACGCCGCTTTTAGTCCCTCAAGAATTGTGACGCAGGTTTCCGGGCGTCCGGCGGCGGACCATGGACCCTGCATCTCCATGCGCGCATCGGCGAGCGGACCGATCACCGCCAGGCGGCGAAGATTTTTATCGATCGGCAGAACCTGGCGATTGGCCAGCAACACAATCGAACGCCGTGCGCACTCGCGCGCCAGCTCCAGAGCATCTGGCGTCCTTGAGGCGCAGGACACAGCCAGCCGGAAAGGATTATCGAAGAGTCCCAGACGCCCCTTCAGCGCCAGAACGCGCCGCACTGCGGCGTCGATGAACTCTTCTTTCACCAGACCGCGCGATAGCGCCTCGGGTAAATGCTCCAGAAAAACGCCGCTGACCATATCCATATCGACGCCGGCGTTGAGGGCCAGCGCCGCCGCCTCTGTCCGGTCCCCGGCGACTCCATGCTCGATCAATTCCCCGATCGCCGTGTAATCGCTCAACACAACGCCATCGAAGCCCAGTTCCTCGCGCAAATAATGTCGCAACAAGGCGACATGCGCGGTCATCGGCGCGCCGTCGATACAATTAAATGCCGGCATGATCGCCGCGCAGCCCGCGAGAACGGCGGCGCGAAACGGCGGCAGGTAGGTCTCGCGCAACTGACGCGGCGAGATATCCGCTGAGGCGTAGTCGCGTCCGGCTGTTGCGGCGCCGCCGCCGCAGAAATGTTTCGCGGTGGCGGCGAGCGCGGCGGGACTCCTCAGATCGTCGCCCTGAAATCCGTGAATTTTCGCCCTGGCGAAAATGGCGGCCGTGAGCGGGTCCTCGCCGGGGCCTTCGACAATGCGTCCCCATCGCGGATCGCGCGACACGTCGAGCATGGGCGCAAAGGTCAGGTTAACGCCGTCTTCCGCAGCCTCCAGCGCCGCGACACGAGCCGTGCGCATCCACAGGTCGGGGTCGAAGGCGCCGGCTTCGGCGAGCGGGACGGGAAAGATCGTGCGATGTCCATGCAACACGTCGAGACCGAATAACAGCGGTATTTTGAGTCGGCTCTCCTCCAGGGCGAGCCGTTGCGTCGCCGAAATCGCCTCCCGTCCCCAGAGATTGAACACGCCGCCGACTTTGCCGGCGCGGATGGCGGCGTCGATATCCGTGGTGGTGGTAGGACCGGTGATCGCCCGATTCGCCGTCACAAGGTTGAGCTGGCCGAGTTTCTCGGTCAGCGTCATCGCCTGCAGCAAACCGTCGATATGATTCATATTGCAAGACTAGCGCGCTTTTCTCTCGCATGAAATGATAAGGCGCTGGCGAATGGCTCCGGCGCGGCCGATGCGAGGCCTTCTGAGCGAGAACGACATGGATCGCGACGCTACGCCCCGGTCGGGGGAAGAGAGTTTCATGTCATTGGCGGGGGTTGTCCTCGCCGCCCTGCGCACGTCGCCGCAACGTCTGACGCTGGCCTTGCTCGGCGTCGCTCTGGTGCTCGTCATTGCGGCGACGGCCTGGGGGCAAATTCGTCTCAACGCCTGGAACCAGCCCTTTTACGATGCGTTGGCGCAGAAAGATCAGCCCGGCGTTTACGCACAAGTCAAAGTCTATGTCATGCTCGCCGCTGGCCTGCTCATGTTGAATGTGTCGCAGACATGGCTGGCGCAGATGATGAAGTTGAGATTGCGTGAAGCCCTCACGCGCGCGCTCTTTCATCAATGGCTGGCTCCCAAACGCGCTGTATTGCTGGCGCAAAGCGGCGAGATCGGCGTTAATCCCGATCAACGCATTCACGCCGACGCCCAGCATTTGGCTGATCTTTCCACCGATCTGTGCGTCGGCCTTGCGCAGGCGAGCCTTTTGCTGGCGAGTTTTATCGGCGTGTTGTGGGTGTTATCAGCCGGCGTCGCTTTCGATCTCGCTGGTCTGCATATCGGTGTTCCAGGGTATATGGTCTGGTGTGCGCTGATCTACGCGCTGATTGGTTCGTTGGCGAGCTGGTGGGTGGGGCGGCCCCTGATGGCGCTCGGGGGTGAGCGCTATGCGCGCGAGTCCGAAGTGCGTTTCGCCTTGGTCGACGTCAGCGAACACTGCGAGCCGATCGCCCTGATGGGCGCCGAAGCGCGCGAGGAACAACGATTATCGCAAGCTTTCGATGCGCTTGTCGCGATCCTGCGCAGGCTCGTTGGCGCCACGACGCGTTTGACATGGGTAACCGCGGGTTACGGCTGGTTCGCCATAATCGCGCCGGTAATCGTCGCGGCGCCGGCCTATTTTTCCGGCCAGCTGAGCTTCGGCGGACTGCTCATGGCGGCTGGCGCCTTTACGCAGACGCAGCAATCGCTACGTTGGTTCGTCGATAACGCCGGCGTCATCGCCGACTGGCGCGCCACGCTGTCGCGGGTTGGACTCTTCCGTCGCGCGCTGCTGGAGCAGGCGACCCTTGAAAGCTCTTTAAGCGCGCCGGGCGCCGAACGATCCGGCATTGTGCGCCTTGTTGGAGAGAGAGAAAGTTTCCTGCTGGAAAATGTTGTGCTGGCGCTACCGTCTCGCCAGACGCGATTGAACGAGGCGCTGATCGAAATCGGACCGCGCGCGCGCGTTCATATCGTTGGCGAGCACGGCTGCGGCAAGACGCTGCTGTTCCGTGCGATGGCGGGTCTTTGGCGCCTCGGCGGCGGGCGTATTCTGGCGCCTTCGGAGACGCGCATCGCCTTCATACCCAAGCGCGCCTTTATTCCCGATCTGACATTGCGTGAAATTCTTTCTTACCCGGCTCCGGCGTCGATCTACAGTGATGAAGAGATCATCGCCGCGCTGGGGCGCCTCAATCTCGGTTATCTTGTCGCCGCGCTGGATCGCGTCGGAGCGTGGGATCGCGAGCTTGCCGATCCGGAGCGGCAGGCCGTGGCTTTCGCAAGACTTTTATTGCGCCGTCCTGATTTCGTGGTGATCGACGAAGCGATCGACGCCCTTTCGCCGGAGGACAAAGCGATTGTCGCGGATGTGTTCGATCGCGAATTGAAATCCTCCGCGCTGATTTATATCTCCGGGCCGCGTGACGCCGATCCGCTATTCACGCGCAGCTATCGTCTGGAAACGATCACGACCGCAGAGCGCTAGAGCCATGGCCTGATTGAATCAGACCGTGGCTCTGGTCATTTGTCTCGTCGCGCTTTCTCTCGCCGAACAGACCTCCGCGTCGGCGTAACGCGCTTTCCTATTCAAGCCTCCGGAGCGTCGCGAAAGAGTCGTAGAAGTCGCAAACCTGTTTCTGACGAAGGATCCGGGACGTCGCCTCCGCGTTCCGCACCCTCATAAGACTTGTTTCGGAGCCTAGCCCTCCTACACCGCCTGCATTGCTTCCGGCTTGCCGCGACCTCGTTTGACGATCAACTTGTTCAGCGCCGACACATAGGCGCGCGCAGAGGCCACCAAGGTATCGGGGTCGGCGCCCCGACCGGTGACGGATTTGCCGTCTTCGCTCAACCGAACGGAGACTTCGGCCTGCGCATCGGTGCCTTCGGTCACGGCGTGAACCTGAAACAGTTCAAGCGTCGCCTCGTGCGGGGCCAGCGCCTTGATTGCGTTGAAAATAGCATCGACCGGACCATTGCCGGTCGCCTGATGCGTCACTTTCTCGCCGTCGATATCGAGCGTCAGCGCCGCAGACTGCGGCCCCTGCGTGCCGGCCATCACCATCAGCGCCAGCACCTTGATGTGATCGTGGGCGGTGACGATTTCGTCGTCGACCAATGCAGCCAGATCCTCGTCGTAGACGAATTTCTTGCGGTCAGCCAAATCCTTGAAGCGGTTAAAGGCGTCCTCCAGCGCGTTTTCGCCGAGATCGTAGCCCAACTCCTTGAGCTTTTCACGGAAGGCGTGGCGCCCTGAGTGCTTGCCCATGACCAGCGAGGTCTTCGAGACGCCGACGCTCTCCGGCGTCATGATCTCATAGGTGAAAGCGTTCTTCAGCATGCCGTCCTGATGAATGCCGCTCTCGTGCGCGAAAGCGTTCCGGCCGACAATCGCCTTGTTGTATTGCACCGGGAAAGAGGTCACCGCCGAGACGAGCCTGGAGGCGCGGGTCAGCAGTCTGGCGTCGATGTTGGTGTGATAGGGCAGCGCGTCATGGCGGGTTTTCATCGCCATGACGACCTCTTCCAGCGAGGCGTTGCCGGCGCGCTCGCCAATGCCGTTGATGGTGCATTCGATCTGCCGTGCGCCGCCGCGCACGCCGGCCAGCGAATTCGCCGCCGCGAGCCCGAGATCGTCGTGGCAATGCACCGAGAAGATCGCCTTGTCGGCGTTCGGCACGCGTTCGCGCACGGCGCGAAATAGCGCTTCATATTCCGCAGGGGTGATGTAGCCGACTGTATCAGGGATGTTGATCGTCGTGGCGCCGGCTTTGATCGCGATCTCAACGCAACGGCACAGAAAATCGATTTCCGTTCGCGTGCCGTCTTCCGCCGACCATTCCACGTCAGCGACGCGATTGCGCGCCCGGGCGACGGAGGATGCGATCAACTCCAGCACCCGTTCGGGCTCCATCTGGAGCTTGTATTTCATATGGACCGGCGAGGTCGAAATGAAGGTGTGGATGCGGGGCCGCTGCGCCTCTCGCAGCGCCTCGGCGCAGCGGTCGATGTCTTTCTCGGAGGCGCGCGCGAGGCCGGCGACCGAGGCGTTCTTTACCCGCCGCGCCACTTCGCTGACGCTCTCGAAATCGCCGATGCTGGCGATCGGGAAGCCCGCCTCAATGATATCGACGCCTAATTGATCGAGCAGATCGGCGACTTCGAGCTTCTCCTCCAAGGTCATGGAGGCGCCAGGCGATTGCTCGCCGTCGCGCAGGGTGGTGTCGAAAATCAGAACGCGCTCGCCGGTCTGCGCGGGGAATGTAGTGTCTTTGGTCATGTCGAGTTCCCGAAATCCGCCGCCCCTGCCCGGGGCTTGTCTCCGCTTGCGTTTCACCCCTGACGGCCTGGGCGCATGCCCGGCGGGCGGTCAGGGGCGGGGAAGCAGCGGCAGGCGCGCAGGGGTTCTGCGGCGGATAAGGCGCCGGGGCGGCTTTCCCGTCGTGGTGGGTCCGGAGGTGATGGCGCTGTGAGCCAAGATCATCGCCCGCGTAAACGGCCCAAGGGCCAGATTGATAAAAATCATAGGCAAACCAGCCGCCGCTGGCAAGGGAGCGGGGGTGGGGGCGTCCACCGTAGACGTCTCGTCTGGGGAGGCGTCCGGGGCGCGGTGCGAGGGAGGTGAATGCCATTGGCTATTGCCGGTTGATGGAATGTGATGAATCATCATTCATCCTGAGAATTTAATTTCAAGGTTTGACATGCCAGATCGCCGCCGGCCCGAGGACCCCTTTGTCGTTCGCATGCAAGCCAAACGACTGGCGGACAGCATCAATGCTTCTTCGCAAAAAGAGACAGGGCAAAATGCGACACTGGCCCAAAGATTGGTCGCTCTCTGGGGCTTAATTCTCGCTTTTTTGTCGAAAGCCGCCGTTATCCCGGTTTTGGCTGCCGCCCTTTGGCTGTTGTGGGGGTCGGCGACAAAGTCCACCATCATCATCAAGCCTGTTTCCGCGCCGGAGGCGCTGGTGAAAAAAGGTTATACCGGAGAACTCATCGCCGATTTATTGCGTGCGGAGCTGGATCGTATGATCGTTTACGCCCGTTCGATGAAACAGGGCGCCAATATTTTGGGCAAGGAAGACATTCCGGATGTCTCCCTGCCAAACACCGCAATATCTGCCGACGCCGTCGCGAAATATCTGCGCGGATTTTTTGGAATCAAGCAATATTGGGAAGTCGACTGCACGGTGACAGAGACGGAAGGCAAGTTGAACGCGTACACGAAAATTTCAAACAAGATCGAAACCGACCGCAGGCTCGTCTCGATCGAGGCGCCGGATGTCCAGAAACTCGTCGAGGCCGCTGCCCGCCAGGTTCTCGGCGCCGCCGATCCGACCATTCTGAGTTACTATGGCCTCAGAAACAACGAAAACGAATTCAGCATCGCGATCGCCAATGGAATTCTCGCCGATCGGGGCACTGATGAAACCACCCTGTTGCTGGCGCATAATATGCTTGGCAATAATCTGCGTAAATTGACGAAAGGTTCAAGCGAAGCCGAGCGGGAATACAGATTTGCAATCGCCGGGGCGGAACGCAAGGCGTTTGACCCGGTGAACTTCATCAGGGCGCTGGCCGGCCATGACGACACGCTCCAGATGTATGGAGCAATAATCAATAATCTCGGGGTTCTTTTTTACGACAGAGGCGACGCCAAATTCGCCGAACAAGATTATCGTCTTGCAATGATCATCGATCCCAAGGACCCAGATACGCATACCAATCTCGGCAATTTGCTCAAGAATCATAAACAGGATATCGCCGGGGCCGAGAGGGAATATCGTCTTGCGATAAATCTCGATCCGAAAAATTCAAATGCGCATGCCGCTCTCGGCGTTTTACTCAAGGATCATAAACAGGATATTGCCGGCGCCGAGGAGGAATATCGTCTTGCGATAAATCTCGATCCGAAAAATTCATATGCGCATAACAATCTCGGCGTTTTACTAGAAATGCATAAACAGGATATCGTCGGGGCCGAGAGGGAATATCGTCTTGCGATAGACTCCGATCCGAAACATTCAATGGCGCATAACAATCTCGGCAATTTGCTCAAGAATCATAAACAGGATATCGTCGGGGCCGAGAGGGAATATCGTCTTGCGATAGACTCCGATCCGAAACATTCAATGGCGCATAACAATCTCGCCCTTCTGCTCGAAGAAAAGGATCAGGATCCGGTTTTCCCTTGGGAAGCGCTCGCCGTCGATCATCTTTATAAAGACTTTTTTGTGAAAATTGACGCCGAAAGTCAAACGCCGCCATTCCGCATCTATGAAATCATTCGTCATTTCCGGAAGGCTAATGAGTCAGACCCAGACCTATTCAGTGATTGGAGATTGGAAAAAGCTCAGGAAAAACTCTGCCACGCCGAAATTGCAGAATTGCGTGCGCCTTCTCGCCCATCCAACAAGAAGAAAAAACATCGATAGGGTCGCTGAGTTCCGGATGCGCCGCATCTTCCCGCTGTAGCCGATCACGAAAAACAACAGACCATCCTCGCCGGCAGAATTCCTGTTTCGCTTGATTTTAACCCGTCTCGCCCCTTGCCGATGGCCTGTTTACAGCAAGATTTATCGGCTCTGCCCGCAGTTTTATCCGGCGATCTCACTGCGCTGTCGTGACAGAGGCCATTCTTGTCCGTTGGATAAGCAGTCGCATTTTTCGCCGGAAACGCCCATTGCAAAACCCTCTTGCCGAAACCGCGCGCCCGGTCCTAACATCGGCTCCATGGGAAAGAGCGTCGTCTCCATCCGTCATGCGTCGCCCGGCGACGCGGAGGACATTGCCA
>JBBARD010000002.1:71449-75341 GCA_040399965.1 Methylocystis sp. | reverse complement strand
CGCCGCGCGAATTGCCTGAGATCGATGGCGGCGTTCTGCCCAAGGGCCTGTTCCTTGTCGCCGGCGCCTTCCTGATGCTCTTTGGCCGCAAGCGCGCCGAAGCCTGAGATCAGGGCTACGAGCTTGCCCCTTGCCGACATATCTAATCTCGGCAAGGGGTTTTCTGTTTTCAGAGAAACGTGATCCCTACATGCCTCCGGCCCTCCCCCGCGCGATTTCCGTCCTTCTGGGCTTAGTTTCTCTTATTCTTTCTTTCCCGCCGCCAACCATCGGCGCTCCAGCCAAAACGCCGCCGGCCGCCGCCGTCGCCCCCAATCGTCCCGCGCTTAACGCTCCCGCCGAGGCGGCGAAAGTCCGGGCGCCAGCCGCCGCCGCTCCGCAATCCCTCGCGCCCTCTTCTGCGGCTGCAGAGTCGAATGTCTCCCCCGGGAGCGTCCCGGGGCAACCAACGCAGACTCCCGCCAGCCCATTGGAGCAAGCGCCGGAGAAAACCCTTGTCACCGTCAATGGCGTGAATATCACGCGAGGCGAATTCGATCGTGAACTGCGGCTGAAGGGGATCAATCCCGCCGGCGGCGCGATTACGACTAAAATGATTGACGAAATTCTCGATAATTTAATTTATGGCGCGCTTGCGGAGCAATATCTTGCCAGTCATAATCAGTTGAACGATCAACTGCTTCAGGATCAACTCTCATCCACGCGTCGTCAGGCAATCGTAGAATATTTCTTCATTTCTGTTGGCCGCAATCAAAAACCCCTGCAACAGCAGGAAGTCGACGCCTTTGTCGCCGAACACCCGGATTACTTCAAGGATCGGCGTTTTTTTTATTATTCCGCGATCAGTTACAAGCAGGCGTCGAGCGCCGATGTCAGCCAACTCAAGTCGTTGCTTTTTTCCTCCGGCAATTTCGATAAAATTGCCGAGTTTCTGAGCGCAAAGAAAATTACCTATAATCTCTTTCATGGCTATCAGCCTTCAGAGAGAATAGAAGAAAATGTTCTGGCCAAATTGAAAATCATGGCGCCTGGAGAGGGGGCGATCGTCTCGACGCCGGGCGACGATACGGTTTATGTAATCAAATTATTCTCTTCGTCGGCGGATCCCCAGGATCCTGAAAAACTGCGTACGCAGATCATGAATGGCATCTATGTGACCAGAGCGACAGAGATGATCTCTCAGGTCAGAAAACAGATGTACGAAAGCGCAGATATCAAATATATCGATAAGCCCAAGGCTACGGTCGCGTCTCAGCCCGGAAAATTTTATGTCCCGAACGCTTCAGCCGAGAGTTCGTCCGGTAAATTTTACAAGCCTTTCGGTCGCCAAGACTCCACCAGGGGGAAAGCTGGCGCAGCCAGCAATCTGAATGTCCCCCAAAATTTTGAGGATATTGCAGAGGCAGGGAAGACAAAATCGAATCCTCTCGTCAGGATTTTCAAAAATGTCTGGATGTTTTCCCTGTTTATTATTTACCCGGCGGCCTTTTATCATCTTCTCAAAATTTCTAATGAAAAATATCGAAATTTGAGGATGGTCGACCCCAGTACAAGCGAACCGGCAACCTATAGAAACTACCAAATAAAACGATTTAGCCTGGATCCCGCCATAACATGGGTTATCGGCTTGCTGCTGTTGGCGATCATAGCCTATACGTCATGGAACTACTTCTTCGATTTGAATATCTACATCAGTTCCAGAAATATCTTGATTACTGCCGCAATCGCGCTGATCGGTTCGCTGGTTTTGATCTTCGTCTTGAAGAAAATCTACCCTTATCTGCCGGATTTAATGAGGAATTCGAGATTTATGTTTATTGGCGCCATTGCTATCATCCATGCGGTAGTCCTTAAGGTCATTTGATAAATTTTATGGCCGGGAGGCTCCCCTTCTTTCAAATTCATATTCAGCTGCGCCTGCAGTTTTCTCACTATGGCCTCGGATGATTTCTCACTTATCCCCGTAGTGGAATAGGCGATATTTTGATTGACCAGACGTTAAGACTAATGTGCAACAGTCCATCTGGCGTTTGATTTATCCCACGGATTGAAAAATTCCTGAGGTTAAAAATGGCATTGAATGAATTAAAACCCAAGCTCTCACCGCAATTGATCAGAGCTGCGTTGTTTTTTTTTGAGCTTCCAGTTGTTTATTATGTCAATAAGCTTCAATATCGGTCTAATATAGCTTATCTGGGCGAAGCAAGCGCTTATCTGTATCATATGCTGCGCGTTGGTTTCTACCTTGCTTCCGTTGCAGGCATTTATATTCTGGTTCGAGCCTGGTTGACCGACTCGGCGAAATTGATTCGCCAGTTAAATGAGTATCGTCTTTCAAAACCCCTTGTTGTTTTGAATGCCATTTCTTTCGTGGTCATGATTTTTTTGATTGTTACAAATAATTTGTATCAGGACAATGCCAACACCTACGAAAATCTCCCGCTTGTTATACTTGCCCATGTGCTTGAATTGATAGTGTTGGGGACAATACCCTTGCTCATTGTCAGCTTGGCGGAGTGGTCGATCTTATTTAAAGAAAATCTGAATAGACCAATCAAAATTCTGCTGATAATGACATTTTTCTATGTTGGTTATGTTGATCGAATTATTTCGAGCTTCATTGGCAGTCGCCTTATCAAGCCAACAGTTTCGCTCGCGCAGTTTTTTTATCAATTTACAGGTAGTGAAATTCATATTTCAAGATACACTGAGCACGGCCTGCCTGTTCTAAGTGATAAAGTCTTTTCCGGGGTTATCAATCCTGGTTGTGCAGGCTATGAGGGAATATCGTTCATAGCTCTTTTTTTATGGATATTTCTTCCTTATCTCAAGCGGGCGTTCGCCGCTTACGAATTATGTCTTGTTATTATCCTTTGCATGGCCACTGTTTTTCTGATGAATGCAATTAGATTGGCTTTGCTGATGTATGTTGGAGAAAATTTCTCTCCAAGAATTGCTGAAGGCGGATTTCATACTAATTTTGGCGTTCTGACTCTCGTGCTGATCTCCACGATTTGCATGGGAGCCGCATGGTTAAAAACCAATTTATCAAAGACTGAAAATGGCAATAACAGAGATCATAATTTGAATTTATCAAAAAGGGTTGGCGAGGATACCGCTTTAATTTTGCCCTTGATTATTCTACTGGCGGCGTCTCTGATAACCGGGCTTTTAAATGACGGATTTAGCTGGTTATATCCTGTGCCGGTGACATTGGCGGCGCTCTCTCTTATCCTGTTGAGAGGAAAACTCAGCGACTATACTATAACGTCGCCAATGATATCTTGTTTGGCGGGGCTGGTTGTATTCGTTATTTGGCTGGCGCTGATACCGCGTAATCCGAATTACGAGGCGATATTTTTTGATAATTTATATTCCCGTGGAAGTTTTCTGGCTGTTTTGTGGTTAGTTTTTCGTGTCCTTGGCTCTTCGATCATCGTTCCGGTCGCCGAGGAACTGGCGTTTCGCGGCGCATTGTGGGATGTGACCGAAGAGTTTCTGAATTTCGATATCAGTATAACCGGAAAAAAGATAATTGCTCTGTTTGCTACTTCTATCGCCTTCGGGTTTTTGCATGATGATGTCGTTGCAGCAGTAATTGCCGGGTTTATTTATGGGGCTCTCAGATTTTATGACTACGGCAAATCCTCTCCTATTATTGCTCATATGGTGACAAATTCATTGATAGCTTTATACGTGATTGTATTAGGAGCATGGACCTATTGGTAAGGGTCAAGACAAAAAATTCGTCCATGCGATACACAATCCGGCCATCGGCAGGGACAGGGGCCGTCTGTCTTCCGTCGTGTTTGGGCGCAGCGATCATTCGCCCCCAGCACCCGGCGCTTCGCATTTTGAGCGCGCTGGCCGCCTGTCGCTGAAAAAAGGCGAC
>JBBARD010000002.1:0-71349 GCA_040399965.1 Methylocystis sp. | reverse complement strand
ACCCGGCGCTTCGCATTTTGAGCGCGCTGGCCGCCTGTCGCTGAAAAAAGGCGACCGAGAGCTACACGGGCCTTGCGGTTGGCGAGGCTTGGAGCGGGGATTACAATCCGCCCAAGGGCAAGACTCATTATGCGCAGGGCATCCGCTGAGTATAGGGGTGAGGGGTCTTGGTGATGAAGAAATTTTTTTGCACAGCGAAGCTTCCGGCTGAGAAATGTTTAATTTTTATCCGACAGACTGCCCTTCATACGCATCGCCACGATTTCGCCATGGGGCCGTGACGATTTATTGTCCGTTTTCATGACGGGTCGGGGAGTGACGTCTGGCATGCCTGCAATCAATCGTTCATTGATCGTAGCTCTCGGCTGGAGCGCGCTCGCCCTGGCGGGGTGCGGTCCATCCGAATCCCCTGTCGCAACCGCGCCGCAGTCCTATGTCGATGAACCGCGCAGCAACAGACCGAGCGCCGGCAGCGCTGCGTTAAGCGCCCGGATCGCTCAATATGCGCGACTCTATAATATTCCCGAGTCGCTCATCCATCGTTCGGTAAGGCGCGAGAGCAATTATAATCCGGCGGCGCGCAATGGTCCCTACTACGGTCTCATGCAGATTCGCCACGATACGGCCCGCGGCATGGGTTACAATGGCCCAGCTTCCGGCCTGCTCGACGCCGAAACCAACCTTACTTATGCGGTGCCCTATCTGGCCAACGCCTACTTGCTCGCCGACGGCAATGAAGCGCGCGCCATTCAGCTCTACGCCGGCGGTTATTATTACGAGGCCAAACGTCGGGGCATGCTGAATCAGTTGCTTAAAAGCGCCAAACAGCCATAGAGGAGCGAGGATTATCCGCCCTCGGGCGTCGAAACGCTAATTTCTTTGCGGTTTTTTTGATGTGAAGGTGGTGCGTATCCGCCTTCCCTGCGCGGGGTCCGACTCGACGCTGGCGTCGCCTGTCGTCATGTCATAGACGGCGCGGTCGCCCTGGACAATGCTGTCTCCCTCGGTGATCGTGACGTTGCCCGTTAGCTGAACCCTGTTTTGCGCCCTGTCGAAACTGACGCGATCTCCGCTGCTCACCTGGTCCGTCGATGTGAGGGTTACAGGCCCCTCGGCGTCGACGTGTTTGACCCGGTCGTTGTTGTCGCCGCCGGCGGTCTTTTTTCTATCTTCCAGGTAGATAATCAGTCGCGAGGCTTTGAGCGTCGAGGGGCCATTGGCGACAAGAACCTGATCCGAATAGACGAGCTTTTGTTCGCGATCGAAAAAATCCAGGGTTCCGGCGTCGATGACAAGCGGGTCGCGCGCCGTCGCACCGGGTAAAACGCCGGTCTTGCCTTTGCTGGCCGCCTCCGCCGATGCGGCGAGCGTCAGCGCTAGCGCCGCGATGGCGAGGGTCTGTCTACGGCCGGTTTGACAAAGCGCCATGGTCTTCTTCGTCAGGGAGAGGGGGTCAGGGCGTCTGCAGGTTCGGCGCCCTCGCCATAAATCAGCGAATGCACGCCGCCGCGGAAACTCGCCCGGCGCTCTTTTTCGGAGAATTCAATCGATTTCGCGCTGACTTCGCCGCCAATCAGCCGAACCTTCGCCGACTTGTCTGACGTCATCTTGCTGGTTTTCAGATCGAAGACCGCCGAAGCGAGACGCATATCGAAGCTTTTTTGGTCCCGCATCGTTACGCCGCCGCTCATTTCCGCTCTGTCGGCCCGCGCGTTATAGTGGCCTTTAGCCGCTGTCATCGACAATGCGCCGTTGTCAGCGCTCTCGATGCGAATGTCGAGACCCTCAAGATCGAACACGTCAGGATGAGTGATGTCCTGCACGCCCTGCCGCGCCCGGATTTCGTATGGTCGTCCGTCTTTCTGATAGCCAACGAGCCTGGGTCCGTCGATGACGATGCTGGTCCCTTTCAGGGCGATGCGCGCAAGGTTGAGATCCGTCGGCAGGAACCGCAAGGAACTGATCAGGAGCGCCAGCGCGACGCTGACGACGATCAGTCCCGCACCCCACAAAATCCAGCGACGCAGGCGCGTGACGCGCGCGCTGTGGCGCATCGCCTGGGGGATCGCGCTGGCGCGGGGCGCCGTAATCGCCGACAGGCGGTCGCGTCCGGTGCGAATGTGCGGAGCGTCGGTCATTGGGAGGATTATGCCGCGTTCCGATGGCGAATTCGAGGCGCCTTGGGCGACGGCTGGCGCGCACCCGACCCTCAAGCCTTGAGCATTTCCCGGTCTGATTGGATCAGATAAGGCTCTGGCGTTTTGTTTTGTTGCGCTTTCTTTCGCCGAAGCGGTTTCCGCTTCGGCGGAAAACCCTCTACCCGTGCGCGAAAATATCGACTTCCGGCCATCCGGCGAGATCGAGCCTTGCGCGGGTCGGCAAAAACGCGAAACAGGCGGCGGCCAGATCGGTCCGACCCTCCCGCGCCAGCATGACGTCGAGCTTTTCCTTGAGCTGATGCAAATAGAGCACGTCGGAGGCGGCGTAGGCCTGCTGGGCCTCGCTCAAAACCTGAGCGCCCCAGTCCGAGGATTGCTGCTGTTTCGATATTTCGACGCCTGTCAGTTCGCGGACCAGATCCTTGAGCCCATGCCGGTCGGTGTAGGTGCGGGTCAATCTGGAGGCGATTTTCGTGCAGTAGACGGGTTCCGGCATGACGCCGAAGGTCTGGGCGAGAGCGGCGAGGTCGAATCTGGCGAAGTGAAACAATTTCAGAACACTGCGATCTTGCAGGAGCCGCATCAGGTTGGGCGCCTCGGTCTGGCCTTGCGCAATCTGCACCAGATCCGCATGACCGTCGCCAAAGGAAAGCTGTACGACGCAGAGCCGGTCGCGATGCGGATTGAGCCCCATGGTTTCGGTGTCGATGGCGACAATGGGCGATGGCGGCGGACCGGCGGGAAGATCGCCGAGGTGCAGACGAATGGTCATGGGGCGATGGCTCGTGTAAGTCTCGAACGCCTCCTCATAGAGGAAAACAGACCTTTGTGTCTAAACTTATCGATAAAGACAGTTCGAGGCGACGATCACGTGAGCAACGACATCAACGCCCCCGGCGGCGAGAGAAGTTTCAACACCCGTTATATTGAATTGTCGATCCGGTTATTGCTGATCGGCTCCCTGTTTTACTGGACTTACATCATCATCGAGCCCTTCGCGGCGATGTTCGTCTGGACCGTGGTGATGGCTGTCGCTTTTTACCCTTCGTTCGAACGACTGGCGACGCTTCTCGGCGGCCGCCGAGGATTGGCTGCGGTTCTCATGATTGTCGCCGGTCTTCTGCTTGTTCTTGGGCCCGCGACATGGGTGGCGGTGGGCGTCGTGCAACCGATCGAGGCGCTGGTGAAAAGCCTTGAGGCGGGAGGCCTTGCGATTCCGCCGCCGCTCGAAACGGTGAAGGAATGGCCGGTCATCGGACAGTCGATCTACGATTTCTGGGAGCTCGCCTCCACGAATCTGAGCGGCGCTCTGGCGCAAATCGGTCCGCAACTAAAGCCCGTTGGCGAATATGTGCTGGGCATGGCGCGCAACGCGGGCGCCGGCACGCTGAAATTCCTGTTGTCGATCGCGCTGGCCGGCTATGTGCTGGCTGTGGCGCCGCAACTGCTCGTCGCCTTGCATGGCGTGGCGGGGCGCATCGACGCGACCCATGGGCGACGGATTGTCGATCTCGCCGGCGCGACGATCAACGCCGTGTCGCGCGGCGTCATGGGCGTCTCGCTGCTGCAGTCGGTGATCGCCGGGCTGGCGATGACTGTCGCCGGCGTGCCCGGCGCCGGGCTGCTGGCGTTGACGATTCTGGTGCTGGGCATCGTACAGATCGGTCCGATGCCGGTTGTCGCCGGCGTTATTTTCTGGGCGTGGACCCATTTGTCCACGGTCGCGGCGATTGCGTTAACCCTCTTCATGCTGTCGACGAATTACATCGATAGCGCGGTGAAGCCTTTTTTGCTGGCGCATGGTCTGTCGACGCCGATGCCGGTCATTTTCATCGGCGTGATCGGCGGGGTGATCGTCCACGGATTCGCCGGACTTTTCGTCGGACCGGTGGTTCTGGCCGTCGTCTGGGAATTGGGGAGAGCCTGGATATCGGACGAACTGGACGACGGCGTCGAGGAACAGACTGCGACCAGATGACCCTAAATTATTGAGTTGGTCTCAACGGCCCTTGAGCGCGTTGAGCACCTTCAGACTGGCGCGGCCGTTTCGCGGCAAGCCGACCCTGGTTTGAAAGTCGGCGATTGCTTCCTTGGTCTTGGTTCCGATCACGCCGTCCGACTCGCCGATGTCGTAGCCGTTTCGGGCCAGTAGCGCCTGCAATTCGCGCCGTTCTTCACGTGATAAACCAGGATCGTCCGTGGGCCAGGGCGTCTGGATTCCAGCTTTGCCGCGCAGGCGATCGGAGAGCACGCATATCGCCAGCGCGTAGGACTCGGCGGCGTTATAGCCATAAACCGCGTCGAAATTGCGCGTCACCAGAAACGCCGGACCGTCGCGACCGGCAGGCAGCAGCAGCGCGGCCGATCCCTCGCCGAGATCGCCGCCGTCAATGCGGGTCAGTCCGTGCGCCGCCCATTGCGAGAGGGGCTGCCGTTTGCCGCGTCCGTAAGGTCCCGAGTAGCCGGAGGGCAACCTGACTTCAAATCCCCAGGGCAGACCGGAGCGCCAACCACCCTTGCGCAGGAAGTTCGCCGTCGATCCCAAGGAGTCGGCGGCGGAACTGGCGATGTTGCGGCGACCGTCGCCATCGAGATCGACGGCGGTTGTCATGAATGTTGAAGGCATGAACTGAGTGTGACCGAAGGCGCCCGCCCACGAACCCATGAATTCTTCGGCGACAATGTCGCCGCCATCGAGAATTTTCAGCGCGGAAACGAACTCCCTGCGCCAGTAGTCGTTGCGGCGCGGCGCCTCGCAGGCCAGGGTCGCCAGAGACTGGACCACCGGTCGTTTACCGAAATTCTTGCCAAAATCCGACTCGACGCCCCATACCGCAACGACAGTGGCCGGATCGACGCCATATCGCGATTGCGCCGATTGCAGGGGGCCTGCATATTTCTGCAACATGGCGCGCCCCTGTTCGACGCGCTCTTCGTCGACCAGCGCCGCCATGTAATCCCAGACCGGCGTGGTGAACTCCGGCTGTTTGCCCATGAAGCTGACGGCGTCGTTGGGTTCGAGGCCGTTGGTGGCCGATGCGATGGTTTGCGCGCTCACTCCGCCTGCGGCTGCGGCGTTGCGCAAACCTGAAAGGCAGGAGGAAAAATCGGCCCGCGCCGTGCCCGTCCCGATAAGCAGGGCGACGGAAGTTGCGAAAAAATGTTTGGCTTTCATAGACGAAACTTAATGTGATTCGCCGCGATTTACATCGTCCGCCGCGCGGCTAGGCGCCTTAACGCAGGATTTGCGCAAAGGTCGCCGCGCCAGAGCGCGTTTTCCGCCCCGGCTCGCCGGCCTTCGGGCTGACAGGCGCACGCTTGGGCGACTCGTTCTGTTTTCTTGGCGTCTCGTCGTTAAATAGCGTCTCGATAGCTCTTGCCCGCGCCTCCACGCTGGCGTCGGCCAGACGATAATAAACCTGACGGGCGGCGCGGCGGCTGATCAGAAGTCCGGCATGCCGCAACTCGGCCAATTGCTGGCTCAGGGCAGGTTGGCCAACGCCTGTGGCGGCGTCGATGGCGCCGACGCTTTTCTCGCCATCCAGCAGACAGGAAAGAATCATCAGCCTTTGGGGCTGGGCGTAGTGACGAATCCGCTCTGCGACACGATCCGCCCCTTCGCGCGAGAGATGCAGGGGCGTCATCGAACTTTGTCCTTGCGGGTTTTATAAAACCAGGTCGGCGACGCGCCCGGTTTCAGGGCGTCGCCCATTGTCTGATCCGGCGGCAGCAACACATCGTCCCCGGGGCGCCAGCCCTCGGGCGTCATCGCCTCCCCCGATGCGGCGCGTTGCAAGGCGGCGACAAGACGAAGCATCTCATCGACGGATCGGCCGACGCTCAGCGGATACCATGCGATGGCGCGAATGATTCCATCCGGATCAATGAAATAGCTTGCCCGCATGCCAGAGGAATCGAGAGCGCCGTCGTCGATCATGCCGTAGGCGCGACCGATCACCATTGAGGCGTCCTCGACAATTGGAAAAGGAACGTCGACCCCGAACCCCTCCCGAATCGTCCTGACCCAGGCGACATGGGCGTAGAGACTGTCGACCGAGAGGCCCAGTAGGGCGCAGCCCAACGCCTCGAAACGGGGGGCGGCCCGCGACAAGGTAACAAACTCGCTGGTGCAAACAGGGGTAAAATCAGCGGGATGAGAGAAAAAAACGAGCCATCGGCCGCGATATTGATCAAGACTGACGTCGCCCTGCGTGGAGCGGGCCCGAAACAGGGGCGCCTTTTCGCCAATGCGCAAGGGTCGCGAGGCTTGGATGGCGGAACCGGGGTTGGAGGCAGCGTCCATGATGGCTCGGCGTGTGCAGACGGAGAATTTTCTTCTCTATTACGAGATAAAGTCACTTGACCAATCTTCGCTGCTAATAATACACACTTTCATAAATTATGAAAGTTAAATCTGCAGGTGCTCTCATGGAAGATACATATCTCGCCGCCGCGATTGCACAGTCTCATGCCGCTCTTTCCGGCGCCCGTCCGAGACTGGCGGTCAAGGGATTCTTTGACGAGCAGACCTTCACCGCCAGCCATGTCGCCTACGATCCGACGACCGGGCGGGGCGCCGTCATCGACAGCGTGCTCGACTACGACCCGGCCTCCGGACGCACCTCGACGGCGTCCGCCGACCGGATCGTCGCCTTTGTTCGTCAGGAGGGGCTGACCATCGACTGGCTCCTGGAGACCCACGCCCACGCCGATCACATTTCAGCCGCGCCCTTTCTGAAAGAACAGCTGGGCGGCAAGATCGCCATCGGCGCGGCGATCACGGCGGTTCAGAAGGTTTTCGGAGATCTGTTCAACTTCGGCGAGGAATTCGCCCGCGACGGTTCGCAGTTCGATCATTTGTTCAGGGACGGCGACGCTTTTTCCGTTGGCGACATTCCCGCCATTGCGCTGCATGCGCCTGGACACACTCCCGCCGATCTGGCCTATGTCATCGGCGATTGCGCCTTCATAGGCGACACGCTGTTCATGCCCGATTACGGTACCGCCCGGGCGGATTTTCCCGGCGGCGACGCGCGTCAGCTCTATCGATCGATCCGTCGACTGCTGTCCTTGCCCGACGATACCCGCATCTTCCTTTGCCATGATTACAAGAGTCCAGATCGCGATCATTACGTCTGGGAGACGACGGTCGGCGCGCAAAAGGCGCATAACATCCATGTTCATGATGGCGTCGCCGAGGATGATTTTGTCGCCATGCGCACCAAACGCGATGCGACGCTGGACTTGCCAAATCTAATCCTGCCGTCGGTGCAGGTGAATGTGCGTGGGGGCAAATTGCCGCCGCCTGAAAACAACGGCAAACGATATCTGAAAATTCCGCTCGACGCTTTGTAATCGACTGCCCGATCGAGAGTCCGGAAAAACATCGACAGCGGCGTTGGCTGCAATCATTAAATTTGGGGGAAAGCCATGAGCTTCAAGGAACTGGGCCCTGACTTCTCGGTCGCGCCACAATTGTCTCCCGAGGACGTCGAGCAGGCCGCCCGGGAAGGGTTTAAGGTCATTGTCTGTCATCGCCATGACGGCGAAGAGGACGCTCAACCGAGAGCCTCCGCGATGGCTGCGTTGGTCGAGCGGCGCGGCATGCGGTTCGCGCATATTCCGGCGACGCCAGGCGATATTCAGGATGCGGACGTCGCCGCCTTTATCAAAGCGATTGGCGACGACGAACCGCGAGTGCTCGCTTATTGCAAAACCGGCAAGCGCGCCGCATCGTTCTGGGCCCTGTCGCAGGGCGGCGCGCAAGACGCTGACGCGATCATCGCGACCGCCGCAGCAGCGGGTTATGATATCTCCGATCTGCGCTCGCGTATCGTTGGCCGCGCTGCATTGGGCGGCGGCGGGCGCCCTCACCGGATTTACGACATCATCATCGTCGGCGGCGGCAGTGGCGGCATCGCCGCGGCGTCCAGTCTTCTCAAGCGACGGCGCGACCTCTCCATCGCCGTGATCGAACCCGCCGACGTCCATTATTATCAGCCCGGCTTTACGCTGATTGGCGCCGGCGTGTTCACGCCGGATGTATGCAAGCGTTCGATGGCGTCCGTCATGCCGGATCGGGTGACATGGATTCAGCAGCGGGTCGCAGGCTTCGCCCCCGATGCCAATGAGGTCATTCTCGAGGACGGCGTTGGCGTCAAATATCGCGGACTTGTCGTTTCGCCGGGCATCGCGCTCAACTGGGCGGGCGTTCCCGGCCTTGCAGAAACGCTGGGCGAGAACGGCGTCACCTCAAATTATTTGCCCGATCTTGCGCCCTATACGCATCAACTGGCCAGCAAGCTGAGGAATGGCCGCGCGCTGTTCACCCAGCCGCCCATGCCGATCAAATGCGCCGGCGCGCCGCAAAAGGCGATGTATCTGTCCTGCGACAGTTTTCTGAAGAACGGCGTCCTGGATAACATCGAGGTCGAGTTTCACAACGCCGGCGCGGTTCTTTTCGGCGTACCGGAATATGTGCCGGCGTTAATGCGTTACGTAGAGAAATACGGCATCAAACTTCATCTTGAGTCTAGGCTTGTCGCCGTCGATGGTCCCAATCGTGTCGCCACCTTCGAGCGCAAGGGCGCCGATGGCGCAATTGAGCGCGTCGCGCGCGAGTTCGATATGCTGCATGCGGTGCCGCCGCAGGTTGCGCCGGAGTTTGTCGCCAAAAGTCCGCTGGCGTCCGAAACCGGCTTCATCGCCGTCGATCAATTCACCTTGCAACATGCGCGCTATGCGAATGTTTTTGCGCTTGGGGACGGAACAACCACGCCCAACGCCAAGACCGCCGCCGCCGCCCGCAAACAGGCGCCGGTCGTCGCCATCAATCTACTCGCGATTCTGGAAGGTAAAGAGCCGCTTGTCGCCTATGATGGCTATGGCTCATGCCCGCTGACTGTGGAGCGCGGCAAAATCGTGCTGGCGGAGTTCGGCTATGGCGGCAAGCTGCTCCCGAGCTTTCCCAAATGGCTGCTCGATGGAACGAAGCCGACGCGAGCGGCCTGGTATCTGAAGGATCGTCTGTTGCCGCCGATCTACTGGCATCTGATGCTCAAGGGGCGGGAATATTTGTGTAAACCCCACATGCATGCGCGCGATGCGCAGACGCCGGCGTCGTGATCAGCGACGTCCTCTCCGGGATCTGGCATTCGGCGCAGATACAGGAGTTTCTTCATCTCGATCCGCTGTCGCATCTTGCTCGCGCCGTCGCGGGCGCGACGGTCGGTTTCGTTCTGGGGCTCGTGGGCGGCGGCGGTTCGATCCTTGCGGTGCCGTTGATGGTTTACGCTATCGGCGTGCGCGATCCGCATGTCGCGATCGGCACCAGCGCGCTGGCGGTCGCCGTCAACGCCCTCGTCAATCTGCGATCCCATTCGCGCGCCGACAATGTGAAATGGCGATGCGGCGGCATGTATGCGAGCGCAGGGGTCGTCGGCGCCCTGATCGGGTCATCGCTGGGCAAGGCGTTCAATGGTCAGAAACTGCTGCTGCTCTTTGCGCTGGTGATGATCGCCGTTGGCGTGCTGATGCTGCGCGGCCGCGGGAATCCCGGAGACCCGGGCGTCGAATGTACGATCGAAAAAGCGCCAAGGGTGCTCGGTTACGGTCTGGCGACCGGATTATTTTCGGGTTTTTTCGGCATTGGCGGAGGATTCCTGATTGTGCCCGGTCTGGTCGGCTCCACCGGCATGCCGATCATCAAGGCGATTGGCACATCTCTGGTCGCCGTCGCCGCCTTTGGTTTCACCACAGCGATTAATTATACCCTATCGGGACTCGTCGATTGGCCGCTGGCGATGACCTTTCTTCTCGGCGGCGCCCTGGGCGGCGCGCTCGGCGCGCGCGCGGGCAGGGCTTTGTCCAGCGACAATGATCGTCTGACGACGATTTTCGCCAATCTTATCTTCGCCGTCGCCGGCTACATGATCGCCAGGACGACCTGACAGAACATCAAAATAAAAACGCCGGCCTTACGGCCGGCGCTTTCAGTATGTCCCGGATGGGGCGACTTATTGCACGCCGCCGCGAATGGTCATGGTCTGGCCTTCGCACACCGCTTCGCCGGCATAAACGCGGGCGTTCGAAGCGCTGGGTTTGCCTGTGAAGACGCAATTTTTCTTGCCGTCGTCGCGGCCAACAAAATTGAGCGTATAAACGCCGCCGGCTACGGAACCTTCCAGCTTGTAAGACAGCATGGTGCCGTTATCGAGTTGCATATCTGCCTTGCCGGTCACCTTGTCGCCCTCAGCGCCGAGGGTCCAGGTGCCCGAGGAATATTTGATGCCGGAGGCGGCCTGTTCGGTGACGCTCCACTTGTCGGCGAGCGCGACGGTGGTCATCGCCAGAGCCACTGCGGCCGTCGTCATGGCAAGCTTGATCATGTTTGCTCCCTTATGTTGTGTTGTGACGAGCAGCATTCTTGGCCGCAGCTCCAACTGGGGCTAAAACAATGCGGCCTATCAAGCCTATCGCGACACATCTTGCTTTGACGTGCGCTGCGCCGAAATTAAATATCAGAACGCTGAGTGAGAGATAATCGTCCTTCGCCGTCTTTCAAGCGGCCCTCATGCATAATCGTCCACAGATCGGGCCATTTGAGCCGGTCAAAAGACTTCTCCGGCAAAATGGCTGTTGCCCCTCCAAAACGGATGATATCTCGCGTCGCGCGACGGGTTGTCGGCGGATCGCCCTTTCTCGCGATTTTCCTGGAGATTTTCCTTGCGCTCTTCCTTTGCGCCTTGCCGTCGCCGCTTCAGGCGCGCCCCAGAACGCTTTTGCGCGTGGTCGACGGATCCGTCCGAACGGGCGCCCCGTCGGCCCCGAAGAGGGTCGTATCCACCTGTCGACCGTTCCCGTCATATCGCCAGGAGATCCGGGCGGCGCCGAGATCCTTGCGAACAGTCGGCTTTCCTTCGGCGTTGTAATAACGCTCGTCAATCTGATGACCCTGGGCGTCATAGGCGCGGGAAACGCGGGCAGCCCCAGTGCCTTTTCGTTTGATCGGGCGTCCTTCGTGATCATAATAAGATTCGACGACCTCGAACCGGCCCCGGTCATCCGTTCGCGGATTGAATTCGGCGCGTTGAAGCGCAGGCTCTTTAGAGGCTCTGAGCGAGTTTGGGCGTTTGTGTTCCATTGACGTAAATCCGCCATGACGATTTCGCCGCATAACCGCCTGCTTGACCATCCGGGTCCAGGACACGGAGAGGCCGCAGCTTTGTTTCAACCGCAGTCTGCAGAAGGCGAAATGATGGATATCTGAAATCTCGCCGGGAGGTTTTCCAGGCAAGAACGCGAAAAGTCGCGGGCCGCGACAGGCGTCAGATCAGAGAAGGGGGCGCGCGGGAGCCAAGCGGCGGGGTAGATGTTTCGTCGCGTCGCCGGTCGGCGTCAAAAGCCTGAGGCGTTTCAATATAGAATAGTGAGGGAGGCGCTTCGCCGATAAAAGGCGATTGGCCGGCGGCGGCGGCGCTGAAACCTGAAGCGTGGAATACGCAACAGGCGTCGTGGCGTCCATGTCGCGTAGGCGCCGTGGGAAGATCGTCAATCGGATTGGACGCTTTGCTGATGCAGATTGCATCGATCAGAGGTCCGTTCGACGGCGCGGCCCAAGCGGCGCTGGTGATAAGACCTTGCAGGATCAGCATATAAAAGACAAACAGCGACACCGCCGTTCGTCCATAGTGCATCGACCCTAGGTCTGTTCTGTTCATAATAAGTGGAGCATAAAGCGCGGCCTGGCGGTCGTCAATGCAATCACAAATCGGACCTCAGGGAGTCCACGGCCGGTTTTCGGCCGGAGCGGACTCTTCGTCCTGCGTCCCGACGATAGACTGAGCGAGGGTGCGAAGCGCCTCCGCAATCCCGGCCCCGGAGACCGACGACAGTAACAGAGGGCCATGCAATCCGTCGCCCGGGCTGCTGGCGCGCATCGCGCGCCTTAATCTATCTCGTTGTTTTTTCAATGTTTCTGCGTCTACGGCGTCGATTTTGGAGAGGGCGACAATCTCCGGCTTGTGGTCGAGACCGGCTCCATAGGCGGAGAGTTCGGCGCGGACGATCCTGTAATCACGCCCGGCGTGCTCCCCGGTGGCGTCGACAAGATGCAGCAGGGCCCGGCACCGCTCGACATGTCCCAGAAAGCGGTCGCCCAGACCATGACCCTCGTGGGCGCCCTCGATCAACCCGGGTATGTCGGCCAGCACGAACTCTCGATCATCGACGCGGGCGACGCCCAGGCCGGGGTAAAGCGTGGTGAAAGGATAATCGGCGATTTTGGGTCGCGCAGCCGTGACACGGGACAGAAACGTCGACTTGCCCGCGTTCGGCAGGCCGATCAGCCCGGCGTCAGCGATCAGTTTCAGGCGCAGAATCACCGTGCGCTCCTCGCCGGGAAGACCGGGATTGGCGCGCCGTGGGGCCCGATTGGTCGAGGTGGTGAAATGGGCGTTGCCAAAACCGCCGTTGCCGCCTTTGCAAAGGATGACTTTTTCACCGACTGCGGTGAGGTCGGCGATCAACGTTTCCCCATCCTCCTCGAAAATCTGGGTGCCGACCGGCGCTTTTAGAACCGCGTCCGCCCCACGTCCGCCGGCGCGGTTTTTGCCCATCCCATGCATGCCGGTTTTGGCCTTGAAATGTTGCTGGTAGCGATAGTCGATCAGCGTGTTGAGCCCGTCGACGCATTCGGCGACGACGTCGCCGCCGCGTCCGCCATCGCCGCCGTCGGGACCCCCGAATTCGATGAATTTTTCCCGTCGGAAGGACACACAGCCGGCGCCGCCATCGCCGGAGCGCAGGTATACTTTGGCTTGATCTAGAAATTTCATGCGGGAAGGCCAGCGGGGTTAGGTCGAACTCAGCTTCGGCCGGCGCGCGCCGAATGTGGTATGCGCCCCGCCGCGTTTCAATTCCGTGGCGATTACCTCAAGCGACCCGCCATTAGCCGCGTCGATCACGGCCCGGCCGGTTCGGGCAAAGCCCAGCCGTTCCTGGAGCCGAAGGGAGGCAATGTTGTCCGGCGCCGCAGCAGAGACGATTCGCTCGAGGGAGGTGATCTTGAACACCAGATCGACAAAGGCGCTCGCCGCTTCGCTCATTAATCCCTGACCCCAATACGCCCGGCCGAGCCAGAATCCCAATCGGCTCTCGCCCCGGCTTTGCGCGCCCTCTGAGGAGATGACGCCAATGGGCGTATTGGGATCGCGCTTGGGCGCGAGCACGAGATACAGGCTTTCCCCGGCGGCGTTGTCTGCGCGGGCGAATCGGATGAAGTCCTCGGCGTCCTGAGATCGATAGGGGCGTGGAAGCGTCGTGTGACGCGTCACTTCAGGATCGTTAATGAGAGCAACAAATGCTTGGGCGTCCGTCAGGCGCGGCCAGCGCAGCCAGAGTCTTTCGGTCTCCAGCCGGAACACGTCGTCGTGGGTGATTTCCGGAAACATGTCTGCTCCACGCACAAAATCCGCCGCCCTGCCGGGGGCGAGGAGGAAACCGAATTTCCTCAAGCCTGAAAAGGCTCTCGCCGGATCTTGCCCTGGAGTCGCCGCCCGATTGGGCTGACGTAAGTTCCGCCGAGGTCAAGTCGCCGGCGGAAGTCCGTAACCCGCCTTATTCCGCCGCCATCGCCGTTACCACCGAGACGCTGGATCGTCCGCGGCTGGATTTAAATTCGACGACTCCGTCGACAAGCGCGAAAAGGGTATGATCCTTGCCCATGCCGACATTGCGGCCGGGATGCCATTTGGTGCCGCGCTGGCGAACAATGATGTTGCCGCCGATCACGTTTTCGCCGCCGAATTTCTTGACGCCGAGTCGCCGGCCGTCCGAGTCGCGGCCGTTTCTCGATGAGCCGCCTGCTTTCTTGTGAGCCATTTTCCTGCTCCAAACCTGTTACGCCAGACGTCCGTAGACGCCTTGTGTTCTGAAAAACGGGAGGCCTAGGCCTCGACCGCGGTGATCTTGACCAGAGTCAAATCCTGACGGTGGCCGCGCTTGCGCTTCGAATTCTGCCTGCGGCGCTTCTTGAAGGCGATCGACTTCGGGCTGCGCGCCTGCTCGGCGATCTCGCCCTTGACCTTGGCGCCGGCGACCGTCGGCGCGCCGATCTTGGCTACGCCGTCTCCGCCGCCCACCAAGAGCACATCGTCGAAGGTCACGCCGTCGCCCGGAGCGCCATCCAGCGCCATGACGGTAATGATGTCTCCGGCGGTCACGCTATACTGCTTGCCGCCGGTTCTGATGACTGCGAACATCTTGTTTTTCCTGTGTTCGTTCCGGCTCTGGCGTCTCCGCCGGCCGGCTTCTTGCAGTTGACCGGTGCGCTTCTGAGCGATGATGACATCGCAAAAATAAAAGCGCGGCGTAAGACGCCGCGCCGAAGCTGTTCTTCACTAGAGCGACATCGCCGCTTTTGTCAAGTTTTCGGAACCCGCCGCGCCATCACCAGCCAGCGATTCGGCGGCAGCTTTTGGCGCCCGCCCCGAACTCGTAATGATCGCCGCAGGCGAAGGCGGTCGGCGGCTCGCCGGTCTGCTCGAAGAGATCATAGCCCTCCTTGAGATTACGCCAGAAACCGCTCCATTGCGCATAATTCGGGCCGCCGACGAAGGCGAGCCAGCCGCCGCCTGTCTCACGGGCGATGTTAGCGTCGGTCATCCGGAACGGAAAGATGTGAACCGGAATGTCGCGCTGGCCAGCGCGCAGCGCCGCCTCCACGAAGCCGTATATCTCCTCAATGCCGCGATCGGTCATCGCGAAACAGCCGACGGACTTGCAGGCTCCGTGAACCATCACCAGCCCGCCGGTCCGGCCGTTCTGCTTGTCGAAGGCGTTGGGATAGCCGACGTTGAAAGCGCGGTAGTAGTTTGAATGCGGGTTCAACTGCCGGGACGAGACGCTGTAAAATCCCTCAGGCGACTGGTAATCAGCCTCCTTGACCTTGGGGCCAAGCCGGCCTGACCATTTGCAGACCGGGAAGGTCTTGTAGAGATGGAAGCGGCCGCTTTTCTTGAGCCAGAGTTCCAGTTGGCCTTCCTGTTTGAAAATTCGGACGAATACGGGGTCGCCCATGCCAAATTTGGGCGGCGCCGCCTGAAACGCGTCGTCCGGGGCCGGCTGCAGAGTCGGTTCGGGCAGACGGGCCGACTGCTGGCCATTCGGGGCCTCGACGTTGGCCGCAGGCGCGACTGCCGGCGTAACAGGAGCGGCGGGCAAACCGGCCAGATCCCGGGGGCGGACGGGCGGCAAGGGCGCTGCAGGTCCCGCGGGACCCGGCAACCCCAATGGCATCAATCCCGGCTGATCCGTGGCGCCTGGCGCCGACCCGTCAGTCGGGGGTGCGGACTCCAGCGCGGCGAGCGCCTCCAGATTAATTGGCCGACGCGGCGGCGGGGGCGTGGCGGTCGCAGACTCCGCCAGCGCGGCCGGTCGAGCCGGCGGTCTTGGCGGTCCGGCGTCGAGCGAGGTGATGTCGCCCACGAATTCTCCCGCATCGTCGGTTGTGTCGGTTTGCTGCGGTTTCGAGGGATCAAGGGCGGTTGTGAGCGCAAGGCCGGCAACGGCAGGGGCCGCCGTCGGCCCCTGTGAAGACCTGACCTGAGCCGTCGGCGGGATAGCGGTGCGCAGACCAAAGAGACCGGATCTTGAGCCGGGCGTCTCGGCAGAATCTTTTTCCGCAACCCTTTCAGGCGTCGACGTAGGCGGCGCGATTTGTTTCGGCGCCATGACGGTTTTGCTCAGCGGCGCCCGAACCGGTTGTAGCGCAAAGAGAAAGGCGACGCCGCCCGCAAGCGCTGCGAGGGCGATGGCAACCAGAGCAAGATAGGCGGATCGAGTCTTCATCGGTTGGAAAAAGCTTGCTCCGGATCGAGCCGTCTATCTGGCGCCGCATCATGGCGATCCGATGGTCGCGCCCGCCTCGCCGCCCGTTTTGCAGGTCCCGTAACCAAGTCGGCGCACATGCTGGTCAGTGCCCTTCGAAAGCGATCAGGCTCTGCACCGGCACGCCAAGCGCCTCGATTTTTCGGGCTCCGCCCAGATCCGGCAGATCGATCACGAAACAGGCGGCGACGACGTTTGCGCCGATTTTCTGCAAAAGCTGAATGGCCCCTGTCGCCGTGCCGCCTGTAGCGATGAGGTCGTCGACAAGGATAACGCGTTCGCCTTGCGCGACGGCGTCCTCGTGGATTTCCATTTCACCGACGCCATATTCCAAAGCGTAGGCGACGGAGATTGTCCGGTGCGGCAATTTGCCCTTCTTCCGAATAGGCGCAAATCCCGCCGACAGCTGATGCGCGACGGCGCCGCCGAGAATAAAGCCGCGGGCCTCCATCCCGACAACCTTGTCGATCCTTGCGCCGGCCCAGGGCTGGACCAGCGCATCGACCGCCGTGCGGAAGGCCCGCGCATCGCCGAGCAGGGTCGTGATGTCGCGAAAAAGAATGCCTTTTTTCGGATAATCCGGGATAGTTCGGACGGCGTCTGCAAGGCTCATGCAAGGCTCATGGAAGGCTCATGGAAGGCTAATGGTCAGTTTGTGGTCAGCCTATCGGGATATTGTGGAGGGGCGAAGGCGACGCCGTCGCCTCAGGCATACACAGCCCGCGGCCATGCGCCAAGTCTGTGCTTCTCCGGCCCCAAGCTTTGCTTGAGGCGGGCCGCAGGGGCGATTTTGGTTTCCAGCATTTGGAGAATTGGCGATGATCAAAATGCGCTGCTTACTCGTTCTGGCCGCCGCGACGATCGCCGGTTCGGCGATGGCGCAATCGGGCAGGCGCCACACCGGCGGTTATGGTCCCGGCTTTCATCCCGCGCCCGGCGGGGGACAACTTGGCGCGGGCGGCGGAGGCTTCGGTCCGGGCGGCGGAAGCTACGGCCCCGGCGGCGGCTACGGACAGGGATGCTGGAACTGCGGATTCATGGGAGCCATGGGCGGCTATGAAAGCGGCAACCCGATCCCGACCATGCCGCCGCCGCCGCCCCGCTTCCAGTCCGAATCGGTGAATGGCGATTGGTACTACTAGGCGGGGTCCGGGGCCGCGCCGTTGACGCGCGCCATCACGGCGTCGAGCTTTTTCAGCAGGCGCGGATCGCGCGCCTCGGGCGCGGTGACGATCGCATTGTCCAGCGCGCGATCCGAGCCCGCGGGGCAGGGTATGTGATCCGCCGGGAAATCATGAAGAACCCGCGCCAAAAGCCGCGACGCCGCAGAGGCGTTTTTCTTCACGACCTCAATCACGCTGATAATGTCCACATTATCGTGTTCGGGATGCCAGCAGTCGAAATCGGTAACCATGGCGATTGTGGCGTAGGAGATTTCCGCCTCGCGCGCGAGTTTCGCTTCCGGCATGGCGGTCATGCCGATCACATCGCATTCGCTGGCCTTGAAATGCAGAGATTCCGCACTGGAGGAGAATTGCGGGCCTTCAATACAGAGATAGGTTCCGCCGCGCGCAACGTCGACTCCCTCGGCTTGCGCAGCGTTGAAAATGCGTTCGGACAACAGGGGGGCGATAGGATGCGCCATCGACACATGGGCGACGCAGCCATCGCCGAAAAAAGAGCATTCTCTTTTGTATGTCCGGTCGATGAATTGATCCACAAGCACAAATAATCCTGGAAAATATTGGGTTCGGAACGAGCCGCAGGCCGACACCGAGATCAGATCGGTGACGCCGGCGCGTTTCATTGCGTCGATATTGGCGCGATAGTTGATGCCGGAAGGCGACAGTCGATGTCCGCGTCCATGGCGCGGCAGGAAGACAGCGCTGGTGTCGCCGATCTCGCCAAACAGGAGGTCGTCCGAGGGCGCGCCCCATGGGGTCGTCACCGTTTCGCGCCGCGCGTTTTTCAGACCAGGCAAGTCGTAAACCCCCGATCCGCCGATAATGCCGACAATCGCCCTGGCCATGTTGTGTTCTCCCCCGGCTCAGGCGGCCGGCGACACAGTCGCCTCCGCAACGTGTTGATAAACCGTTCGGGGACGCTTGCAACTCCCGGAAATTTGGGGCGGCGGACCACTGTGGTTCTCGCCTGCGACGAAAAGGCGCCTCAACTGCCGCGCCGCAAGGGCGACATGGCCGGGTGGCAGGGTTGCGCCGAAAAATCGCCTGTGTTACGGGGACGCTGCCTTGGGACCGGGGCGTTCAGCTCCATGTTCCTTGTTCCTACAGCATCCGTCGTTTGAAGCTCTTTTGTGCCGCCGGGCGCGTCTGTACCGCCCGGTCGAGTCCTCGAACGATTGCGAAAATTTGACAGGCGACCCAGGTGACTCAAGACGCAGATTCGCTTTCCGGCGTCGCGGGACGATACGCTTCCGCCCTGTATGCACTGGCGAGCGAGAAAGGCGCGACCGATGAAGTCGCCGCCGCCCTCGCCAATTTCCAGTCGCTCATCAACGATAGCCCCGATCTCGCCCGCCTCGTGAAAAGCCCTGTTTATTCATCCGACGAGCAGGTGCGGGCCATCGGCGCAGTCATGGACAAGGCCGGCATCGCTGGCGTCGCGGCGAATTTTATTCGACTCGTCGCTTCGAAGCGCCGGCTGTTTGTTCTCTCCGATATGATCGACGCCTTCCAGCGCCTTAATGACAGGGCGAAGGGTCTGGTGCGCGCCGACGTCACCGTCGCCGCGCCACTGCGTCCCGATCAGGAGACGACCTTGCGCCAGACGCTTTCCGGCGTCACCGGCGGCAAATCCGTCAGTCTCAACGTTCGCACTGATCCGTCGATCGTCGACGGCGTCATCGTGAAACTTGGCTCCCGCATGGTCGACGCTTCCGTCCGCACCAAGCTCAACGCAATCCGCACACGCATGAAAGAGGTCGGCTGATGGATATCCGCGCCGCAGAAATTTCCACGATTCTCAAGAACGAGATCGCCAATTTCGGCAATGAAGCTCAGGTCACCGAAGTCGGGCAGGTTTTGTCCGTCGGCGACGGCATCGCCCGCGTTTACGGCCTCGATAATGTGCAGGCCGGTGAAACGGTGGAATTCGAGAACGGCGTGCGCGGCATGGCCCTCAATCTCGAAAATGACAATGTCGGCATCGTTATTTTCGGCTCCGACCGCGACATCAAGGAAGGCCAGACGGTCAAGCGCACCGGCGCCATCGTTGACGTTCCCATCGGCAAGGAGCTTCTCGGCCGCGTCGTCGACGCGCTTGGCAATCCCATCGACGGCAAGGGACCGATCCGCGCCACACAGCGCGCCCGCGTCGACGTCAAGGCGCCAGGCATCATTCCGCGCAAGTCGGTGCACGAGCCGATGGCGACGGGCCTCAAGGCCGTCGACGCGCTTATCCCGATCGGTCGAGGCCAGCGTGAGCTGATCATCGGCGATCGTCAGACCGGCAAGACCGCGATTGCGCTCGACACGATCCTGAACCAGAAATCGCTCAACGACGGCGACGACGAGAAGGCGAAGCTGTATTGCGTCTATGTCGCTATCGGCCAGAAGCGCTCCACCGTCGCCCAGTTCGTGAAGGTGCTTGAGGAACGCGGCGCCCTGGATTATTCGATCATCGTCGCCGCGACCGCTTCCGATCCGGCCCCGATGCAGTTCCTGGCGCCCTTCGCCGGCTGCGCCATGGGCGAATATTTCCGCGATAACGGCATGCACGCCGTCATCATCTACGACGATCTCTCGAAACAGGCCGTGGCCTATCGTCAGATGTCGCTGCTGCTGCGTCGTCCGCCGGGACGCGAAGCCTATCCGGGCGACGTTTTCTACCTGCACTCGCGTCTGCTGGAGCGGGCCGCCAAGCTCAGCGACGAGCGCGGCGCCGGTTCGTTGACCGCCCTGCCGGTCATCGAGACGCAAGCCAACGACGTGTCCGCGTATATTCCGACCAACGTGATTTCCATCACCGATGGTCAGATCTTCCTTGAGACCGATCTGTTCTATCAGGGCGTCCGCCCGGCGGTGAACGTCGGTCTGTCGGTGTCGCGCGTCGGCTCCTCGGCGCAAACCAAGGCGACCAAGAAAGTCGCCGGCAAGATCAAGGGCGAACTGGCCCAATATCGCGAAATGGCCGCTTTCGCCCAGTTCGGCTCCGATCTCGACGCCGTCACCCAGCGATTGCTCAATCGCGGCGCGCGTCTGACCGAGCTGTTGAAGCAGCCGCAATTCTCGCCGCTCAAGATGGAGGAGCAGACCTGCGTGATTTACGCCGGCGTCAACGGTTATCTTGATCCGCTGCCGGTCAATCGCGTCCGCGCCTTTGAGGACGGCCTGCTGGCGATTCTGCGATCGCAGCATGGAGATATTCTTGAGGCGATCCGCGCCTCGAAGGATCTCTCCGACGACACCGCGGCGAAGCTGAAAAACGTCGTCGAGAATTTCGCGAAATCCTTCGCCTGATCCGCTGGCCGACTCGCGCGCCTTCCCTGAACGGCGCGCGGCGTCCTTGAGACAAGAAGCAAGCTCATGCCCTCGTTGAAGGATCTTCGAAACCGGATCTCCTCCGTCAAGGCGACGCAGAAGATCACCAAGGCCATGCAGATGGTCGCCGCCGCCAAGCTGCGTCGCGCGCAGGCTGCAGCGGAGGCGGCCCGTCCGTACGCCGAGCGTATGGAGAACGTTCTCGCCAACCTCGCCGCCGGCGTATCGACCGGCGGCCCTCAGCTTCTTGCCGGCAATGGCAAGGACGATGTGCACCTGCTCGTTGTCGCCACGGCGGAGCGCGGCCTGTGCGGCGCCTTCAACTCTTCGATCGTGCGTCTCGCCCGCGAGCATATCAACCGGCTTCAGGGCCAGGGCAAGACGGTCAAAATCATTTGCGTCGGCAAGAAGGGCTACGATCAGCTTCGTCGCCAGTATGAAAAAGAGATCATTGAACTGATCGAACTGCGCGGCCTGCGCCAGATCGGCTTCGAAAACGCCGACGAGATCGGCAAAAAAATCATTGAGATGTTCGAGGCCGGCGACTTTGACGTCGCGACCTTGTTCTTCTCCAGATTCAAAACCGTTATCGCACAGATCCCTACCGCTCAGCAGCTCATTCCGGCGCAGATCGCCGTGAATGAAAACGCGCCGGCTGTGGAGGGACCGCAGGCTTCCTACGAGTACGAGCCCGGTCAGGACGAGATTCTCTCGACCCTGCTGCCGCGCAATATCTCGGTGCAGGTTTTCCGCGCGCTGCTCGAAAACGCCGCTTCCGAACAGGGCGCGCGGATGAGCGCGATGGATAACGCCACGCGCAACGCCGGCGATATGATCAAAAAGCAGACGACGCTCTACAACAGGTCGCGTCAGGCGATGATCACCAAGGAACTGATCGAAATCATTTCGGGCGCAGAAGCGCTCTGACCGATTGAAGGGACGAGGACGAAACATGGCTGCCAACACCCCCAAGGGCCGCATCACCCAGGTCATCGGCGCCGTCGTCGACGTGAAGTTCGACGGGCATCTGCCGGAGATTCTCAACGCGCTGGAGACGCAGAATCAGGGCAATCGCCTTATTCTCGAAGTGGCGCAGCATCTGGGCGAGAACACCGTCCGCACCATCGCCATGGACACGTCTGAAGGCCTGACGCGCGGCCAGGAGGTCTCCGACACCGGCGCGCCGATTTCGGTGCCGGTTGGCGACGAGACGCTGGGTCGCATCATCAATGTCATCGGCGAGCCGGTCGACGAAGCCGGACCGCTTGTGACCGCCTCCAAGCGCGCCATCCATCAGCCGGCCCCGACCTACGCCGAGCAGGCGACGGAGGCCCAGATTCTCGAAACCGGCATCAAGGTCGTCGATCTGCTCGCGCCCTACGCCAAGGGCGGCAAGATCGGCCTGTTCGGCGGCGCCGGCGTCGGCAAGACCGTGCTCATCATGGAGCTTATCAACAACGTCGCCAAGGCGCACGGCGGTTACTCCGTCTTCGCCGGCGTCGGCGAGCGCACGCGCGAGGGCAACGACCTCTATCACGAGATGATTGAGGGCGGCGTCAACAAGAAGGGCGGCGGCGCCGGTTCAAAATGCGCGCTGGTTTATGGACAGATGAACGAGCCGCCGGGCGCCCGCGCCCGCGTCGCGCTCACCGGTCTGACCGTCGCCGAAGATTTCCGCGACAAGGGACAGGACGTGCTGTTCTTCGTCGACAACATCTTCCGATTCACCCAGGCGGGTTCAGAAGTGTCCGCGCTGCTCGGCCGCATCCCCTCTGCCGTGGGTTATCAGCCGACGCTCGCAACCGACATGGGCGCGCTCCAGGAGCGCATCACCACCACGACCAAGGGGTCAATCACCTCGGTGCAGGCGATTTACGTCCCGGCCGACGATTTGACCGATCCGGCGCCGGCCACCTCCTTCGCGCATCTCGACGCCACCACCGTGTTGTCGCGCTCAATCGCCGAAAAGGGAATTTATCCGGCGGTTGACCCGCTCGACTCGACCTCGCGCATGTTGTCGCCGGCCATCGTCGGCGAGGAGCATTACGACGTCGCCCGCAAGGTGCAGTCGACCCTTCAGCGATACAAATCGCTGCAGGACATCATCGCCATTCTCGGCATGGACGAGCTCTCCGAAGAGGACAAGCTCGTGGTCGCCCGCGCCCGCAAGATCGAACGCTTCCTGTCCCAGCCCTTCCACGTCGCCGAAGTCTTTACAGGTTCGCCGGGCAAGCTCGTTGCGCTGTCCGATACGATCAAAGGCTTCAAGGGTCTGGTGAACGGCGACTATGATCATCTTCCTGAAGCCGCCTTCTATATGGTCGGCAGCATCGAGGAAGCGATCGAAAAAGCCGCCAAGCTCGCGAAGGAAGCGGCGTAACCGCTGCGGCGGGCCCTCTTCCCGGGCCCGCTCTTTCATGAATGCGTCGCGTCTCGCGGCGCATGATCCAGTCGGCGACGCGCAGGCGGTTCGCCGACAGCCAGCAATCGGATAGCAACATGGCCGCATTCCACTTCGAACTCGTCTCTCCTGAAAAGCTGTTGTTTTCGGGAGAGGTGGACTCCGTGGTCGCGCCCGGCGCCGAGGGGCAGTTCACAGTGCTCAAGGATCATGCGCCGGTGATGACGACGCTGAAAGCCGGGGTTGTGACCGTCGCCAGCGAAGGCAAGGTTGAAAAGCTCTTTGTTCGCGGCGGCTTCGCCGACGTGAATGCGGCGGGCTTCACCATTCTGGCCGAGCAGGCGATTCCGCTCGCCGATATCGATCTGGCGAAGCTTGAGGCCGACATCAAAGACGCGCGCGAGGATCTCGCCGACTCCAAAGCCGACGCCGCCCGCCAGGCCGCCACGGAAAAACTCGCCCAGCTGGAAGAGATGCGCGCGGCGGTCAACTAAACCCGCATGAACGCGCCTCAACTATTAATCTGGCGTCGTCTCCGGCGGCGCCGGCTCCAGTTCGGCGGCGATCATATCGCCCCGTCGCTCCTTCGCGGAAAACTCGGCGCGTCCGGCGGCCACCGTTTCGATCATCCGGCCGATTTTCGGATTGCGTGTCATAATCGTTTTCAGATCGTAAGCGTCGAGCACCAGTAATTTGGTGGGTTCGGTCGAGCGCACGTTGGCCGAGCGCAGCGTGTTGTGCAGTAGAGCCATTTCGCCAAAAAACTGGCCCTCCCCGAGGCGAATTTCCTGACCTCGCAAGGCGATCTTCACCTCGCCTTCCGCGATAAAATACATCGAATGCGCGGTTTCGCCTTCCCGCACGATCATCGTGCCGGCGGGAAAGGATTGCGCCCGCAAATAGCGCATGATCTCGGCGATGCTATTGGCGTCGAGACCATGAAACAGCGGCACGCGCGACAGCATGCTCCATGTCACGACGAATTCGCGCCGGTGGATCTCCTCGGCGAAGGCTGTGGCGACAATGCCGACAGGCAGGCCGAGCATCACATAGCCCATGACCATGGTGACGGATGCGATCAGGCGTCCGGCGAGCGTTACTGGCGTCACATCGCCATAGCCCAGCGTTGTGATGGTGACGATCGCCCACCACATGGCCTCCGGGATGGAGCCGAATTTTTCCGGTTGCACGTCATGCTCGGCGAGATGCATGGCGGTCGCCGCGAACAGCACGCAGCCAAACAAAATGCCGCTTGAGGCCAGCAGGGCGCGTTTCTCGGCTTCCAGAACAGAGATAATCGTGCGCATGCCGGCGGAATAACGCGCCAATTTGAAAAAGCGCAACAAACGTAAAAACAGCAACACGCGCAAATCGGCGTTGATGAAAAAGGAAAGGTAAAAAGGCAGGATCGATACGAAATCAATGATTGACCAGCCCGAAGCGACATAAGCCCATCGCGCCGAGAGGCCTGTGCGACCCACATAGGGGGCATGCTCCGGCGCGCTCCAGAACCTCAGCAGATATTCGATCGTGAAGACGGCTACAGCGACGTATTCGGCGATCTCGAAATACTCGTCGTATTTCTCGTCGTACGCCGGCACGGACTGCAATACGACAGCGGCGACCGACAGACCCACCAGCCCGACGAGAAGTCCATGGAGAAAACGCGACAGACTGTCGTGGCCTGCGCCGTCAAGAAGGCGATAGACCCACCGTCGCAGCCGATGTTCGCTCGGCGGCAGGGCGTCGCTCATTACTCCGCCTTGCGCGTCAGAGCGTCGGCGATGGCCGCGAGCGCGGCGTCGATGGCTCCGGCGTTCGGACCGCCGGCCTGCGCGAGATCGGGCCGTCCGCCGCCGCCCTTGCCGCCAAGCTTTTCGGCGGCGATACGGACGAAATCGACCGCGTTCAAACGGCCGGCGAGATCGTCGGTGACGCCGACCACGATGCCCGCCTTTCCGTCTTCGGCGGCGCAGGCGATAGCGACCACGCCGGAGCCCAAAGTCTTCTTGGCTTCGTCGACAAGGGATTTTAGATCCCTGGCGTCGACGCCCTCAACCGCGCGCAACATCGCCCTGACGCCGCCATACTCACGTATGTCGCCCGCCGCGTCCTTGCCGCTTCCGCCGCCCATGGCGAGTTTGCGTTTGGCGTCTGCAAGTTCCCGTTCGAGCTTTTTGCGTTCGTCGAGCAACTGCGCCAGCCGGGCCGGCGCGTCCTCGATGGGCGCACGGATCAGGCCGGCGATGTCGTGCAGGGCGCGCGATTGCGCGACAAGCTGATGGCGCGCGCCCTCGGCTGTGCGGGCCTCGATGCGACGCACCCCCGCAGCGACAGCGCCCTCGCCGACAATGGCGATCAATCCGATATCGCCGGTTCGCGACACATGCGTGCCGCCGCAAAGCTCGACGGAAAACGGATGACGCGCGCCCGGATCGGGGCGCCCCATCGATACGACGCGCACTTCATCGCCGTATTTTTCGCCAAACAGCGCCCGCGCGCCTGAGTTGATCGCGTCCTCCTGCGCCATCAACCGCGTCTCAACCGGCGCGTTGTCCTGGACGATTTCGTTGGCGAGCGTCTCGACGCGCGCCATCTCCTCGTCGGTGAGCGGCTTGGGATGGGTAAAATCGAAACGCAAACGCTCCGGCGCGACCAGCGATCCTTTCTGGGCGACATGGTCGCCCAGCACCTGCCGCAGCGCCTCGTGTAGAATATGCGTCGCCGAATGATTGGCGCGCACAGCGCGACGACGGGCGTGATCGACGTCGAGTTCGAGCGCGACGGCGGGAACGAGTTCTCCTTCCTCGACCACGCCTTCATGCACAATCAGATCGCCGAGCTTCTTGAGCGTATTTTCGACCCGGAACCGAAAGTTCTTGCCGCGCATAACGCCGGTGTCGCCCAACTGTCCGCCGGACTCGCCGTAAAATGGCGTCTGGTTGAGCAGAACGGCGCCGCGTTGCCCCTCCTTCAACGTGAAGGCTTCCTCGCCGTCGTGAACGATGGCGACGACGACGCCCTCGCTGCGTTCTGTGTCGTAGCCCAGAAATTCGCTGGCGCCGAGACGTTCCCGCAGGGCGAACCACAGCGTTTCGGTCGCGGTCTCGCCGGAACCCGCCCAGGCCTTGCGCGCTTCAGCGCGCTGGCGCTCCATGGCGGCGTCGAAGCCCGTCTTGTCGACGGCGATGCCGCGCGGCCGCAACGCGTCCTCGGTCAGATCGAGCGGAAATCCATAGGTGTCGTAAAGCTTGAAGGCCGTCTCGCCAGAGAGTTTCGCGCCTTTGCCGAGGCCGTTGGTCTCCTCGTCGAGTATCGCAAGTCCGCGCGCGAGCGTGGCGCGAAACCGCGTCTCCTCAGTTCGCAGCGTATCGACGATCAGCGCCTGGGCCCGCAGCAATTCTGGATAAGCCTGTCCCATTTCGGCGATCAGCACAGGGACGAGACGCCACATCAGGGGATCGCGGGCGCCGAGAATCTGCGCATGACGCATGGCGCGGCGCATGATCCGGCGCAACACATATCCGCGGCCCTCGTTGGAAGGTGTGACGCCGTCGGCGATCAGGAAGGAACAGGCCCGCAGATGATCTGCGATGACGCGGTGACTGGCGGCCTGCGGGCCATTGACCGGCGCGCCGGCGAGATCGGCGACGGCGCTTGTGATCGCGCGGAACAGATCAATCTCGTAATTGGAAGCGACGCCCTGCATCAGCGCGGCGATGCGTTCGAGTCCCATGCCAGTGTCGATCGAGGGGCGTGGCAATGGCAGGCGCTGGCCAGGCGCGACCTGCTCATATTGCATGAAGACCAGATTCCAGAACTCGAGGAAGCGGTCGCCATCTTCGTCGGGACTGCCGGGCGGTCCGCCGGCAAGGGCCTCGCCCTGATCGTAGAAGATTTCCGAACAGGGGCCGCAGGGGCCCGTATCGCCCATGCTCCAGAAATTATCGCTGGTGGCGATGCGAATGATGCGGTTGTCGGGGAAGCCGGCGATTTTTTTCCATAAATCATATGCTTCGTTGTCGTCGTGATAGACGGTGACGAGCAGGCGATCAATCGGCAAGCCGAACTCGCGGGTGATCAGAGTCCACGCCAGTTCGATGGCGCCTTCCTTGAAATAATCGCCAAAGGAGAAATTGCCGAGCATTTCGAAGAAAGTGTGATGGCGGGCGGTGTAGCCGACATTGTCGAGATCATTGTGTTTGCCGCCGGCGCGCACGCATTTTTGCGCTGAGGCGGCGCGCGCCTGATGGCGTTTCTCGACGCCCGTAAAGACGTTTTTGAATTGCACCATCCCGGCGTTGGTGAACATCAACGTCGGGTCGTTGTGCGGAACGAGCGGGGAGGAGGCGACTTTCTCGTGTCCGTTGCGGACGAAATAATCGAGGAAGGCGGAACGGATATGATTGACGCCACTCATTTTGGGTGCGGCTCGCTGGAGCGGATCGGGACGCGCGTCACGATCTCGGGTTTACCGTGGCCGGGCGACAAGCGTGGGCATTCGCCCGACGGATGGCCCGCGTTGGGCTGGATATGCCAGCATGTGGCGGATTGGGCAATGAAAAAGGCCCGCGCCGCGGGCCTTTAAAATAGACAGGGTCAACGAGACGGCGCTGGCTTATTCGTCGCCATCCTCCTCCTCGCCGGGGGCGTCGAGGATGCGCTCGGCGATCAGGCCGGCGTTCTCCCGGATCGCCTGTTCGATTTTCGCGGCGGCTTCTGGATTCTGGCGCAGGAAGGTTTTGGCGTTTTCGCGCCCCTGTCCCAGCCGCTGGCTATCGTAGGAGAACCAGGCGCCAGACTTTTCGACGACTCCGGCCTTGACGCCAAGATCGATCAACTCGCCCATCTTCGAGACGCCTTCGCCATACATGATGTCGAATTCGACCTGTTTGAACGGCGGCGCCACCTTGTTCTTGACCACCTTGACCCGTGTCTGGTTGCCGATGGTTTCGTCGCGATCCTTGATGGCGCCGATGCGACGGATATCGAGGCGCACGGAAGCGTAGAATTTCAGGGCGTTGCCGCCGGTCGTCGTCTCCGGCGAGCCATACATCACGCCGATCTTCATGCGGATCTGGTTGATGAAGATGACCAGGGTATTGGAGCGGGAGATGGAGCCGGTGAGCTTGCGCAGCGCCTGGCTCATCAGCCGCGCCTGCAGGCCGGGCTGGACCTCGCCCATCTCGCCCTCGATTTCGGCCCGCGGCGTCAGGGCGGCGACCGAGTCGACCACCAGCACGTCGACCGCGCCGGAACGCACCAGCGTATCGGTGATCTCCAGCGCCTGCTCGCCGGTGTCGGGCTGCGAAATCAGCAGTTCCTCGAGATTGACCCCGAGCTTGCGGGCGTAGACCGGATCGAGCGCGTGTTCGGCGTCGACGAAGGCGCAAACGCCGCCCATTTTCTGGGCCTCGGCGATGACATGGAGGGTCAGCGTGGTCTTGCCGGAAGATTCCGGGCCGTAAATCTCGACGACGCGGCCGCGCGGCAGACCGCCAACGCCAAGGGCGATGTCGAGCCCCAGCGAGCCGGTCGAAACAGTTTCAATTTCAACGGCTTTCTGGTTTTTGCCAAGCCGCATGATCGAACCCTTGCCGAAGGAGCGTTCGATTTGCGACAGGGCGGCGTCGAGCGCCTTGGTCTTGTCCACGGACGATCCTTCCACGAGGCGGAGATTGGCCTGGCTCACGTTTGCGATTCCTTCTGACATGGTTTCCGGCGCGGTTGCAACGCCGGTCGATTCCATCATTGTGCATGATTTGTTCTTTTTGAAAAGTTCTTTTTATGTTCTCATCTGATTTCTTTAAAACTGTTTCGCCGGGTGAATTTTACGCCTGCGGCAACGCTCGCGATGACGCGGGAAACGGAGTTTTCTATACTGGGGGCTGATCCGGCGCCTTACGGCGGGCGTCGGCGAAAGAGATCGCGCGGAGGTCTCGAGGAGGCGACATGTACAAGAAAATTCTCGTGCCCGTGGATCTCGCGGAAAAGCAGATGACTGAGCTCGCGCTGGCGGCGGCGCTATCGATCGCCGCTGTGGAAAAGGCCGAGGTCAGGCTGCTGAACGTCCAGCCGCTCGTGCCGGTCTCAATGATCGATTATATCCCGCCGAATTTCGACGACGATTTGCGCCAGACGGCCGAAAGGGAGCTGTTTGAGACGGTCGGGCGGATCGATTATCCCGCAGACCGGCTTTCCTCCGTCGTGCGGTTTGGCGCCGTTTACCCCGAGGCGCTCGCCGAGGCCGACGATTGGGGCGCAGATTTGATCGTGGTCGGCTCGCATCGCCCGACGATGGCCACCTATCTGCTTGGCTCCAACGCCACGACCATCGTTCGCCACTCCAAATGTTCGGTTCTGGTGGCCCGCAAATAGGAGCTCCCGCAATGCGCTACGCCCTGACGCCGGCCCTCGTCGCCGGACTGTTTGCATTGAGCCTGTCGCCGTCGGCGGGGGGCGAGACCGCGACGCGCGCCGCGATAACGCGCGGCAAGGCCATTGCGCAGGCCAATTGCGCCAAATGCCACGCCATCGGACCCACCGGCGCGAGCCCCAATTCCAAATCGCCGCCATTTCGGACTTTGGCGCGCAAATATCCGCTTCGTGATCTCGAAGAGGCGCTCGCCGAGGGCATCGTCGTCGGCCACGAGGGCGCGGAAATGCCCCAGTTCCGGCTTTCCACCAGCCAGATCGCCGCGTTGCTCGCCTATCTCGATTCGATCCAGCGACGCTGAATTTTTTTGCCCGCTTTTGCGTCCGGGAAAGGCGGGCCGGAGCCGCTTGCGTCGTCGTGGCGCTGGTCTAAAAGAGGCCAAACCGTCGAGGAACCCATGTCCGCCATCCCTGAGTCCGCCATCCCTGAGTCCGTCATCCCCGATTTCTCGAAAATCGCCTTCGCCCCCGCCGCCCCGCAGCAGGAGGCCGCGCCGCGCGTCTGGCTCACGCCCGAGGGCATCGAGGTGAAGAGCGATTATGGCCCGCAGGATATCGAGGGTCTGTCTTTTATTGATGGCTTTCCCGGCGTCGCGCCCTACGTTCGCGGCCCCTACCCAACCATGTATGTCGCCCAGCCCTGGACGATCCGACAATACGCCGGATTCTCCACCGCCGAGGATTCCAACGCCTTTTATCGCCGCAACCTCGCCGCTGGTCAGAAAGGTCTGTCGGTCGCCTTCGATCTCGCGACGCATCGCGGCTATGACTCCGATCACCCGCGCGTGATGGGCGACGTCGGCATGGCGGGCGTGGCCATCGATTCGATCTACGACATGCGCACGCTATTCGATGGCATTCCGCTTGATCAGATGTCGGTGTCGATGACCATGAACGGCGCCGTGTTGCCTGTTCTGGCGCTGTTTATCGTCGCCGCCGAGGAGCAGGGCGTTTCCGCCGACAAGCTCACGGGCACGATCCAGAACGACATTCTCAAAGAATTCATGGTGCGCAACACCTACATCTATCCGCCTGATCCTTCGATGCGCATTGTTTCGGACATCTTTGCCTACACCAGCCGGCACATGCCGAAATTCAACTCGATTTCGATCTCCGGCTATCACATGCAGGAGGCCGGCGCCTCCGCCGATCTCGAACTCGGTTACACGCTTGCCGATGGCGTCGAATATGTGCGCGCCGGCGTCGCCGCCGGCCTCGATATCGACGCCTTCGCACCGCGGCTGTCCTTCTTCTTCGCGATCGGCATGAATTTCTTCATGGAAGTGGCGAAGCTGCGCGCCGCGCGTCTGCTCTGGGCGCGACTGATGAAGGATCTCGGCGCCAAGTCCGACAAGAGCATGACGCTGCGCACGCATTGCCAGACCTCGGGCTGGTCGCTGACTGCGCAGGATGTCTATGTTAATTCAATCCGAACCTGTATCGAGGCGATGGCGGCGACGCAGGGACATACGCAATCCCTTCACACCAACGCGCTTGACGAGGCGCTGGCCCTGCCGACCGATTTCTCGGCGCGCATCGCCCGCAATACGCAAATCGTTCTGCAACAGGAAAGCGGCACAACGCGGGTGATCGATCCCTGGGGCGGCTCCTATTACGTCGAGCGTCTGACCGCCGAACTCGCCAAACGCGCCTGGGCGCATATCGAGGAAATCGAAAAGCTGGGCGGCATGGCCAAAGCGATCGCCGCCGGGGTGCCCAAGCAGCGCATTGAGGAGGCGGCGGCGAAGACGCAGGCGCGCATTGACAGCGGAACCCAGGTTGTCGTCGGCGTTAACAAATATCAACCGGAAAACGACTCCAAACCGAATGTGCTCAAGGTCGATAACGCCGCTGTGCGCGCCGCGCAGCTCGACAAGCTGAAGCGCCTGCGCGCCGAGCGCGACGAGGCGACGACGCAGGCGACGCTCGACGCCTTGACCGCCGGCGCGACATCGGGGGCCAACTTGCTTGATCTGGCCGTGAAGGCGGCGCGCGCCAAGGCCAGCGTCGGCGAAATTTCCTTTGCGCTGGAGAAGGTTTTCACGCGCCACAAGCCGAAGGCGAATGTGATCTCCGGCGTCTATGCGCGCGAGGCGGGCAAGGAGAGCGCCCAGATCGGTCGGGTGATCGGCATGACGCGCGATTTCGAGGAGAATACGGGTCGCAAGCCGCGCATTCTGGTCGCCAAAATGGGACAGGACGGCCATGATCGCGGCCAGAAGGTGATCGCCTCGGCCTTCGCCGATATGGGCTTCGACGTGATCATCGGCGATCTCTTCGCCACGCCGGACGAAGTGGCGCAGAAGGCGGCGGAGGCCGATGTGAATATCGTCGGCGTCTCGACAATGACCGCGGGCCACCTCACGTTGACTCCGGAATTGCGCGATGCGCTGGCGGGCGTCGGACGCGGCGACATCATGATGGTCGTTGGCGGCGTGATCCCGCCGGACGATTTCCAGCAGCTTTACGACTCCGGCGCCGCCGCGATTTTTCCGCCCGGCACCAATATCCCGGTCGCCGCCGAGCAATTATTGCATGAATTGAACATCCGGCTCGGTTTCGCGCAGCGAGAGACGGCGCGGGCGGGATAATCCCGCAGACAATCCACTGCGGCGTCCTTGCGCGCGCCCTGGAAGGAGGCCATCTCAGACACGGTCGCGTGACCGCCTCCGATCGGAAAATAGACTTATGAGTTTCATGTTCGACGCAGCCCTCGCAGCGATGCGGGAGATTATCTCGCCGCCGTTTCGCGCCGTGCTGCGGAAAAGTCTGGGCATGACGCTGGTTTTTCTCGCTCTCGCCTGGGTGGGTCTCGACAAACTGGCTTTGTCCTACGCTGTTGTCAGCCACCCGTGGTTACAAACGGCGCTGGTCTACGCCACCGGCCTCGGTCTCTTTTTTCTGCTCGCCTATTTTCTCGGTCCGATATCGATGATCGTATCAGGCCTGTTTCTCGACGATCTCGCCGATGTGGTGGAGGCGGACCTCTATCCGTCGGGCCAGCGTGGCGTCGCAATTCCCGCAGCGCAAGCGATCGTCATGGGATTGCGGTTCGCCCTCGTTTCGGCGGGCGTCAATCTTGTCGCGCTGATGCTGTTGTTCGTGCCGGGGATTAACGCGGCGGCGTTTCTGTTCGCCAACGCCTATCTTTTAGGCCGCGAATATTTTCTCTTCGCAGCGACGCGTTTCATGCCGCTCTCAGAGGCGCACGCCTTGCGGGAACGTTTCGCCTTTCCCCTTTTTCTCGCCGGTCTGTTCATCGCCGCCCTGGTGGCGACGCCGGGATTAAACGTCCTGACGCCATTGTTTGGCGTCGCGTTCATGTCGCGTGTTTATAAAAAGCTGACGCAAGACGCCGCGCCGGGTTGATCCGTATGCAGGCTCTCCCCTCGAGTCTGAGCCTTTATGAAATGAATAGTTTCAAATAGCGCGCAATAACCGCCTTGCGCGTCTGAAGCGCTTTTTGCCGAAGCGCATCGGCTCGGCGCAAGCAATCGCGAAAAATAAGATTCAATCAGACGGGGAAGCGCTCCAGTTTATCCCTGGAGGTTACGGGGGGCATAGGTTTCATGGCGCGGCCGCTCGAATCCCCGGCGCTCGCAATTAAACCCCACAGGCCGCCAATAACCAGCCGCCCAAAAGTGGGTCAAAGTTTTGAGGATAGGGCCAGAAGTCGATAAAACCCTCCGCATAAGAGGGTTTTATCCTGGTTCACAATTATTGGGGCGCTCTCTCAAGTTCCTGAAGCGCGCGGTTCGCGATTGTCGTTGCAGCGCTTCTACGTTTGTCGCCAAACCTGATTGCTTCCCTGAGACGCGTTATGCCCCTCCGGATGTGTATGTTTGGATGATCCGCTTGCGCAGCTTTGGCATGATGCAAGGCTTCCGTTGCATGACGTACCAGCGTGGAGGGCCTGTTTTCCCTGCCGGCGGCAACCGCCTCTCGTGTGTGCGTTATTGCGTCGTGAAGATGTTCCCTGTGCGCATAGGCGGACGAACCGGTCAGAGAGGCGACAGCGAGCGCTCCCGCAAAAAGCAAATTTTTGAACTTCAACATGATCTGACCCTTTCATCGTATTGATTGCGACAGCCGTCATATAATAAATGGCCGAAAATAGACAAGTTCAAGCTTTGCCCTCGCTTTCGTGGCGCCGTCGTCAGGTTTGGAGCGCGACTGCCGCTACAGCTAAAATGCGGTTACGACAGTATTGGCTCTCAGGGACGGCTTCCCGGTTCAAGAGCGCAGAAGTTCTTTTCGTGTTCCCGCCGCGCCATGCCGCAGCCGGGTGCGAACAACGCGTCACAATTTCTGTCGTATGAGCGCCTCTGTGTTGCGAAAAAGCAACGCCATTGCGAAATCGCCTTATTCATCCTCATGTTCAATTACATCCCGTTCAGGATGATGCTAGGTTTTAACATCTGCTGCTCCGGTGTCGGGCGGCCTGCCCACTGGAGAAGCGTAAAATGAATAGCAAGGCTTCGATCCTCGGCGCGCTGGCGTCGGTTATCGTCCTCGGCTCAGCCTCGGCCGCCGATCTTCCCAGCCGGAAGGAAGCCCCCGTCGCGGCTCCCCCAGCTTTCACCTGGACCGGTTGGCATGGCGGCATCAGCGGCGGCTACGCCGGCGGCGCTGCGGATTACAACGCCACTCTTTATTCGATCACGGCTTTGCCGGGCGCGTCGTGGAGCGTCAACCCGTCGATCGGAACCAGCGGTTGGCTGATTGGTTACACCGGTGGTTACAGCTGGCAGCTTTCCAACGACATCGTCGTTGGTTACGAGAACGATTTCAACTACGCCAATGTGTCAAACAATGGCGGGCCTCTTGCGTCGGGCGGCGTTACCAGCCGGCTTAACTGGTTCGGCACCGAGCGCTTGCGCTTCGGCTATGCGATGGGCCGTTTCCTTCCCTATATGACCGGCGGCTTCGCTTACGGCCGGATCAACGGCACATCTTGGAGTTCGGGATACGAAGCCATGATTCCGATCGGCAACTCTGGCGATCGCTGGCGTGGCGGCTGGGCTGTCGGCGGAGGTCTGGAATACGCAATTAACGACAGGATTTCGATCAAGGGCGAATATCTCTACGCCAGCATCGGCGCGCCAAACGGTTCGGCGCTCGGTTGGACCGGCAATACCTTCGCCGTCGTCAATGGCGGCAACTATAACATGAATATTGCGCGCGGCGGCGTGAACTACCACGTCAAGAGCCTCGGCAATCTGTTGGGAATTGACGGTCTCAGCGGCCTGTAACCTCCAGCTTCGGAGTCTGCCTGTGCGCCCGGCCCCGAACGGCCGGGCGTTTGTTTTGCTGCGCCGCTCGACGCCGCCGGCGAATGTTATATTCTGTCTTCCATGACACGGCCTGGCCACATCCTCCCGCCGTCCTCGGCGCTCTCGCTGATGACGGATCGCTCGCGCGAAATTTTCCGCCAGATCGTCGACAGCTATCTTGCGTCGGGGGAGCCAGTCGGCTCCCGGCAATTGTCGCGATTGTTGCCGATGACTCTCTCTCCTGCCTCAATCCGCAACGTGATGCAGGATCTTGAGGAACTGGGCCTGATCTTCGCCCCGCACACCAGCGCCGGCCGTCTGCCGACCGAACTGGGGCTGAGGTTTTACGTCGACTCGATATTGCAGATCGGCGATCTGGCCGATATCGAACGCGCCCGCATCAACGCCGAGGTCGAGGCGGCCTCGCGCGATCACGATGTCGAGGGCGTGCTGGCGGAGGCGACCAGCCTGATCTCGGGATTGGCCCGGGTTGCGGGCGTCGTTGTCGCGACCAAAGATAATGTGCGGCTCAAGCAAATTGATTTCGTCCGGCTGGAGCCGGGCCGCGCTCTGGCGATTCTTGTCGCCGAGGACGGCACGGTGGAGAATCGCGTTATTCCGGTGCCGGACGATCTCCCGGCTTCGGCGCTGATCGAAGCGGCGAATTACCTTAACGCGCGGATTTCCGGTCGCACGCTGGCGGAAGCTCGCACCGGCATCGAGGCCTCCCGTCGCGCGGCGCAACGCGAGCTCGACGAACTGACGGCGCGTCTTGTCGAGGCAGGGTTGGCGAGCTGGGCCGGGGTCATTGGCGATCACCGCCAGCTCATCGTGCGCGGCCAGGCGCATCTTCTCGAGGATTTGACCGCCGTCGCCGATCTTGAGCGCATAAGATTGCTCTTTGCCGATCTTGAGACCAAGACGGAGGTGATCGATTTGCTCGAGCGCGCTGAGCAGGGCGAGGGCGTGCGGATTTTCATCGGCTCGGAGAACAAACTGTTCTCGCTCTCCGGCTCCTCTCTTATCGCCGCGCCGATCCGCGACAGCGAACGCCGGATCATTGGCGCCCTCGGCGTGATCGGACCGACGCGCATCAATTACGCGCGTATCGTGCCGATGGTGGATTATACGGCGAAGGTCGTCGCGCGCGTGATTGGCGGCGCTTGAGATTACAGAAAACTCTGCGGATCGACGTCGATCTGCAAATTGCTTTGCGCGGAAATCTGGCAAGCGTTGGAAGCTTCGCAGCCTGGAAGGCCAGAGCGCTTTACGAGAGGTGTAAACCGGTTCCGGGAAAGAAAGCGCGAACGAACGAAATGGTCAGGGCGGCGGCCTGATTCACTAGGATGAAAAGCAATTTTATCGCTTGACGACCAAAAGAAGGGCGTATACTTTTGCATATTTTCTAATGGAGATCGTTATGCTTAAACGTTTCTCTCTCCTAATTTTGGGATTAATCGGTTCAATCGGCGTCTCGGTTGCGGATCCTCTTGATGGAATTGGTCTATTCGGCAGTATTGCACATGTTTATCACGGATTGCCGGTCGATAGAAACCTCAAGTCTGTCACCGTAACTCCCGAAGCCGCCGAAAAAAGCATTGACGATTTGGTTGCGAGATATGGCTCCAACATAGACCCAAGCAAACGAGAGAGCATATTGTCTCTGCGTAAATGGTCGCAGCAAAACAATCCGGATCCAAAGCTTGCCCTCGCGCTCAAGGGCGCAGAGGCGGAGCTCGCCATCGCGGCGTCGAAAGAGCTTCAGGAGAGTGAAGCCCAATGGAAACTGGATTATTTTCGCGAGGTGATAAAAGAACGCTTGTTCTCCAATGCTCAACCAATCGACAACAAATCACCACCCAAGATCAGCGCGCGTGACCTGCGCTGGAAATCTTCCCTCAAAATCGATCAGGCGACATGGAATATAATTCTCAGATGGCTTCAAAATTATGAATATGACCCGATAACCGGCAGGTTTGTGCCGTCTCTCCAATATACAAAGGATTGCAAGGCGGCGAATGTGCCGATTCCTCCCGATTGGGGAGACCCGGCGTGGAAACTTCAGGGAGAGATACCGACGACGAGACTCTTTCTCAATGCCGGAAATCCTGTGGAAGTCTGGACATACAGTATCGATAGCAAGCCCGGCGGCTGTATCGCTTTGCCTCGTTGGGAGAGTAATAAATCTTCGGTCACGTTGGGCGTCATTTGTCAGAGCGCGACGTCCAACAAGGCGTGTTTTTGGGATAATCGACCGCATTCGGGCGGTCCTAAATTTGCGCCGGCGGAGCTCAGTTCAAGGAGTATTCGTAGAGACTGGGTCAATGGCTATGACAGCGCGCTTGTCGAGGGCGGAAAATGCACAAATTGTCATCGCGGCTCTAACGTTTTCGCCTTACACAGCGATACGGTGCTAAGCCCCAGTCTTCCGTTCAACACCCAGACAACGGCGCCCTATACTCCCATCAACAGTCTCGGCTGGACCAATCCGCCGCTCACGACCCTGCCCGGTGCGGGCGGATGCACCAGCTGTCACAGCATTGGCAACACGACGATAGAGCAATCGAGTTATTGTACGATGCTGCGCAAGGCGGCCCAGTGCGAAATGCCCTCCACCGCAAGCCCCGCGAATTGGGCGGCGCCGATTGCCGCCTATGCTGCGCACATCACCGCGCTTAAGGCTCCCTTGCGTTGTGGGGCGGCCGGTCCGCCGGGTTGTTAACCGCTTTTTGCGTATTACGAGATTGTCGGCGAACAAGCGGTGAAACAGGATTACAGAAAACTTTGCGGATCGACGTCGATCTGCACACGCACGCCGCCATGCGCTTTCGGCGCGGTCGCCAGCAGATCGCGCAGAAATGCCTGCATGTCGGCGCTCTTTGGGCCGCGCGCCAGCAATCGATATCGATAACGGCCGCGAATAAGCGCAATCGGCGCTTCGGCTGGCCCGAGCAGCATGATTTCGTCGCGTTGGGGAAGACGGCCGCCGGTCGCGACCAGGTAATGGGGCGACGCGGGCAGGGCGTGGACGGCGCGCGCCAGCGCCCGCGCATGGGCCTCGGCCGTCGTCGCGTCGGTCGCTGACACAATCAGCGCCGCGAGTCGACCAAAGGGCGGCAGTCCGGCGCGTTCGCGCAGGGCGATTTCCTGCGCGTAGAAGTTATCGGCGTCGCCCGAGAGCATCGCCGCGATCACCGGGTGATCGGGCTGATAGGTTTGCAAAAGCGCGCGGCCGGGCCTGTCGCCGCGACCGGCGCGACCCGTGACCTGATTGAGAAGCTGAAAGGTGCGCTCCGCGGCGCGCGGATCGCCGCTGCCCAGCCCGAGATCGGCGTCGATCACGCCAACAAGGGTGAGATGAGGGAAATTATGCCCCTTGGCGACCAGCTGGGTGCCGATCACGATATCGAATGCGCCATTGGCGATATCCTCCAGTTCCCGGCGCAATCGCTCCGCGCCGCCCGGAAAATCCGACGACAGCACCAGCGTTCGCGCCTGCGGAAACAATGTCGCGACTTCTTCGGCCAGACGTTCGACGCCCGGTCCGCAAGCGGCCAGAGAGTCCTCGCTCTCGCATTCAGGGCAGACATCGGGACGACGTTCGACATGCCCGCAGTGATGACAGACCAGCGCGCGTCGAAAACGATGCTCGACCAGCCAGGCGTCGCAATTTTCGCAACGGAAGCGATGGCCGCAGGCGCGGCAGAGGGTCAGCGGCGCATAGCCGCGCCGGTTGAGAAAAAGCAGCGCCTGTTCGCCGCGCGCGATGGTTTCGCCCATGGCGATCGCCAGTCGCGGCGCGATCCAGCGTCCGCGCGGCGGCCCCTCGCTGCGCAGGTCGATCGCCGCGAGCGTCGGCATGGTTCTCTGGCCGGCGCGCGACTCCAGTTTGAAATAGCCATAGCGTCCCTGCTGCGCGTTGACGCGCGTCTCGATCGAGGGCGTCGCAGAGGCCAGAACGATGGCGGCGTTCTCGAAGCGCGCGCGCACAACCGCCATGTCGCGGGCGTTGTAGGAGACGCCGTCGTCCTGCTTGTAGGCGCCTTCGTGCTCCTCGTCGACGACGATCAGCCTGAGGTCGCAAAACGGCAGGAACAACGCCGAACGCGCGCCGGCGACGACGCCAATCTCGCCGGTGGCGGTCGCGCGCCAGATGCGGGCGCGTTTGCGTGGACTGACGCCGGAATGCCATTCCGCCGGCCGACCGCCGAACCGTGCGGCGAAACGGTCAAGAAACTGTGCCGTGAGCGCGATTTCCGGCATCATGACAAGCGCCTGTCCGCCCTGCGCCAAAACGGCGGCGATCGCCTCGAAATAAACTTCCGTCTTGCCGGCGCCGGTGACGCCTTCCAGCAGAAACGGTCTGAAGGCGCGCGCCTGCACCGCTTCGGTCAGCGCCAGCGCGGCGGCGCGCTGCGCCGGCTCCAGCAGCGGCGCCGCATGGGCGGGATGCAAGGGCGGGGCAATGGGCTCCGGCGGCGCCGGGAAAGCTTCCAGCGCGCCGTCGTCGACAAGCGCGTCGATCACGCCGCCCGAACAGGCGGCGGTTTCGGCCAGCGCTTTGCGCGTGAAGGCGAGGCCGCCCGACGCCGCATCCAGCACGCGTGCGCGCGTGGGAGTCAAACGTTGCGGCGCGACGCCGGTGACGCGATAGAGAAGACGCGGCGTTTCGGGTCCCGCCTCTTCGGCGGCGCGAGTCGCCAGCCGCAGCGCCATGCCGCGCAGCGTCACCGTGTAGCGCGCCAGCCAGTCGATGAAGTCGCGCAGTTTCTGGGAAAGCGGCGGTCGGTCGAGTTTCTGGAGAACCGTTTTGAGATTGCCCACACTGGTTGGCGCTGTATCCGTCGCCCAGACGACGCCATAGGCGTCGCGTTTGCCAAGCGGCACGCGGACGCTGTCGCCCGGCGCGAGCCGCATGGCGGGCGGGGCGAGATAGGTATAGGGGGCATCGACGGCGACCGGCGGCAACACCTCGACGATCTGCGCGCGATTTTCTGCGTCCCGCCCCAAACTCATGGCGCGGGCTTAGCCGATTCCGGCTGGAGCCGAAAGCGCCGGGGCCGGTTGTTTTTACTATTCCGGCCAGCTTCACAAGGTGTTTTCCAATGGACTCTCCAACGGACGTTGCTTGACCCCGTCGTCGGCGCTCCCTATCCGTTATTGAGCCAGTCGGCCGGATGGCCGCTGCCGCGAGGCAGAGGAAAGTCCGGGCTCCACGGAGACACGGCGCCGGATAAGGTCCGGCGGGGGCGACCCCAGGGAAAGCGCCACAGAAAGCAAACCGCCGCGACCCGTCCCTTCACGGGCCATCGTCGCGGCAAGGGTGAAAGGGTGCGGTAAGAGCGCACCGCCGGGACGGCGACGCCCCGGGCATGGCAAGCCCCGCCGGGAGCAAGACCGAATAGGGGCGACACGTCGGCCGAGCGCCGACAAGCCCGTCTCCGGGCCGTCGCCCGGGTTGGTCGCCAGAGGCGGTCGGCAACGATCGTCCCAGAGGAATGGCCATCACGCGCGCCGCGGGAAACCGTTTCGCGCCATACAGAACCCGGCTTACAGGCCGACTGGCGATTTCCTGCGCATTTCCGGGGCCGGAACGCGCCGCGCGCCGGGCGCGTAAACGCTCCCTTAACACTAACAAAGCCTAATAGAGGCAAGCGCTCTTCGGCGCTTCGGCTTACGGCCGCCTCGTCACGCCCCGTCGGGAAAATGGCGTTGTCTGCGTTTGCGCAACCAGAATTGGCGACCGTCGCCGTCACCGATCGCGGGATGGGACGACGCGACCGTGCGCGTCCTTGTCGCGGCGGGATGGGCTCGCGTGCATCGCATAACTGGAGAGGGGCCATGACCATGGATTGCGGCGCCGCCGCCCGACATGCGCCGGTGCTCTTGCCCGAAGTTCTCGAGGCGCTTCGGCCGCAAGGCGGTGGTTTTTTTCTCGATGCGACCTTCGGCGCCGGCGGATATTCGCGCGCGTTGCTCGACTATCCCGAAACGCGGGTTCTTGCGCTCGATCGCGACCCGAGCGCCATACGCGCTGGTCTGGCGCTCGTCGACGCCGCGGGCGGCAGGTTGAGGCTTGTCGAGGCGCGGTTCTCGCAACTCGCCCGCATTGCGGAAACCGAAGGCTTCGCGCCGCTGGACGGCGTCGTATTGGATATCGGCGTGTCGTCAATGCAACTCGATGAATCGGCGCGCGGTTTTTCATTTCGCGGCGACGGGCCGCTCGATATGCGGATGGAAGGGCGCGGATATAGCGCCGCCGACATCGTCAATACGGCGGATGAAGAGACTCTGGCCGATATTCTCTATTTTTACGGGGAGGAGCGCGCGGCTCGGCGGATCGCACGCGCCATCGTTTATGATCGCGGCCTGGCGCCTTTCATGACAACGAGGGCGCTCGCCAGCCTGATCGAGCGCGTCGCGCCGGCGCGACCGACAGATATTCATCCTGCGACCAGAAGCTTTCAGGCTTTACGGATCGCCGTCAACGACGAACTGGGCGAATTGCTGGCGGGACTGATTGGCGCCGAGGCCGCGTTGCGCGCCGGAGGACGTCTGGCCGTCGTGACCTTTCACTCGCTGGAGGATCGAATCGTCAAGCAGTTCCTGGCCGAGCGCGCGGGGCGGGGCGAGACCGGCTCGCGGCGTCTTCCCGGAGAACCTGCGCCGACGCCTTCGACTTTTTTTTGCGCCGGAGGTCAACCTATCTCGCCATCGCGGGCCGAGATTGACGTCAATCCGCGCGCACGTTCGGCCAAGCTGCGTTTTGCGACACGAACCGCTGCGCTGGCGCAGCCGCTCTCCGACCGGTTGGGGCGTCTCGCGCGACTGCCGGAAAAGAATAAGGGAAAACACTGATGTTGCGTTTGTTCAACATCCTCGCCGTAGTTTTGCTGATCACTTCGGCGGTCTACGCCTACACCATCAAATACCAGACGGCCTATCGCTACGAACAGATCGCCAAAACCAAAATCGAGATCAAAGCCGAGCGCGACGCGATTGCGGTGTTGCGCGCAGAGTGGGCCTATATGACGCGTCCCGAACGTTTGCAGCAGCTCGCGGATCAATATTTGCCGGAACTTGCTTCGCTTCAGGTTCCGCAAATTGTTACAGTGACGTCAATTCCGGAACGCGCCGCGCATGGCGACGCCATCGCCGGCAAGCTGGACGCGATGGGCCTCGGCGCAGGCGAGTCTTCCGCCACCGATATTACCGGCTCCATTCCCAAAACCGCGCCGAAATCCGCTGCGAAGCCTGACCCCGCGCTATCAACAGCCTCCACCCGGAAGCGCCAGAAACCATGATGCACGAATCCAGAGATCCCCTCCACGATCCCGCTGCGCCCGCCACCACGCCGGCGCAAAAACCAGCCGCCTGGCAGGGGTTGATGCGCGACATGTTCTCGACGGGGATTGATAAAAGTCCCTCGCGCATGCGAATCGCCGCGCTGGGGTTTTTCGCCCTCTATGGATTGGTCTGCGGCAAGCTGATCTATCTGGGTTTTCGTCCTGATCCCGGCACCGGACAGCATGCGGCCGCGAAAGCGGTGTCGGCGTCAAGACCTGATATTCTCGATCGCAACGGCGAGGTGTTGGCCAGCGACGTGAAGGTCATGTCGGTGTTCGCCGAGCCGCGCAAGCTGATCGACAAGGACGAAGCCACCGAATTGCTCACTGCCGTTCTGCCCGATGTCAACGCGCTGGAGCTGCGCAATCGTCTGGCCACGAAAAAGGGCTTCGTTTGGGTCAAGCGCGAGGTGACGCCTCATCAGCGCGACGAGGTGTTTCACCTCGGGCTGCCGGGAGTCGGGTTGATCGCCGAAAACAAGCGCGTATACCCCAATGGACCGATTGGCGCGCATGTCCTGGGCTTCGCGAACATCGACAACGCCGGCATCGCCGGCATCGAAAAATACATCGACGGGCAGGGGTTGGCCGATCTTCATACGATGGGTTTCGCCGCGACGCCGGAAGATTTGAAGCCGATCAATCTGTCGCTGGATATCCGGGCCACACATGCGTTGCGGGACGAACTGAACAAGGGCGTAGAACACTTCAAGGCCAAAGCCGGCGCCGCGGCGATCATGGATGTGAACACCGGGGAAGTGATCGCGCTCGCCTCCCTGCCCGACTACGATCCCAACAAGCCGACCGATGCGCTCGATCCGCTGCACATCAACCGCATGAACGTCGGGGTCTATGAGATGGGCTCTACATTCAAGGCGCTGACCATCGCCATGGCGCTCGATTCCGGCAAGATCAATCTGAACTCGCAGCTCGACGCGCGCGGCGCGCTCTCCTTTGGCCGATTCAAGATCCATGATTATCATGCGCAAAACCGCGCTTTGACGGTGCCTGAGGTCTTCACTTATTCGTCGAACATCGGTACGGCGCGCATGGCCATGGGGCAGGGCGTCGAGAAACATAAGACATTCCTGCGCAAAATGGGACAACTATCCCGGATGCGCACGGAGTTGCCCGAGAGCGCCGAGCCGCTTTATCCGAAGAACTGGAGCGAACTTAACACCATGACTATCGCCTTCGGTCATGGCCTCGCCGTCGCGCCCCTGCAGGCGATGATGGCGGTGGGCGCCTTGATGAACGGCGGTTACCTCATGACCCCAACCTTTATCAAGCGAAGCGAGGCGGACGCCCGGCGGAGCGCCGAGCAGGTGATCAAACCTGAAACCAGCGAGGCGATGCGTTATCTTATGCGGCTCAACGCCGAAATCGGCACGGCGAAGAAGGTCGATATCGACGGTTATTTCGTCGGCGGCAAAACCGGCACGGCCGAGAAAGTCATCGGCGGTCGTTACAGCAAAAATCGCCTGTTCACGACCTTCATGGCGGTGGCGCCCGCCGATCAACCGAAATATCTGTTCCTGACAATCATGGACGAACCGCAGGGCCTGCCGGAAACCGGCGGTTACGCCACCGCCGCCTACAATTCCGGACATGTGACCGGCGAAATCATCCAGCGCGTCGGGCCGATTCTCGGTCTGGCGCCGCGCTTCGATCCCCCGCATCAGCCATTCCCGCTGCTGGCGAAGCTTGGCTACGGTATGGCCAATGCTCCGGCGACCGGAGGTCACGGCCACTGATGCGTCTTGCCGATCTTCTTTCGCCGATCGAACTCGATCCTGCGCTGGGCGCGATCGAGATCAAGGGCTTGTCCGCCGACAGTCGCGCCATACGTCCAGGCGACGTTTTTTTCGCCATTCCCGGTCATGCCGGCGATGGCCTGTCCTATGTTGATGATGCAAGGACGCGAGGCGCTCGAGCAGTCGTCGCCTCGCGTCGCGCAGATTGCGGTTTACCGCTTGTCCTTGTTGATGACGTGCGCGCTGCGCTTGCGCATTCGGCGGCGCGGTTCTATCCGCTTCAGCCGCAAACGATCGTCGCTATCACCGGCACCAGCGGCAAAACCTCTGTCGTCGCTTTTTTGCGCCAGATCTGGCGCGATTGCGGCCATGCTGCGGCGTCGCTTGGAACGGTTGGCGTCGTCGATCCCGGCGGCGCGCATTACGGCGCCCTGACCACGCCGGGTCCGGTTGATCTCCACAAAACTCTTAACGATCTCGCCGCGCGCGGCGTCACCCATCTGGCGATGGAGGCGTCGTCGTTGGGGATCGACCAAAGACGTCTCGACGGCGTGCGTCTTGTCGCTGCCGGGTTCACCAATTTCTCGCGCGATCATCTCGATCATCATCGCGACATGGCGGAGTATTTCGCCGCCAAAATGCGTCTCTTCGACACCCTGCTCGCGCCGGGTCGGACATCGGTGATCGACGCCGACAGCGACGTCGCCGGTCGTGTCATCGATGTTTGCCGCTCGCGCGGATTGAAGGTTGTGGATGTCGGCCAAAGAGGGTCGGCGATCACATTGCGTGGCGCGTCGCCCGCCGTCGACTCCACGAGCGTCGCCGTGCGTCACGCAGGAATCGACTACGATTTCGTCTTGCCGCTCGCTGGCGCCTTTCAGGTCTCGAACGCGCTGGTCGCCGCAGGTCTCGCCATCGCCAGCGGGGACGAACCGGCGCTGGTCTTTGCGGCGCTGGCGCGCCTCGAAGGCGCCCCGGGACGCCTGGAGCGCGTCGGCGCAAGCCATGGCGCGCCGATCTTTGTGGATTACGCGCACAAGCCCGACGCGCTGGAGAAGGCGCTTGCGACGCTGCGACCCCTGACGTCCGGGCGATTGATCGTCGTCTTTGGTTGCGGCGGCGACCGCGATCGCGGCAAGCGCCCGCTGATGGGCGAGATTGCGGCGCGCGGCGCGGACATCGTCATCGTCACGGACGACAATCCGCGTAGCGAGACGCCGGCGACGATTCGCGGCGCAATTATCGCGGGCGCCAGAAGCGCCGGCGGGGTCGACCTTCGCGAGATCGGCGACCGCCGCGCCGCTATCGTCGCCGCAGTGGCCGAATTGCGCCCCGGCGACGCGCTGATCGTGGCCGGCAAAGGTCATGAAACCGGCCAGATTGTCGGCGATCAGGTTTTGCCTTTTTCGGACCACGAAGCCGTTGCGCAGGCCCTACAGGAGATTCGCTCATGAGTCGGGAACCCTTGTGGTCAGGTCTGGCGCTGGTTGGCGCCCTTCGCGCCCGGGTGAGCGGCGGACTTCCCCGTGAGGCCTCCGGCGTCTCGATCGATACGCGCACCCTGCACAAGGGAGATTTGTTTTTCGCCATTCGCGGCGATGCGCGCGATGGCCATGAATTTGCGCACGCTGCGTTGGAGAAAGGCGCCGCCGCCGTCGTCATCGACGAAGCGCACGCCGACGACTTCTACGGTTACGGCCCTTTATTCGTTGTGCGCGATGTACAGCAGTCCCTCGAATTGTTGGGCCAGCGCGCCCGCGCGCGCAGCCGCGCCTACATCGCCGCCATCACGGGCTCTGTCGGCAAGACCTCGACCAAGGAAATGACCCGGCTGATGCTGTCGCATTTTGGCGAGACTCACGCCTCGATCGCCTCTTACAACAATCACTGGGGCGTACCGTTGACCTTGGCGCGCATGCCGGAGTCCGCCGTCTATGGCGTTTTCGAAATCGGCATGAACCATGCCGGAGAAATTGCGGCGCTCGCTCCCCAGGTTCGGCCGCATGTCGCCGTGGTGACGCGGGTCGCGGCCGTACACCTCGAAAACTTCGACTCGGTTAGCGCGATCGCCGATGCAAAGGCTGAAATCTTTTCCGGACTTGAACAGGGCGGCGTCGCCATCGTCAACGCCGACGACGCGCATACCGATCGCTTGATCGCGGCAGCGACGCCCGGCGCCGGACATATTTTCACCTTTGGCGAAAAGGGCGCCGAGGGGCGTCTGTTGTCTTATCGCGCCATTGGCGAGGCGGCCGCCGTCGAGGCCGAAATTCTTGGCGCTCGCATCGAATATGTGATCGGCGCGCCGGGCAGGCATATCGCGCTCAATTCGCTTGCCGGTCTGCTCGTCGCCGCTGTTTTCGGGCTCAATGTCGAAAAGGCGGCGGCGACGCTGGCGACCTTCTCGCCGCCCTCCGGGCGCGGCCAGCGTGAAGTGGTCGAGACGCCGCTGGGAAACTTCACCCTGATCGATGAAAGCTACAACGCCAACCCGACCTCGCTCCGCGCCGCCGTCGAACAACTGGGCGCCGTCGAGCCCGGTCCGGGCGGCCGGCGGGTTGTGGTCCTTGGCGATATGCTCGAACTGGGCCCGGAGGGCGCGGAACTCCATGCGGCCCTCGCGCCCGATCTCGTCGCCGCTCGCATCGATCAATTGTTTACCGCCGGGCCATTGATGTCGCATTTGTTCTACGCCATCCCGGAAACCATGCGCGGGGCGCACCGTCGCAGCGCTCTCGAACTGGAGGATGTCGTTCTGGAGGCTGTTCGCCCGGGCGATGCGGTGATGGTGAAAGGCTCCAACGGCTCGCGCATGACCCGGATCGTCGCCGCCCTGAAGCAGAAATACGCGCCGGCGACGGCGAACTGAGGAAACCGGTATGCTGACGTTACTTGCGGACTTCGCCTATCTGTTCAGTCCGTTGAACATCTTCCGCTACATCACCTTCCGCGCCGCAATGGCGGCGGCGACGGCGCTGTTCTTCGTGTTTTTTTTCGGCCCGGGCATCATTGACTCCTTGCGTCTCAAGCAGGGCAAGGGGCAGCCGATCCGCGAGGACGGACCCGCCTCGCATCTGCTGACCAAAAAAGGCACGCCGACGATGGGCGGTCTGATGATCCTGTCGGGGCTTTTCGTCGCAACATTGCTTTGGGCGAATTTGCGCAACTACTATGTCTGGATCGTGCTTTTCGTCACCGCAGCTTTTGGATCGATCGGTTTCTACGACGATTACCTCAAGGTTACGAAACAATCCCATGCAGGGTTTTCCGGCCTCGCCCGACTGGCCTTCGAATTCGTCGTTGCCGGCGTCGCCTGCTATCTGCTCATGATCGTAGGCGGCGACGACATGTCGAAAATCGCCCTGCCGATGGTCAAGGGCTATGTCGGCGCTCTGGGCCCATGGTTTCTGGTCTTCGGCGCCTTTGTCATCGTCGCGGCCGGCAATTGCGTCAATCTGACCGATGGTCTGGACGGTCTGGCCATTGTGCCGTCGATGATCGCAGTCGGCGCTTTCGCGCTGTTCGCCTATCTCGTCGGCAACTCGATCTTCTCCAATTACCTCGGCGTCAATCATGTCGCGGGCGTCGGCGAACTGACGATACTGTGCGCCGCATTCATCGGAGCAGGATTAGGGTTCCTGTGGTTCAACGCGCCGCCGGCGCAAATTTTCATGGGAGATACGGGATCGCTGGCGATCGGCGGCCTGCTCGGCGCCGTCGCGGTGGCGGTGAAGCAGGAGTTCGTGCTGGTGATCGTCGGCGGCCTTTTCGTCGTCGAAGGCGCTTCGGTGATCATTCAGGTGATTTATTTCAAGCTCACCGGCAAACGCATTTTTCTCATGGCGCCGATCCATCATCATTTCGAGCAGAAAGGCTGGAAAGAGCCGCAAATCGTCATCCGTTTCTGGATCATCGCCTTTGTCCTCGCCCTCACCGGCCTCTCAACGCTGAAACTGAGGTAAGAGCATGACTCCGGTCACGACCTTCAGAGGCAAGACGGTCGCCCTCTTCGGTCTGGGCGGCTCGGGTTTATCAACCGCGCGCGCGCTGATCGCCGGCGGCGCGCATGTGCGCGCGTGGGATGATGGCGAGGCCGGTCGGCTCAAGGCGGTCGCGCAAGGCGTGCCTCTCGAGGATCTTGCGCGTAGCGACTGGTCGCAATTCGATGCTTTCATCCTTTCGCCAGGCGTGCCGCTGACCCATCCTGAACCGCATTGGACGGCGCAACGCGCGCGGGCGGCGGGCGTTGAAATCATCGGCGACATCGAGCTTTTTTGTCGCGAGCGCGCCGCGCTTGCGCCCGGCGCGCCGCTTGTCGCCATCACGGGCACCAACGGCAAATCGACGACGACGGCGCTGATCGCGCATATTTTGCGGGAGGCCGGCCGCGATGTGCAGTTGGGCGGCAACATCGGCGTGCCGATCCTCGATCTGGAGCCGCCCTCCGAGACGCGCATTCATGTGATCGAATGTTCCTCTTTCCAGATCGATCTGGCGCCGTCGCTGAAGCCGACCATCGGCGTGTTGATTAATCTCACGCCGGATCATCTTGATCGACACGGCGCAATGGCGAATTACGCCGCCGTCAAGGAGCGGCTTGTCGCCGGCGCCGAGGTTGCGCTGGTTGGCGTCGACGATACTTACACGCATGCCATCGGCGCGCGCCTCGTCGAACGCCTCGCCGCCAATCCGGCGGAAGACAGGCGCGTCATGCCCGTATCGGCCAGCCGCTCGCTCGACTGGGGGTTTTACGTCGAACGCGGCGCGATCTACTTCCGCGAGGAAGGGCATGCGCCGGAGGAGGCCGAGTTGATCGCCAGGCTTGAGGGCGCGCGCGCCTTGCGTGGCGCGCATAATGCGCAAAACGCCGCCTTTGCATGTGCGGCGGCCTGGGAATGCAGCCTTGAGGACGATGAAATCGCGCGGGGTCTGATCAGCTTCCCTGGCCTGCCCCATCGCATGGAGGAAGTCGGTCGCATCGACCGGACGTTGTTCGTCAACGACTCCAAGGCGACGAACGCCGATGCGGCGGAAAAGGCGCTGGCCAGTTTTACGGACATCTACTGGATTGTTGGCGGGAAGGCCAAAGAAGGCGGCCTCGAACCGTTGCGCGGTTATTTTCCACGCATACGCAAGGCCTATCTGATCGGCGCAGCGAGCGATGAGTTCGCCGGCGCGCTCGACGGCGCCTTGCCCTACGAGCGCTGCGAGACGCTTGATGTTGCGACGACGCGCGCCGCCTGCGACGCGCTGGAGGGCGATGCGGCGACGCCTGTCGTGTTGTTATCGCCTGCCTGCGCCTCCTACGACCAGTTCGCCAATTTCGAGGCGCGCGGCGACGCCTTTCGTAGCCTTGTGCAGGGATTGCCAGCCGTTCTTGCGGCGCGGGGAGGGGGTAAGTCATGATTTCACGCGCGGAACGAACGGCTTTTTCCGATTGGGCATGGACGATTGATCGCTGGCTGTTGTCTGCGATCTCTTTGCTCATCGTCTGCGGACTGGTGTTCTCGATGGCTGGCAGTCCGCCGGTTGCCGAGCGCCTGCATCTGGCGACGTTCCATTTTGTCAATCGCCAGGTCGCCTATTTGCTGCCGGCTCTGGCGGTGATGATCGGCGCCTCCTTCCTCTCGCCGCGTCATGTGCGACGCGTCGCCCTTATCGTTTTCGTCCTGTCTCTGGCGCTTGTCATCGCTACGCTGTTCTTCGGCCAGGAGGTCAAGGGCGCGCGTCGCTGGTTGTTTGGCGTGCAGCCGTCCGAGTTTCTCAAGCCTTCCTTCATCGTCGTCGTCGCCTGGGCCTTTTCGGAAGGCGCGCGACGCAAGGACGTCCCGGGCAATTTCCTCGCGCTCCTGCTTTTTCCGCTGACGATCGCTCCGCTCGTCCTGCAGCCTGATTTCGGTCAGACCATGCTGATCAGTCTGGTCTGGGGCGCGCTGTTTTTCATGGCGGGCCTGCATCTGCTGTGGGTGGTGGGTCTTGGCGGACTGGCCTTCGTCGGCGCCCTGCTGGCCTACAAGTTCGTGCCGCACGTTCATGCGCGCATCGAGACCTTCCTTCAGCCGCCGCCATCGGTCGCCGGCGTGCCGGGGGACTTTCAGTCCGAGACGGCGCTCGAGAGTTTCATCGCCGGCTCCTGGCTCGGCAAGGGACCGGGCGAGGGCACGGTGAAGCGCATCCTGCCGGATTCTCACACTGATTTTATTTTCGCCGTGATCGGCGAGGAGTTTGGCGTGATCGTCTGCATCGCGCTCGCTTGCGTCTTCGCATTCATTGTCTTGCGCGGCCTGCTTTCTGCGGCGCGTAACGAGGATCCCTTTTGTCGTTTTGCGACCGCAGGGCTTGTCATGCTGTTTGGTCTGCAAAGCCTGATCAACATGGCGGTGAATGTGCATCTCATGCCGGCGAAAGGCATGACCCTGCCGTTCGTCTCTTATGGCGGCTCGTCCCTGATCTCGCTGTCGCTGGGTATGGGCTTCCTGCTGGCGGTGACGCGCCGGCGACCCCGGACGCGGGTTTTGACGCAGGTCGCGACGGCGGGCATGCCGCAACCGGCGGCGGCCTGACATGAACGACAAACCGATTTTCCTTGCCGGGGGCGGCACCGGCGGCCATCTGTTCCCGGCCGAGGCTCTCGCGCATGCATTGACGGCTCGGGGCGCCTCGGTTGAACTTGTTACGGATGATCGCGCCTTGCGCTATGGCGCGGACTTTCCAGCCCGCGCCAAACATATCCTACCGTCGGCGACGCCGCGTGGCGGCAATCTCCTTGCGCGGGCCGTCGCCGTCGCCCAGTTGGCGAGAGGCGCGGCGCAGGCGGTGGTCCTGCTGCGCAAAGCCCAGCCGCGCGCGGTCATTGGTTTTGGCGGCTATCCGACCGTGCCGCCGTTGCTGGCCGCGAATTTCCTGCGCATTCCGACAGTGCTGCACGAAACGAACGGCGTCATGGGCATGGCGAACCGTTTTCTTTCTGGCCGTGTCGATAAAATCGCCGCAGGCCTGCCCAATCTTCGTGTGCCCCCGGCCTTGCAGCCCAGGGTCGTCGTCACCGGCAACCCGGTGCGGCCGAGCGTTCTGGCTGCGGCCGGGCAACCCTACCCGGATTTTGAAGGAGGCGTTTTACGTTTACTGGTCACCGGCGGCTCGCAAGGGGCCAGGGTTATGTCGGATATCGTGCCGGAGGCGGTTGCGGCTTTGCAGCCAGAACTTCGCTCGCGTCTACGAATCGTTCAGCAGGCGCGCGCCGAGGATGGCGAACGCGTTCGGGCGGCGTACGCCGCCATGGGCGTTGAGGCCGAGATCGCCGCCTTCTTCGCCGATTTGCCGGCGCGCATCGCCGCGGCGCATGTTGTGATCGCCCGCGCCGGCGCCTCGACAGTGTCGGAACTGGCGGTGATCGGTCGACCGGCTTTGCTTGTTCCGCTTCCGCATGCGCTCGATCAGGATCAGGCCTCGAATGCGGCCTTTCTCTCCGAGGCTGGAGCCGCCGAAACCGTTCGGCAAAGCGATTTTACCCCTGCTTTTCTTGCCGGGCGTCTTGCCGAATGGCTCGCGGCGCCGCAAGAACTGGCCCGTCGCGCTCAGGCGGCGAAAAGCGTCGGCGTCGCCGACGCCGCCGAACGTCTGGCGGACGTTGTCCTCGGCGTTGCAGCAGGACGCGATCTGGAACGGAGACAGGGATGAAACTGCCGCGCGATCTCGGGCCAATTCATTTTGTCGGCATCGGCGGCATTGGCATGTCCGGCATTGCCGAGGTTTTGCTTAATCTTGGTTATCGGGTGCAGGGCTCAGACGCTTCCGAGAACGCGAATGTGAAACGGCTCTCCGAGAAGGGCGCGAGCGTTTACATCGGACATGAGGCCCGTAATCTGGGCGAGGCGGCGGTGGTTGTCGTCTCCACGGCGATCAAACGCGACAATCCGGAATTGATCGCCGCGCGCGAGAAGCGATTGCCGGTGGTGCGGCGGGCCGAAATGCTCGCCGAGCTGATGCGTCTCAAGCAATGCGTCGCCATCGCCGGCACTCATGGCAAGACCACGACGACCTCTCTTGTCGCGACGCTTCTCGACGCCGGGGGCTTCGATCCGACCGTCATCAATGGCGGCATCATCAACGCCTATGGCACCAATGCGCGTCTGGGCGCCGGCGACTGGATGGTTGTCGAGGCTGACGAGAGCGACGGCACATTTCTGAAGCTTCCGGCGGATGTCGCCATCGTCACCAACATCGATCCGGAACATCTCGATCATTTTCACACCTTCGACGCAATCAAGGACGCCTTTCGTCACTTCATCGAGAATTTGCCCTTCTATGGGTTCGCGGTGATGTGTCTCGATCATCCGACCGTGCAGGAGGTGGTTGGCAAGATCGAGGATCGTCGCGTCATCACCTATGGCGAAAATCCGCAGGCCGACGTGCGTCTGCTCGACGTCAATCTCGAAGGCGGGATCAGCAGATTCAACGTGCTGTTGCGTGATCGCAAGACGGCGCAGGCGACCTATCTCGATAATCTCGCGTTGCCCATGCCCGGTCATCACAATGCGCTGAATGCGACGGCCGCCATCTCGGTCGCCTATGAACTGGGCATGTCGCCAGATCAGATCCGGCGCGCCCTCGCCGGTTTTGGCGGAGTGAAGCGGCGTTTCACTCGCACCGGCGAGTGGAATGGCGTGCAGGTGTTCGACGACTATGGTCATCATCCAGTCGAGATCGCCGCCGTGCTCCGCGCCGCGCGGGCCTCGACGAAAGGCAAGGTGGTCGCCGTCATGCAGCCGCATCGTTATACGCGTCTGCAATCGCTGTTCGATCCTTTCGCCGCCTGCTTCAACGACGCCGATGTCGTGATCGTCTCCGATGTCTATTCTGCCGGCGAACAGCCGATTGAGGGCGTCAACCGCGATGCTCTGGTCAACGCCATTCGCGCGCATGGTCATCGCCGCGCCGTTGGTCTTCCGTCGCCGGAAGTGTTGCCGGCGATGGTCCGCGAGATCGTTGCGCCGGGCGATTATGTCGTCTGCCTGGGCGCCGGCAACATCACGCAATGGGCCTATGCGCTTCCGGAACAGCTTGCGGCAGGCGCCGCGCAATGAACTTTCCCGATCTCTCGGGCGAGATCGCGCGACTGGCGCCGGAGCTTCGCGGACGCGTGAGCGCCAATGAGCCGCTGGCGCCCTACACATGGTTTCGGGTCGGCGGCCCGGCGCAAATTTTGTTCATGCCGGCTGACGAGGCCGACCTCGCCTATTTCCTGTCTCGCCTCCCGCGCGAGATCCCGGTGAATGTGATTGGTCTGGGGTCTAACCTGATCGTCCGCGACGGCGGCGTCGCCGGCGTCGTGATCCGGTTGTCGGCGAAAGGTTTCGGCGACATCAAGGTCGAGGACGGCCACCGATTGCGTGTCGGCGCCGCCGTGCCGGACGTGAAGGCGGCGCGAATGGCGGCGGAGGCAGGAATCGACGGACTGGCCTTTTTTCGCGGCATTCCCGGCGCGATCGGCGGCGCCCTGCGCATGAACGCCGGCGCGCATGGCGGCGAGACTAAAGACACAATGATCGCGGCGCGGGGCGTCGATCGCGACGGCGCGATCCACGTTTTTGACAACGCCCTCATGGGGTACAGCTATCGCCACTGTTCCGCGCCCGAATCGGTGATTTTCACGCAGGCGTTGTTTCAGGGCCGTCCCGGCGCGCCGAAGGAGATTCTCTCCGAAATGGATCGCATCACCGCCGCGCGTGAGGCCTCACAGCCAATCCGGGAAAAAACCGGCGGCTCCACTTTCAAGAACCCTGAGGGCGACAAGGCCTGGCGATTGATTGACTCCGCCGGTTGTCGAGGACTGGTCCTCGGCGACGCCCAGGTCAGTGAGATGCATTGCAATTTTCTGATCAATCGCGGCGCCGCTACCGCCGCCGATATCGAAAATCTGGGCGAGACAGTGCGTCGCCGCGTGCGCGAGACCAGCGGCGTCGACCTGCATTGGGAGATCCGGCGCATAGGCGTCGCCTGACCCCGGCGCCCGATTCCCCGGGACCGCAAAAAGGGCTAGCCTGACCGCGCCCGAGAGATTCGCCGTCCGAACTGGCGAAAAGCTCGTGACGCGTGCCCCCGATTAGACGTCTGCGATTTTGGTTCTCCCGCGTCCTCCAGTCAGTCGAGTCTTGTGCGCTGCCGGCGCGCGGGCGCGCATTTTCGTTCCACAACCCGCGCATTTTCGTTCCACAACCAAAGAGACCTTGATGACTCTACATGTCGCCGTGCTGATGGGCGGGCTTTCCGCCGAACGCGAGATTTCGCTGCGCTCCGGCGCCGCCTGCGCTGCGGCCCTGGAGGCAGAGGGCTATCGCGTCACCCGCGTGGATGTCGGTCACGACGTCGCGAGCCGTCTGGCCGAGCTCAAGCCGGATGTCGCCTTCAACGCTTTGCACGGCAAATTCGGCGAGGACGGCTGCATGCAGGGGGTGCTTGAATTGCTGCGGATCCCCTATACCCACTCCGGCGTGCTCGCTTCTTCCGTCGCCATGAAGAAGGATGTCGCCAAGGTCGTGATGGCCGCAGCCGGGGTGCCGGTCCCAAAGGGCCGCGTCGTCGACCGTCGGGAGGCGGCGCGGGGGCATGTAATGGCGCCGCCATATGTGTTGAAGCCGGTGTCGGAAGGCTCATCATTCGGCGTGTTTATCGTCACGGAAAATGACGCAGCGCCACCTGCCGAACTCTCAAGCACAAGCTGGACGCATGGCGATCTCATGCTCGCGGAGCAGTTCGTCGCCGGGCGGGAACTGACCTGCGGAGTGATGGGCGACCGTCCGCTGGACGTCATCGAAATTCTCGCCGCCGACGGCGGTTGGTACGATTACAACGCAAAATATGCGAAAGGCGGGTCGAAACACGTTCTGCCGGCCAATCTTAAACCGAATATTTACCAAGATATTCAAGAGTTGGCCCTTGAGGCTCATCGAGCTCTCGGCTGTCGCGGCGTAAGCCGGGCCGACTTCCGATACGACGACCGCCCCGGAGGTACGGGCGATCTCGTCGTATTGGAGGTGAACACCCAGCCGGGAATGACCGAGACCTCGCTCGTGCCAGAAATGGCGGCTCATGCAGGTTATTCGTTTGGCGAGTTGGTGACATGGATGGTGCGAGACGCATCCTGCGATCGGTGAAAGAGCTGGCGACGGTCGCCCCTCCGGGCGGCTCTGTCGCTGCTATTACGCCAGCCATGCTGGGCGCCGCCGCGCCATCGGCTCCGGTCAATGCGTCGCGTCCGCCGCGACGTCGCCTCGCGCCTTCGCGCTTTGCCCGTCTCGCGCGGCCCGGCGTCGGCATGGCCGCCGTCGCGGCCATGTTCGCGATCGTCGGCATGGCTGGCGCCCTGCAAAACGGGGCCTACGATGAATTTGTCGCCCAACGCGGCCAGCCGTGGGACCTCGCCGCGCGTCTGTTCGGATTCGACATTGCTGCGGTATCGATCTCCGGTCGGGAGCGGTTGAGCGAGAAAGAGGTGCTCGCCGCTGCAGGCGTCGGTCCCGGTCAGTCTTTGCCCTTTCTCGTCGCCAGCGATGTGCGTGATCGATTGCTGGCGACGCCGATCATCAAATCCGCAAGGGTTATGAAACTCTATCCCGACAGGCTCGTGATCGAAATTGAAGAACGCCATCCGGCCGGCCTTTGGCAGCGCGACGGCAATGTCTCGGTGGTTTCGGAAGACGGCGTGCCGCTGATCGATTTCCGCGACAAGAGCTTGCTCGGATTGCCTTTTGTCGTCGGAGACGGGGCGCAGAAGCGGCTTCCCGAATACATCGCATTGATGAAGTTGGCCGGCGATTTGAGCAAGCGCGTCAAGGCGGGCGTGCTGGTGGCGGGCCGGCGCTGGGATCTCGAAATGATTAATGGCGTGACAGTGCGTTTGCCGGAGGAAAATCCCGGCGCCGCTATCGATACGTTGACGCGCATGCAAAAAGAGGCGCGCGTTCTTGATCGGGACATTATGTCGATCGATCTGCGGGCGCGCGATCGCGTCGCTTTTCGTCTGACCGAAGAAGGCGTCGCTGCGCGTGAGGCGTTGACGCAAAAGCTCCGCAAGAGTGGTGGTTAATCATGTCGACCCCCGTCGTTCCGCCGCGTCTGAAGCCTTTGTCGCCCCGCCGTTCGGCGACCTTTGCGGCTCTGGATGTGGGAACCTCCAAGATCGCCTGCCTTATCGCCCGGTTGACGCCGGCGCGCGAGGCGGCGCCCGGAGACTGGCGCACGCATCGCATGCATGTGCTCGGCGTCGGTCATCAGCGCGCTCTTGGCGTCAAGAACGGTCTCGTCGTTGACATGGACGAGGCGGAACGCGCGATCCGGCATACGGTCGATGCGGCCGAGAGCATGTATGGCGCGCAGATCGATCACGTGATCGTCACAGCTTCAGGCGGTCGTGTGGCGTCAGAACATTTCACCGCCCGCACGGTTATCGGCGGCCGCGAAGTCGCCGACGCGGATATTCATCGCGTGCTGGAGACCTCCTCGGCCTATCACTTGCGGCAGGGGCGCGTCGCCCTCCACTCCCTGCCAACGGGTTTCATGCTGGATGGCGTCACGGGCATTCGCGAACCCCAGGACATGATTGGCGAAGAACTCGGGGTTCGTCTGCACGTCGCCACGGCCGATCAGACCGCGATCCGCAATCTCATGCTCGCCGTCGAGCGCGGTCATCTTAACGTCGAGGGCGTCGGCGCAGCGCCATATGTCTCGGGTCTCTCTGTCCTTGAGCCCGACGAGGCGGAGATGGGGGTGATCCTTGTCGACATGGGCGCCGGTTCGACATCCGTCGCAATTTTTGAGCGCGGCGATATGGTCCATCTCGACGCCGTGGCGCTGGGCGGCGCGCATATCACCATGGATATCGCGCGCGGACTCGATGCGCGTCTCGCCGACGCTGAACGTCTAAAGACATTTCATGGCTCGGCGATCGCTTCGGCGTCGGACGAGCGCGAGACCATCGCCTTCGAGCATGTCGGCGAGCGCGGAGACGTCAAGGCGCACGCCTCGAAAGCCCAGCTCGTGCGCATCATTCGTCCGCGGGTCGAGGAGACGCTGGAATTCCTGCGCGAGCGACTGAACCGCGCCGGTTATCCTGCGGGCCCCGGCCGGCGCATCGTGCTCACTGGCGGCGCCAGTCAATTGAACGGCATGTGCGAAGCCGCCCGGCGCATATTGGGCGGTCAGACGCGCGCCGGTCGTCCGATTGGCGTCGACGGGTTGCCGGAGCAGGCCTTTACGCCCGCCTTCGCCGCCGTCGCCGGTCTGCTGGTTTATCCTCAAGTCGCAGCCCGCGAATATTTCGAAACCCATCGGGGCCGCCGGGTCAAGACGGGAACCGAAGGCTATGTGTCGCGCGTCGGCAGGTGGTTGAGAGAAAGCTTTTAGGAGTCGCGTCGACGAATTTTCTCGAATGCCGGCGTTGTGGAGCGACAACGCCGAAAACACCAGACCGAGGACGACGCGTTCGGCGACGGGCGTCCAAGGAGACCAGATAACCGGCGCCGAAGACAAGAAAGAGTGAGAGGCCTGGACATGACGATTAATCTTAAAGCCCCCGAACTGCGGGAACTCAAGCCCCGGATAATCGTGTGCGGCGTCGGCGGCGGCGGTTGCAACGCCGTCAACAACATGATCGCCTCGGGTCTGTCCGGCGTCGATTTTCTTGTCGCCAACACCGATGCGCAGGCGCTGATGTCGTCGCGCGCCGAGCGCGTGTTACAGATGGGATTGCAGGTCACGGAAGGCCTCGGCGCCGGCGCGCAGCCGGAGATCGGGCGGGCGGCGGCCGAAGAGGCGCGCGAGGAGATTCGCGAACAGCTGTATGGCGCGCACATGTGCTTCGTCACCGCCGGCATGGGCGGCGGCACCGGCACCGGCGCCGCGCCCGTAATTGCGCAAATCGCACGCGAGATGGGCATCCTTACGGTCGGCGTCGTCACCAAGCCTTTCCACTTCGAGGGTCAGCGCCGTATGCGCATCGCCGAATCCGGAATCTGCGAACTCCAGACCAGCGTCGACACGCTGATCGTAATCCCCAACCAGAATTTGTTCCGGATCGCCACCGAGCGCACGACTTTCGCCGACGCTTTCGCGATGGCCGATCAGGTCCTGTATTCCGGAGTCGCCTCCGTCACCGATCTGATGGTGAAAGAAGGTCTGATCAACCTCGATTTCGCCGATGTGCGCTCGATCATGCGGGGCATGGGCAAGGCGATGATGGGCACGGGAGAGGCGAGCGGCGAACGTCGCGCGAGCCTTGCGGCTGAAGCCGCCATCGCCAATCCGTTGCTCGACGAAGTGTCGATGCGCGGCGCGCGGGGCTTGTTGATTTCGATCACTGGCGGCGACGATCTGACTCTCTATGAAGTGGACGAGGCGGCCAGCCGCATTCGTCAGGAGGTTGACGAGGACGCCAACATTATACTCGGCGCGACCTTCGACTCCGCGCTGGAAGGCGTGGTGCGCGTGTCTGTCGTCGCAACAGGCATCGATCCCGCCACGATCACCGTCGACGATCCCACCAGCCTCGCCCGGATGACCGAGGCGACGGAGCGGATGCGCGCGTTGTTGATGCAACAGGCCCGCCCGCAGCCGGCGGTTCAGGTCGCCGCGGCCGAGGCGCCGGCTTACGTCGCGCAGGCGCCCTCCTACGCGCCGCAAGCGCCAGCCTACCAGCCCGAGCCCCCGGAGCCGGCGTTCCAGCATCACGAGCCGCAACCCAGGCCGGTCGCCCCGGCGTCGGTCGCCTATCCCGCCGCCGCCAACGGCGTTTATTACGAACCTGCGGCGGCGCGCCAGAGTTACAGCGAGCCCGTGGCGGAGGCCCCGATGCATCGCATGGAGCCGGAACCGGCGCCCTACATGCCGCCGCCGGAGACGCCACGCCCGCGGATGCCGTCCGTCGAGGATTTCCCCAGAGCCATCCAGGAGCAAATCCGTCAGGCTCGGGGCGAGACCGCGCCGGTCGAGGAGCGCCGCAAGTCGATCTTCGAACGTCTGGCCTCCTTCGGCGCCAGCCGTCAGGAAGACGCGGCGCAGACCGTCCCGGCGCCCGCGCGCCCACTGGCGCCGCCGCCGCCGCCGCCCTCCGCCGCCGATTACGCCCGGCGACAGGCCGCGCCTGCGGGAACCGACGCGCATGGCCGCCGCGCCCCGCAGCATCGCATGGCCGAGGAGGATCATCTTGAGATCCCGGCCTTCCTGCGTCGCCAGTCCAATAACGGATAGGCTCACAAGCCTTGGCCCTGCCAAAGGCCCGCTCCGGCGGGCCTTTGTTTTTTCTGACCCTGGCGTCTTTGTGACAAATTGTTGCAAAGCGTTACTGGAGCTCGGTCCTGCGTTGGGTCTATGTTCTTGTCCGTGATTGGCCGCTCCATGAGGACTTAGTCATTACCGCGCGACATCCAGCTCCGCGACAAACCACCCTGGCGGCTCCCGTCTCGCTTTCGGGCGTCGGGGCGCACCTGGGTCTTGTTGCCCGGGTAACGCTCTTTCCGGCGGATGCGGATACAGGCGTCGTGTTTTGCGTCGACGGCGAGGATATTCCCGCCCGCTGGTCCTCGATCGACACGGCCCGCCTGCGCATGCGCCTCGTCGGTCGACGGGCGACTCTCTCGACCATCGAGCATCTGATGGCGGCTCTGACCGGGGCCGGCGTGGATAACGCCCTCGTCCTGGTCGATGGTTGTGAAATTCCGGCCATGGACGGGTCGGCGCGGGCTTTCGTCGAGGCTATCGACGACGCCGGAATTGTTGAGCTTGCCGCGCGGCGAAGTCATTTGCGCGTCAGCGCGCCTGTGCGGGTCGAGGAGGGCGCCGGGTGGGCCGAACTGACCCCGGCCGGGCAGGGCTTGCATCTCGACCTCGAAATCGCCTTTCCCGCGCCCATTGGCAGGCAACGTCTCGTGCGCCAGTTCTCGCCCGTCATGTTTCGCCGCGATCTGGCGGGCGCGCGGACTTTCGGCTTCCTGCGCGACGCAGAAAAATTATGGTCCTCGGGACTGGCGCTTGGCGCGTCGCTGGAAAACACGATTGTCTTGGACGAGGGCGCCGTGCTCAATCCGCACGGCCTGCGTTATGCTGACGAGTTCGTGCGTCACAAGATGCTGGACGTCATTGGCGACCTCGCTCTGGCCGGGGGCCCGATCATTGGGGCCTTTCGCGCCTTTCGCGGCGGCCATGCGCTCACCCTGAAATTATTGTCGACGGCTTTCGCCGCCGGCGCCTTGAAGCCGGAGACCGAGGCGCTTGCCTTGGCGAAGGCGTCCGCACATCCCCGTCTCTCGCCATAATCTCGCCAGAACGGCCGATTTAACTATCCTTACTTTTGCCGGGTCATACGCCGGTCGCTTCAACTTAGCCTCTGTCCAGGGTTCCTCTTTCCATGGTTATGGACTGACGCAGAGCGGTCGTCCCCGCCGCACAAGGATAATCTTTATGACGCTGGATCCGGTTTCGATCGATCTTGTGAAACGCTCGGCGAATCGCCCGGCGCTGGCCTTTTCGATCGCCTTGCTGATCGCCGCGACGCTGGTTTTCCCGGCGTCGCCGGCGCGCGCCGATCTGATGGACTCCGTGATGAGCGGTTTCGGCATGTTTGGCGGCGAGAAATACAAGACCGAGATCGTGCCTGATATTCCCGCCGAGGACCTGTACAATCAGGGTCTCGCCAAGCTGAAAGCCAAGGATTACGAAAACGCCGCGAAGAAATTCGCCGAGGTCGAGAAGGCGTTTCCCAATACGGAATGGGGTCGTAAGGGACTGCTGATGGAGACCTTCGCCCAATATCAGAGACCCTCTTACGACGACGCCGTGCAATCCGCCCAACGCTACATCAGCCTCTATCCGAATTCCGCCGACACCGCCTATGCCTTTTATCTCGCCGGCATGTCGTTCTTTAACCAGGTGCCGGACACGATGCGCGATCAGACTCCGGCGGAAAAATCGGTCGAGATTTTCACGGCGCTGATCCAGAAATTCCCGAAATCGGAATATGTCAGCGACGCTCGCTACAAAATGCAGGTGGCGCGCGATCAGCTCGCGGCAAAGGAGATGCAGGTCGGTCGTTTTTATCTGACCCGCAAGAATTATCCGGCGGCGATCAACCGCTTTCACGACGTGCTGGGCAAATATCAGAACACCCGCCACACCGAGGAAGCTCTGTATCGCCTGACCGAAGCCTATCTGGCGATGGGCATCAACAATGAAGCCCAGACGGCGGCCGCGATACTTGGGCACAATTTTCCGGATTCCCAGTGGTATAAGGACGCCCACGCCCTGCTCCAGGCCGATGGACTTGAGCCCCATGAGCATACCGACTCATGGTTGTCCAAGATCGGCAAATCGCTTCGCGCGATCTAAACGTCGTCGCGCATGATCGTCGCTTGGCGCAGCGACGCATCCCGGCGACTCCTGCGTCAGCGGTTCGAGGCGATTGTCCCGGCATGGCGAGCAGGGGGTCTCTGCGGCTATGATCCTTGCAGACGAATCGCGTGAAGGTTGCGCCGAAGGGCGGCGCTGACGCGATCACACGCAGGACGATGCTGGCAGGGCGATGCTGGTCCGACTTTCAATCCGCGACATTGTTCTGATCGACGCGCTTGACCTCGATTTCGGAAAGGGCTTGACGACGCTCACCGGCGAGACCGGGGCCGGCAAGTCAATCCTGCTCGACGCCTTCATGCTGGCGCTCGGCGGTCGCGGCGATGCAGGGCTGGTGCGCGCCGGCTGCGAACAGGGGCAGGTCACGGCGGCGTTCGATCTGCCGGGCGATCATCCGGCGCATCTCGCGACGCGAGAATTCGGACTGGCCAGCGACAATGAGCTTGTGTTGCGTCGCGTGCAGACGGCGGACGGACGGACCCGCGCCTTCGTCAACGACCAGCCGACGACGGCGCTGGCCTTGCGCGCCATTGGCGCGTCGCTTGTCGAAATTCATTGTCAACACGATGATCGCGCGCTGGTCGATCCGGCGGCGCATCGCGATCTTGTCGATGCACATGGCGGCCTGACGACCAAACTCGACGAGGTGCGCGAGTTGTTCGCCGCATGGCGGGCGGCGACGCGGGCGTTGGCCGAGGAAGAGGCGCGCGTGGCGAAGGCCCGCGCCGACGCCGATTATCTGCGCCATGCTCATGAGGAGATGAGCAAACTTGCGCCGCAACCCGGCGAGGAGGCGGCTCTGGCGGAACGTCGTCAGTTCATGCAGCGCGCCGAGAAGGTGGCGTCCGATCTGCGCGACGCGCTTGAAGCCTTTTCCAGCGAAGCGGCGCCGGGGCCGCAGATCGCCCAGGCGGCCCGCCGTCTGGAGCGTCGTCTCGCCCAGGCGCCGCAGTTGCTGGAGCCGCCCGCCCGCGCCCTGGCCCAGGCGGTTGACGCGCTGGGGGTCGCGGAACAGGCGCTGGAGCAGGCGCTTGCCGAAACAGCTTTCGATCCGGCCGAACTGGATCGGGTGGAGGAGCGGCTCTTCTCCCTTCGCGGCGCGGCGCGAAAATATCAGACGACGGTCGAGGCTTTGCCGTCGCTGGCCGAAAAATTCGCACGAGAGATCGCGGCGCTGGAGGCTTCCGACGCGCGGTTGGCGCAACTCCAACGCGCGCGCCTCGCCGCAAAGGACGCGTTCGATGACGCCGCTGGCGTTCTGTCTGCGGCGCGGCGCAATGCGGCGCAAAAACTCGATGCGTTGGTCGACGCCGAACTCAAGCCGCTGCGGCTTGAGGGAGCCCGTTTTATGACCCAGGTTACGAGCGACCCGAAAACGCCCGGCGCCGAGGGGATCGATCATGTCGAGTTTTGGGTGCAGACCAATCCGGGCTCGCGGCCCGGGCCGCTAACCAGGGTGGCCTCTGGCGGCGAACTCGCGCGGTTCATGCTGGCGTTGAAAGTCGTGCTGGCGGATCGGGGTTCGGCGCCGACGCTGGTTTTCGATGAAATCGATACGGGCGTCGGCGGCGCTGTCGCGGATGCGATCGGTCAGCGCTTGGCCCGTTTGGCCGAACGCGCGCAGGTGCTCGCCGTGACCCATGCGCCGCAGGTCGCCGCGCGTGCGGGCCGGCATTTGAGGATAAGCAAAAGCGCGTCCGCCAAAACCGGCAAGGACAAGCGTGTCGCGACCCGGGTCGCGATCCTCGCCGAAGCCGAAAGATGCGAGGAAATCGCCCGGATGCTCTCGGGCGCGGCGATCACCGACGAGGCCCGGGCCGCCGCCGCCCGGCTGCTGGAGGGCGCAGGCGAGCGCCTTAAAATCCGGCGCGTTTCTACCTAGATGTTGCTAAGTCAAAACGCCCGGAGAGTTGGCGATGTCGAACACGATTACCGTCACCATTCCACACCGGCTTGGCCTTGAAGCCGCAAAGGCGCAAGCCAGAGCGCGGCTTGAGAAGATGCAGCGCGACTATGTCGACAAGATCGCCCATTCCGAGATCAACTGGTCGGTAGACATCGCGCATATTCGCGTCGACGCGCTCGGACAGAGCGCAACGGCGCAGGTCTCCATTTTTGCCGATCATGCCAGGGTCGACGTGCAACTGCCCTGGCTCTTCGCGGCTCTGTCGGGGAAAGTGCAACAAATCGTGCATCAGAACGCCAGCGAGGCGCTTAAAATCGAGCATTTGTCGAAGAAGGGATAAGGCGTCGTTGTTCATTTTTGGGCTCTTGTTTTATTTTTGGGCTCTCGCCGGAAATTTTCTCGCCAAATCTCGGCGCCGGAGAGAAGAAATTGCCGCTGAAACATTATTAAGTTATTGAATCGTAAATGTATTTTATGACGTGCGGTTTCCCGGCGCGCGGTCAGAAATCCGATCCGCCAATTTGAGAGGCGATAATTTTTATAGTATATAGAATTTATCATCTAATATGTCTGGACCCACCACTTAGCCAAGCTATGGATATTTACCTGTCTCCTCAGAAATCCCAGAATTCTATCCCGACGTCACGAAAACGTCATGCCACGTCGCCAGTTCAGGCAGAGAGACGATTCAGCCCCGTGAATGGAGCGGAGCCATGAAAGAGATAGCAGGAAAATTTGAGCTGGCGGGCTGCATTGCCCTGATGCTGGCAATTTATGTCTTGTTTCTGGCCTCGGTGACAGAACCCTACCGACCGGACATCGCCGCCTGGCTCGATGGCGGCAAAGCGCCGACGACTGCTCGAAGCGACTCTCTGCGGCTCGCCGTTCGCAACTGATCAGGTAGCAGCGCCGACACCCGGAATCCCGGTTGCAACGCCGGGATTTTGCTTTTTGCGGTCGCGCGCCGTCCCCGCCTCCGCTAAAGAAGTGCCCGACGCATCGCCAGATTTGTTGAGGAGCCTTACTTGACCGCCATCGATTTTTCCAAGGTGCTCGTCGCCCAGGGCGGCGGCCCTACCGCCGTCATCAATCAATCGCTTGTGGGCGCGGTTCTGGAGTCGCGCAAGTTCCGGCAGGTCGAGCGCGTTTATGGCGCCCTGCACGGGGTGCGCGGCATCGTCAATGAGGATTTCGTCGATCTTACCCAGGAGACGACCCACAACCTTGAACTCGTCGCCGCCACGCCGTCCTCGGCCCTCGGCTCCACCCGCGACAAGCCAGATCTGAAATATTGCCAGGAAATCTTCCGCGTGCTTCGCGCCCATGGCGTTGGCTGTTTCTTTTATGTCGGCGGCAATGATTCCTCCGACACCGTTCGGATCGTTTCCGAGGAGGCTCAGCAGGCCGGCTATCCGCTTCGGGCGATCCATATCCCCAAAACCATCGACAATGATTTGATGGTCAACGATCACACGCCCGGTTTTCCCTCCGCGGCGCGATGGGTCGCGCAGGCGTTCGCCGGCGCCAATCTCGATAACCGTGCGCTGCCAGGCGTTTACATCGCCATTGTCATGGGGCGCCACGCAGGCTTTCTCACCGCCGCCTCGGCGCTGGGCAAGAAGTTTCCCGACGATGGCCCGCATCTGATCTATCTGCCCGAGCGCGCCTTCAACATCGACAAGTTTCTCGCTGACGTGAAAACGACGATGGATAAATACGGACGCTGCGTCGTCGCGGTGTCGGAGGGAATCTGTGACGAGAACCATACGCCGATCGCCGAAAAACTGGCCAAACAGGTCGAGCGCGACGCGCATGGCAACGTTCACCTTGGCGGCGGCGCGCTGGCTGACGAACTGACCGACCTGGTCAAACAAAGGCTGGGCTTCAAGCGCGTGCGCGCCGATACTTTCGGCTATGTCCAGCGCAGCTTTGTCGGCTGCGTCTCAGACGTCGATCAACGCGAGGCGCGCGAAGTCGGCGAAAAGGCGGTCCAGTTCGGGCTCTGGGGCGATCGCGACGGTTCGGTGACGATCCATCGCACAGGTTTTTATTCCGTTGACTATCAGCTCACGCCGCTGGAACAGATCGCCGCCAAGACCAAAACCATGCCGGCGGAGTTCATCAGCCCCTCCGGAACGGACGTCACCGACGCCTTCCGCATGTATCTGCGGCCGCTGCTGGGCAGCGGCATGCAGGACGCCTACCGGCTCCGTCTGAACCGTGTGCCGAAGATCCTGGGCTGAGCAATTCAAATGTAACTATATGTATTTAATAATATTTAATGAAAATCATAGCTGGCCCGGGTTGGCTGGAGCCGTTCCTGTTTGCGACGGTTGCCAATCCGGGCGACCGTCACATAAGATAGAAGACGAGTACCGGCGTCATTACTGATTGAATGATGTCTCCAGACGCGGGCGGAAGAATCGGAGCGTCCGCAGACCGTGTCTCCACCTTTCATTAGGCGGATGACGGTAATTTGAACGCAGGGCCGATTCGCGCACGGACATTGGCCCCCTTCAGGAGTTATGCATGAGCAAGGTTGGCGGCGGCGAATCCAAGAACACGCTCTATTGCTCTTTTTGCGGCAAGAGCCAGCACGAGGTTCGCAAGCTGATCGCTGGACCGACGGTGTTCATCTGCGACGAATGCGTCGAACTGTGCATGGACATCATCCGCGAGGAAAACAAATCCTCGCTGGTCAAGCAACGGGACGGCATTCCGACTCCTCGTGAAATCTGCAAGGTGCTCGACGATTATGTGATCGGTCAGGCTCAGGCCAAGCGGGTCCTGTCGGTCGCCGTTCACAATCACTACAAGCGCCTGAACCACGCCACCAAGAACGGCGATGTGGAGTTGGCGAAGTCCAATATTCTGCTCATCGGCCCGACTGGCGTCGGCAAGACCATGCTCGCGCAGACTTTGGCGCGCATTCTCGATGTGCCCTTCACAATGGCTGACGCCACGACGCTGACTGAAGCGGGCTATGTGGGCGAGGACGTCGAAAACATCATCCTCAAGCTGTTGCAGGCGTCCGATTATAATGTCGAGCGCGCCCAGCGCGGAATCGTCTATGTCGATGAGATCGACAAGATTTCCCGTAAATCCGACAATCCGTCGATCACTCGCGACGTGTCGGGCGAGGGCGTGCAACAGGCGCTGCTTAAAATCATGGAGGGCACCGTCGCCTCAGTGCCGCCCCAAGGCGGGCGGAAACATCCGCAGCAGGAGTTTTTGCAGGTCGACACCACCAACATTCTCTTTATCTGCGGCGGCGCCTTCGCCGGTCTGGAGAAGATCATCTCACAGCGCGGCCGCAGCACATCGATCGGCTTCGGCGCCACCGTTCAAGCTCCGGACGAGCGACGCACCGGCGACATTTTCCGTCAGGTGCAGCCGGAAGATTTGTTAAAATTCGGGCTCATCCCGGAGTTCGTTGGCCGACTGCCGGTAATTGCGACGCTAGAGGATCTTGACGAGGACGCGTTGAAGAAAATTCTGACCGAGCCGAAAAACGCTCTGGTTAAGCAATATCAGCGTCTGTTTGAGATGGAGAATGTCGAACTGACCTTCCAGGATGACGCGCTCTCCGCCGTCGCCCGCAAGGCCATCGAACGACATACCGGCGCGCGCGGCTTGCGCTCGATCATGGAAGGCATTCTTCTTGATACGATGTTCGACCTCCCTGGCCTTGAAGGCGTCGAGCAGGTGGTGATTGGCCCCGAGGTCGTCGAGGGCAAGGCGCGTCCGCTTTATATTTACGCTGAGCGAAACGAAAAAAGCGGCGGGGCGACGGCCTGATATTGCTCAGCGCGGCCCAATGTGGCGGCGGCGGCGAGCCCTGAGCAGGGGTTTGCAGCTTGGGGTCGTTCTTGAATCGTATGTGCGCGTACACCATTTTCTGAATTGATCGGGAGGGCATGGGCCAATTTAGCCATGTTTTTCCTGGAGCATGGAGACGCCCAAGCGAACGGCCCCATTGCTCGATTGTTTTCCTCGCTTGAGTTCCCGTCGCCTCGTCAGGGGGACGCGGTCTGAACAGGATCAAACGGAATGACCAACGAAAAACGCGACGCCTTCACGCCGGGAGCGATCGACAACTATCCCGTGCTTCCCTTGCGCGACATTGTCGTCTTCCCGCACATGATCGTGCCCCTGTTCGTCGCGCGTGAAAAATCGATCCGTGCGCTGGAAGAGGTCACCAAAACCGACCGCCCCATTCTGCTCGCCACCCAGAAAAACGCCGGCGACGACGATCCGGCCTCGGATGCGATCTATGAGGTCGGCACCCTCGCTTCGGTTTTGCAACTGCTGAAACTGCCAGACGGCACCGTCAAGGTGCTGGTCGAGGGCGTCGCGCGCGCGCGCGTGCGCGATTACACGCGCGCCGATGATTATTATGAGGCCGAAGCGGAAACGCTCAGCGACGAGGTGGTGTCGCCGGTCGAGGTCGAGGCCCTGGGCCGCTCGGTGATTTCCGAATTTGAAAGCTATGTAAAGCTGAACAAGCGGGTGTCTTCGGAGGTCGTCGGCGCGGTCACCCAGATCGAGGATTTTTCGAAACTCGCCGACACGGTCGCCTCGCATCTTTCGGTGAAAATCGGCGACAAACAGGATGTGCTCGAAACCGTGAATGTCGCTCGCCGACTTGAAAAATGTCTGGCGTTGATGGAGAGCGAAATTTCGGTGCTTCAGGTTGAGAAACGTATTCGCACGCGAGTCAAGCGCCAGATGGAGAAGACGCAGCGCGAATATTATCTCAACGAGCAGATGAAGGCGATCCAGAAGGAGCTGGGCGACGAGGACGGCAAGGACGATCTGGCCGAGCTTGAGGAGCGCATCAAGAACACCAAACTCTCGAAGGAGGCGCGCGACAAGGCGACCGCCGAATTCAAGAAGCTGCGTCAGATGTCGCCGATGTCGGCGGAAGCCACCGTCGTACGCAACTATCTCGACTGGATTTTGTCGATCCCGTGGGGCAAGCGCTCGAAGGTCAGGCGCGATCTCGAACTCGCCCAGTCCGTGCTGGACGGCGAACATTACGGACTGGAGAAAGTCAAGGAGCGCATCCTTGAGTATCTTGCCGTGCAGAGCCGCGCCAACAAGCTCACCGGTCCCATCCTGTGCCTTGTCGGTCCCCCCGGCGTGGGCAAGACATCGCTCGGCAAATCCATTGCGAAGGCGACGGGCCGCGAATTTGTGCGCATGTCTTTGGGCGGCGTGCGGGACGAAGCGGAGATTCGCGGTCATCGGCGCACATACATCGGCTCAATGCCCGGCAAGATCATTCAGTCGATGCGCAAGGCCAAGACCTCCAATCCTCTTTTCCTGCTCGACGAGATCGACAAGATGGGCATGGACTTCCGCGGCGATCCGTCCTCGGCGCTGCTGGAGGTGCTTGACCCGGAGCAGAACGCCGCCTTCAACGATCACTACCTCGAGGTCGATTACGATCTTTCGAACGTGATGTTCGTGACGACGGCGAACACGCTCAACATCCCGGCGCCGTTGATGGACCGAATGGAGATCATTCGCATTGCCGGCTACACCGAGGACGAGAAGGCTGAAATCGCCCGCAAACATCTCATTCCCAGCGCCTCGCACAAGCATGGGCTGGCCCCGGAGGAATGGATGGTGGCGGAGGACGGTCTGCTTGAATTAATCCGTCGCTATACGCGCGAGGCGGGCGTGCGGAGCCTTGAGCGCGAAATCTCCAATCTCGCCCGCAAGGCGGTTAAGGAAATCCTGCTCAAGAAAGCCGAAAGGATCGTCGTCACCGCCGATAACATTACGGACTATCTTGGCGTGCCGAAATATCGTTATGGGCAGGCGGAGCTTGAGGATCAGGTGGGTGTGGTCACTGGCCTCGCCTGGACCGAAGTCGGCGGCGAATTGTTGACCATCGAAGGCGTCATGATGCCAGGCAAGGGCAGGATGACCGTCACCGGCAATTTGCGCGACGTGATGAAGGAGTCGATCTCGGCGGCGGCCTCCTATGTGCGCTCGCGCGCCGTCGACTTTGGCGTCGAGCCGCCGCTGTTCGATCGTCGCGACATCCATGTGCATGTGCCGGAAGGCGCGACGCCCAAAGACGGCCCCTCGGCAGGCGTGGCGATGGCGACGGCGATCGTTTCGATCATCACCGGAATTCCTGTGCGCCGCGACATCGCCATGACCGGCGAAATCACGCTACGCGGCCGGGTGTTGCCGATCGGCGGACTCAAGGAGAAACTGCTTGCGGCCCTGCGCGGCGGCATCAAGAAAGTGTTGATCCCGGAAGAGAACGCCAAGGACCTGGCGGAGATACCCGATGCGGTGAAAAACGGCCTCGAAATCGTGCCCGTTGCCCGCATGGACGACGTGCTTCAACACGCGCTCGTCGCCCAGCCGACCCCGATCGTCTGGGAGGAGCCGGTCGCCGACCTTACCCAGCGCGCCGGCGCCGACGGGAGCGCCGGGGTTCGCGCGCATTGACCCCGTTTTGATGTCCGGTCGGTCCCTCCCGGGGACCTTCCGGGCCTTGAGACGTGAGTCCGGGCGTCGCTAAGGCCGGGAGGCGTCAGACAGGCGTTTTTCCCGGCTTTTTTCGGGTCTTGTGATCCATAACATTGATTTTTTCAGGTTTTTTTTAACCCAATGTGACCTGCGTCGCCTTGCAATTCGCGAGAATCCCTCGCAAAACTCGCCCACGCTTCGTGTCGTCGATTCGAGATCGCGGCAATTTTTATTGTTTAAGCGCCGGCTTCACAGCGTGGCATCAGAAGGAAAAAACCCATGAACAAACAAGAACTGGTCGATCACGTCGCCAATGAAACCGGCAGTTCGAAAGCGGCTGCGGCGGCTGCGCTCGACGCGGTCCTCGACGGGATCTCCCAGGCGCTGAAAAAGGGCGATGAAGTGCGGCTGGTCGGATTCGGAACCTTCGCCGTCAAGGAACGCGCCGCCGGCACCGGCCGCAATCCTGCAACGGGCGCGGAGATCAAAATCGCCGCCTCGAAAAGCGCCCGATTCAAGCCTGGCGCCACGCTGAAAGCCGAACTCAACAAATAATGCCTTCGCCGGCAGGTCGCCGGTTGGACAAAAAGGCCGCCGGGGCCCGACTGGCGGCCCTTTTTATGTCCCCGCAGGGATTCGGGGGAAACGTCGCCGGAGGCCCGGGCCGCGCTTGCGTCCAGAACCTGTCGTGTCTAATAGAATTTCCGGGCTGCGGTTGCGATCAAAAGGACTGCGGGCGGTTAGCTCAGCTGGCAGAGCATCTCGTTTACACCGAGAGGGTCGGCGGTTCGATCCCGTCACCGCCCACCACGATTTTCGTCAGGGGCGGATAGATGGCCCGGGGGTGCAGATTGCGCTTGATCGACGTTTCGTCTCAAAAAATCTTCGACAAGCCCTTTCGCGCGCTTCTCTCAGGCGCGGGTCTGGCCATCGCAATGGCCATAACGGCCTGTACGCCCGCTTGCGCTGAGGAAATGAACTTTCGTGTGATCGGCGCGGCAGGGACCCGCGTCATCGCCGTACAGGGCGAGATCAACGACGACACGCCGGACGCTTTCCTAAACTTCGTGAGCGAGAACGTTGACGGCGGCAATATGCGCGGCGTGGTGCTGCTCGACTCCCCGGGCGGCAAGGTTGTGGCCTCAATGGAGCTTGGTAAGGCGATCCGCCGTCTTGGCATGGCGGTCGTTGTTGCGCGGCCGGCCGCCGAGTCGGACCGTGGCGGTCTCTCGCTGGCCTCGGGAAGATGTTACTCCGCCTGCGTCTATGCGCTGATGGGCGGGGCCCGGCGCGTCGTTCCGTCGGGGAGCAAGGTGGGCGTGCATCGCATGTTCAATTATTCGACCAACTTCGATCTCGCCGAGGGCGGCGTAGTTCGCGAGCGCAATCTCGACGATGGCGGCATGCGCGCGACGCTGTCGGAATACGCCCGCGACATGGGCGTCAGTACGGAGTTGGTGACGCTTGCCGAGCGCACATCGCCGGATCAGCTCTACATGCTGACGGGCGCGGATATTGCGCGTTGGCGCCTGGCCTCGCGCAAACTTTAGACAAGCCGAACGGCGAAACACCAAAACGACAGGGCGGGTTTTATGAAACACATTGTCGAAGGTCTTGAACTACGTCGCGGTTCGGCGCGACTGGGCGGCGGTCAGAAGCGCATTGAGGCGCAGCATGCGCGGGGCAAGCTGACCGCGCGCGAGCGTATCGAATTGCTGCTCGATCAGGGCTCTTTCGAAGAGTTCGACATGTTCGTGACGCATCGCTGCACGGACTTCGGCATGGATCAGGGCGAGA
>JBBARD010000001.1:8835-85652 GCA_040399965.1 Methylocystis sp. | reverse complement strand
TCACGCTCGATTCTGATTGGGCAAGCCCGTCCGTAGATGTGGGTAATTGAAAGCCACAGCGCATGCTTACTCCCTATCTGTCATTTTTACACATGTCCGAGAAATTTTTGGAAAATGCCTATAGCTTGTACTATCCGATTTGGTTGTTTTTTATTGCGCCGTATTGGATTATAGTCGTCGGTTTAATTTTTCTTTTTATGACTATCATGAATTTCTGTAAGGAAAACCTCTACAGACTCGAAATGTTTTTTCCATGATGGCGCATTGAAACCTGCGCCAGACAAACGTGCATTCCGGCTACCCGAGCTTTGAGGACTAGCAAGTTCCTTTATGGCGGCACGCCAGCCAATGCCGTCTATAGGTGACAGGAATCTGGCGCAATTCTGCGCCACCTCACGAAACACAGGCGTATCGGAAGCGATCACAGGTGTGCCAAGCGCCAAGGCCTCCAGTATGGGCAGCCCGAACCCCTCATCGAAGGCCGGCATCAGCAAAGCATTTGCGCCAGTCAATAAATTATGAAGTTTATTGGCGGGTATGCCTGCCATTTCAATAACTTGGCCATCTAGAAGGGGGGAGCGTTCCAACATATCTATCACTTGCTCGTTTTCCCATCCCCTGCCACCGACCAAAATGAGTTTCGGCGCAGCATCGCCGAGTTCGGAAACAAGATCTCGCCAAATGTGTAGGATCATTAAGTGATTTTTACGTGGCTCAATTGTTCCAATCATGAGAAAATAAGAAGATTGAGAACAGTCCACGTCTGGACTGTGTGATATGTGCTCCAGAGGCGACCCGAAGTGTGCAGAATGAATTGGTCGTGATTTTAAACCGCGCATGCGTATTTCGTATGAAAGACGGTCACTAACACATTTAGTTGATGTCAGAAATACATCGGCGTTCTCGAGGGCAGTTGTTAGTCGTCGCTCAAACACTGAAGCGTTAGACGGTGGAAAGTATTCAGGATAATCGATTGGCAATAGATCATGAATGAAGAATACATTCAAAATATCGGGCCTACTCTTAATCCACTTAAAAAAACGAGGATGCTCAAAGCAATGTTGAGCAACATTAAGATAAATTGCATCTTGAGGAATTTGAGTATTCACAGACTGTGCGAGACGATAACCTGCGCGGGTTAAGGTGCGATCGAATCTTTTTTTCCGATCTCCAATAGTTGACGATCCTTGATTGATATCAGCGCCTCCCTTCAAATCTGGCGCATCTCTCCAGTATTCCTCTGCAGTTGCAACGATATCCCGGGCCGTATTTGCACCAAGTATGTGAGGAGATAGTAAACCATAGTGAAGGCCGAGGCTTGGTTTTTTTACCTCTCTTATAAAATGCCTAGCATATGAAAGATCAATACGATCAATGCCCGTCGGAGAACGCGTCGTCAGTCGTGAAACAAGATGCGTTAAATCATAAACATATTGCATAGGAGACAGCATCTACGAATAAGCACTTATGATTAGGTATACCTCTACAGTCAAATCCGCAACCAAATTTTTTCTTTGAGTTGTATCACAAACGATTCGTTACTTAAAGTTCGGCGCGTTTTTGATCTCATCATGATAAAAAAAGCATAAGCTCGCTACATACGATACGATTACCTAGATCGCTCATGTCTTTATAAACGCCGCGCACCCGGGCTCAGTTGTAGACCCAAAGGCGGGCACAGTATGCAATAGACGACAGGTGTCACGGAGTATCTCTAAGCCGGCTGAGGTAGAAGGCCAGTTTATATCATCGTAAACGATAATGCCGCCCGATGGCACTTTTGAAACGTAATTTATGACGTCTTGGGCTGCGCCAAAAGCGGAGTGGCCGCCATCTATATGCAACATATCTATTCTATCAAACACTGCATGACATTTGTCAGAAGGCGCTTCTATGATCTTTATCGTTTCGTGAAGATTGTGCTTGAGAATAAATTCAAGAAAATTCTTTTTGATGGAACCAAAATCAATATTCATCCACCAGAAGTCATTGGCTATATTTGTTCGATATGAAGTAGCTGCAGCGCCGGACCATGTTTCAATCCCGTAAACATGTCCTGAGCTGTTCTCTTTGAGAGCCGCCGCCATAGGAACGATAGAACGACCTCCATAAATACCGATCTCAACAACAATTTGAGGCTTATGCTCGCGAGCCAGATGATACAATAACATCGATTTTTGAGGGGAGCACCATCCTTCTAGCTGATTAGAAGCACTCAATACTTTACTAGCTGATTGCGCGATTGAGGCTTCAACCTCACTGGTATCATAAAAGCTCGTAACCTGACGTGGATCCTGACAGCTCCACTGATAGGCATTAAATAATTGTGAGGCGAGCACATGAACACAATTCGAAATGCACTCAAATACAAGCTTTGGCGCATTACCTTGCTTTTCTACTCCACTGATCGCAAGGTGATCTTCATATTTTTCAAGAAGTTCGGCAAATTTATCTTCCGACAAATTTGTCCGAAAATACGTGAGATGTTTATCGATTTCGTCACCGACAGAAACAAATCCTGCATTTTCGGACTGACGAAGCACATCTATCAATTTACTCCCAAAATGCATAAATTCTCTTGCATCTCGACGACTTGCATCCATCGAATGGTCGCCAGCTACGTGAATTCCACCAGAGAATATATCGCATGCCAAAGCGACCAGTTGTGACAGGTCTGAGGTCTTGTAAGAAGCTAAAATCGTCTTGTGTCGCTCCCGGGCAAATGTGTTGAGCAATACACTTAAGCGCGGATAGTAGGCGCTGAAAAATTCGTCATTGTTGACAGGGCAAAACTTTTGTTGGCTCATTAAAATAGCTCCGGGTGTTCGTGGCAACTACGCAATTATAACTGCTTTGTTCTGACCTATCGGCTATTAGCTGATATGTATAATTGGGTGTTCGTTTTTGTAGTGTATTGACGCGGACGTTTTTCCGCCGGGAAAGGATCAGGCGCCATGATTCTATCAGCGAGCTCGATATGATTACCTATTTCGAATAACTCGATTGAGTCAGGATGATACCGCGAAAACTGTATAAAGGCCAGATTACGAGCAGCGATAATACGCGCTCCCATATCAAGCGCATTACTTAAAACACCGGAGGAGGTTTGCCCAACCTCCAGGTAAGGCAAAACTGCAACATCACTCAGCACGAATCCCTTGGCGAAGTCTTCATCCGTTTGAGGTCCAAGAAAATGAATGCGTCCTTTTAAATTCCTCGGATGATTCAGAAGCAAATCAAAATTCGACTGATCGATTGTGATCGTGACACCCTTATTTGCTACATCATCAAATATCAATGATTGCGTCTTCGCTTCATCCAGTAACAATTCAATATATGGATTTATTGGCTCGTGTTGCCTTATCTCATTTGGATGAAGCCCTCCAAAAAATACCAGATGATAATTTTCCGGCAAATGATGCATCGCCCTTACAACTGTCTCACAACCCTTATATTTACTCATAAATCCGAAGACGCCAATAATTTTAGCATTATTCGGCAGGGTCCCAAGAATAGGAAAGCTGCTGCGGTAAGTTGTAGATCGAATTTTTTCCGCAGACTCCGGATCCCAAAATGCTAATGGATGGTCATAGACATTTGCGAAATTGTTCACATATTTCATCAGCCGCATATCACGTCTCGTATGAACGATGATATTTACCGGCTTAGACTTCTCCTGATTACGCAGAAAGCTATAAAACTTGTTTGTTAAAAGACGCGAGCCCATAAATCCACTTACAATTTGTGTGGCGGTTTTGAATTTCAATTTTCCAAGTGATCTAAAGATTCCCATAATATCAAAAGTTGGCTGCGGAAGTATTGTATGGAATGTAATTGACACTGCTGGCGCTGATCTGACGATCGACGTCAATCGTCGATAAATATCTCCCTGGTTCGCACCAAATGTTCCGTGTTCAAGCTGAATGTTCACGAAGTCATAGGTCTCTAAAGTCGAGCAAAAGTCCTTGATCATTTTATCGGCTAATTTCCGAACGCGCGGATGCGTGGCGCGCATGAAGTACTGATCCAGATCAAAAACGGTCACATCGAAATGTGGCTCAAGTTGACGAACCAGAAGTCGGGTATATCCTGAAATACCACAGAGATCGTCATACGTGCTTACTATCGCTAGTTTTGGTTTTTCAGCTTTATTTACATTTTCGTTCTCGGTAGTCATCGCAACCTTCACCTGGGGGATTTTTTGAATGTCATTGACGCGCTTTTACCGTGACTGTAGCTAACTTATCCGGATTTTTGATACTTATTTTTTCGGGAAGCATCGCATTGCTTTTATAGAATACTTTCATTGATTATGTCTTTAATTTCTATGACATGTTGGCATCCATGCTTTTTATTCGTCGAAATCAGACGATTACCCGCGGCCATAAAAAACGTTCCGTCGGCATCCATACGACTTCGAAGCAAACTTTAGTGAGAAAAGCTGAAGCTTATGTTTCACGCCCCCCCCCCCACTCCGGTAAGCACAGCACTTCATCAAACGCCTGCATGATTATTTTCAAGATAAAATGACACTGCGCTTTTCACGGTTTCGGCAAATGGCCGCGAAACATAACCCAATTCTTTATTAGCCCGATCAGTATTATATACAAGGCCGCTTCTTGCGTGCTTCAATCCAGCTACTGTGAGGAATGGCGTTACGCCTGTCAGATTGGCGTAAAACTCATTTGCATAAGCAAAAGGGAGGAGGGGAGTGGCAGGCAACTTCCACTTCGGCGCAGGAGCTCCAATATTCTTTGAAACTTCAAACAGGAATTGTTCAAGAGTCACATTATCGCCACCCAGAATATATTCATGTCCAATCGCACCGTTTTTGAATGCGAGAAGAAAGCCTTTTGCGATATCCTCAACATGGCTGATGTTCAATCGTGTGTCCACATATGCCGGCATTTTGCCCCTTACCGCATTTAGGACCAATTGTCCGGTCGGGGTAGGTCTTATATCTCCCGGACCGATAACGGTCGTTGGCTTGACGATTATAGCCTGCAATGATTGGGTACGTATTAAATTTCGAACAATATCATCCGCAACAATTTTGCTTTTTGTATATGGTCCATCGGCATCGGTTTCACTGGCTAACGCCGTCTCATCCGCCGGGTTTATGGCGCCTTGTTTTATTGTAGAGGCCGAGCTTGTATGAATCACGCACGCGACTTTTGCAGAAACGGCTTCCTCCATTACATTTTTAGTCCCAAGAACATTTACCGAGAAAATCTCGTCGCTATTTCGCGCCCAGAGCCTATAATTGCCCGCAATATGGAATAAATACTTAACTCCATTCATAGCCTTTCTTACGCTATCCCGGTCTCTGACATCTCCAATGATTATCTCTTTACAGTTTATATTTATAGCATCCTTGTCGCTCTCAGGCACAAGCAAACGAATCGGAACTCCTACTGAAGCAAGTTCTTTCAGAACAGCCGATCCGATAAACCCCGATCCTCCGGTGACCAACACTGCGCCATCAAGGTCTCTATACATAACATCCTCGATGTGATCACATGGATAATTCGGCAATGGATTGCCAAACATCAATTATTAATTGAGAGGCGTCAAGTATTTTGATATTATTCAACTACCAACAGCCCGTTTTCCAGAGATAAATCTATAACTCTCGGTCAACTCACTTCTTCATATAATCATCTGCACGCCGGAATTATCCGGAGTTTAAATCAAGATCTGAAAATTCCATTCGACTTGCATCTGCCATGGCCATCTATACAATGCATCATCTTATAGTTATTGTCTTGTGAGAAATCCCTATCCATTCGACATTTTCAGTCACTTCTTGCTAACATGCAACGCTGGAAATTAATTTAACCTACCTGATCTACTAATCCTGCCAGACATCTTTTAGTTGTTCCAGAATTGTATAACACAGGAAAATAAAGAAAAATATCCATAGTGCGCAAACGACTGTATCAAGCGCACGATGCCCCAGTATTTCCGCTTCAATCATACCCGGCCCAATCAGCGACGCAATAATCGCCCATACAAAAAGCAGGATTCTCAACTCCGTAGCTCCCATCCCTCCATAGGACAACGTATGTTGAGACATCGCCAAAACCCGAAGATAAGTATAGGCCGAAAATAAGTAGTACATCGATATTGCAAGTAGTGCAGAAAAAAATGTGAAATAAGGCGATAATCCCAACCCGACAAACATAAGGGCATTAGAAATCAGATCGAATGAATGATCGATCAGATAACCATATTTTGGCCTTTCAATACCGCGATATCGGGCCAGCGTTCCATCTGTCGAATCTCCAAACCAGTTTAAGAAAATTCCCAATCCTGCAATTGGTAAAAAAGCTTGCGAAATATTACACAAAATGAATGCGACAAACGCCATAAAGGCGCCAATAAAACCAATTATTGTCAGATCATTAGGGCGTATATTGAGCGGAATTCTCCGCACGATATACTCAAGTATCTCTCTTTCACTCAAATATAAGGCGCTGGAGTTCAGCCTTTCATGATCTTTTTCCGCCGTCATACCTGCTTATCTCCCCTATAGATCAGTCAAGTACCCGGTTTAATTCTCTTGCTTTGTTATACTTTATATAAATTTATCATCTGATGCCGTGTTCCCATTTTCTAAATAACCCTATCACCTAAGCATTAATGCTCCGGATGCGCCCACCATGCCTGGCTGGGATATCATGCCAAAAAGGTGAGAGAGTTTAGAAACCTCAGTTAGAGGCGAGTTTGTGACAAGGAGAATATCTTTGTCACGCATTTCGAATCGACGCGCCAGGAAATAGGCTTGAGGATCACGCAAGCTTAAATGATACGCCACTGGCACGAGGTTTTTGGTAAGCAATTTCGGATCAGTTGTTGAATATGAGCTTGCAAGGAATGTCGGCTCATATCGCAAAACGAAAATTCCGTCCGGATCAGCGCTGGCGTCCTGCGCGCCGCCGGCTCTTCCGATCGCTTCCTCCAGCGTGAGTTTGGAAACACCGAAGGGCACGACTGTATTCGCGCCGGTTGCGCCCACTGCTGTGAAAGTTTGAGGCGTTCTTTCAACAGTTAATACGTCGCCAGGGTGAACAAAAACATTTTCACCAGGATTGTCGATCAACAGTTGAATAGGGGCTTTGGCTGTCTTGGTCCCGCGCGTCAGACTCACAAAGGTTTCATGGGACGCCGATCGATAGCCGCCTGCGGCGGCGATCACGTCCATAACCCGATCCCCACGCAGCGTCAGGGGAACCCGAGCGCCGTTAGCGACTTCTCCCGTTACGGTAACCGTATTGGTTACGTTCTTTGACAAATTCACCAGAACCTGAGGCTCGATCGCCTTGCCCTGGAGTCTTTCGATAATTTGTCGCTCGACTTGCTGTGTGCTCCTGCCTGCCGCCCTTATCCTGCCAGCATAGGGAACACTGATCGATCCATCGCGGGCAACAACCTGATCAGGTATTGTTGCGGTCCTCGAACCAAGATTGACCTGATCGGCGGACTGCGGCGAAAACAAACCGCCGGATGCCGCTTCCCAGATTGTGATTTGAAGCGAGTCGCCAACCCCGATGGGCTGATTGCTGGGCGCCCGCCGATCTCCAAAAAGGCCTCTTAGCGTACCTACCGGACGGCGCGATAATACGCCGAGGGCGTATTCGTCGATATCAACCAGCGCTATCGTTTTTTTTCCGTCAGGCAGAGTTGTCGAGCCAGCCTCTTCCATGGCCATACGCGAAGGTCCGTTGGCGGGAAAAAAAGCGCAGGCGCTTAAACTGAAACACAAGAGACAGCAAAATAATCTATTCACAGACCTGACAAGACCCTTGTTTTCTTCATCACAGGCGTGGGTATGATTTATTTTTTTTCCTGATTGTGACAGGCCTTGTAATTGCTGTGCAATTGAACTGGATACGGCAATCAAACGGTTCAAAATCAACTCCTCGCATAACAGTCCTGATATTTACGCCAGGGCGTTTCAGTCATTCTCCCTGGCGGGTTTACTTTTTTTGATCTCCGGAACTTCTGGTTTTTGGAATTGGGAAAGCTCCAGTCAGGCTGCATACATATGTCAGATTTCGACCTAAATAATGTTTTATGCTTTTACAACACGTTGGGTATCATAATGCTATGTAATTGTTAAGGGGCTTTAAAGTTTGGTTGCACGCGGGGCCAAAGGCGAGGCTGTTGACTCAAGCCGCGGCTTTAAATTGCATTAAATCAATAGATTATAAATCATCAACCATGCCTGCAAACGACATCCGACATCAGGGCGCCGAAATCAGAAAAAACCATATCATGTAGAACTATCGTTCTTACCCCCTGAGATAAAATGTTGATAAATCATCAAATGCGGCGCCAAATTTATCGCCCTCTCCTCATGGTTTCCTCCAAACTCCGCGACCATGGATCCACGCCAGAGGCGCGCCATGAGTTATGAATTTCCGGGAAACAGTGATGGCGGTGAGCCGTTACGGGCCTATTTTTCATCTTGACCTTAACCAGGTCTTTTCCCGTATTCTTGTTCGAGCGCGAATAATCGCCAGCACAAGCATTGCTTGCCTGGATGGCTCACACGACGCTCGGTCGCCGACCGAAATGGCCGCCGGCTCAGCAGGGATTGCGACGATGGTAGCCGAACAGAAAACCCAACGGTTCGCTATGGCGCAATTTCGCGAGCGGCCGGTCGAAGAAGATATTGCTGCCCGAATAGGGATAGCCGAAATCGCATGTCGGATCGGCTAGCGGGGTCGGGGGCGTCTCTGCAGCTCCGGCGGCGACCCTTAGCTGACTGGTCTCGGCGTAATAGCTGCGCCCGTTGTAATCGACCCGGGTCCAGGCCGATCCGCCCGACTCGGGAGCCAGCGCTGCGCCCGCCGGCGCTGTCGTGAGCAGTCGATAACGCTGTCCGGGTCCCGCCCGCAACGGCAGAGCTTCGGAGATCGTCACAGTTTGGGCGCAGGCTTGCGAGAAGTGGAAAAGTGCCGAAAGCCCAGCCAAAATGACCGCCCGGCGCAAAAAACGCATTTATGCCCTCGCTCCGGAGAAATAGGTCTCGATGATCCGTCTGTAAATCGCGCACAGCGCATCAATGTCGGCAAGCCGCGCATGTTCGTTCACGGCGTGAATGGTCTCGTTGGTGAGTCCAAACTCCAGCGTCGGGCAATCCCGAATAATAAAACGCGCGTCCGAAGTGCCGCCGCTTGTCGAGAGCTCAGGCGTGGCGCCAGTCACCTCGGTGACGGCGCGGGAAACCAGCGCCGAAAAATCGCCGGGTTGCGTTAAAAACGACACGGCGTTGCTCGGCATGAATTCAAGCTCCACCGTCGCATCGCCGGCGGCGTCCTCGACCATCGAGAGAAGACGCGTTTTCAACGTTTCAAGAGTCCAAAGATCGTTGAAGCGAACATTGAACTGCGCCTGCGCCGTGGCGGGAATGACGTTCACCGCCGGATTGCCGATGTCGATTGAGGTCACTTCGAGATTGGAGCGATCGAAATGCGTTGTTCCGGCGTCAAGAGCTTGCGCGGAGAGCGCGGCGACAATGCGGGCAATGACCGGAGCAGGATTAGCCGCGCGATGCGGATAGGCGACATGCCCCTGCTTGCCGATGACCCTGATCACGCCGTTCAGCGAACCACGCCGACCGATCTTGATGGTGTCGCCAAGCGTCTCGACATTTGTCGGTTCGCCAACGATGCAATGATCGAAACATTCGCCGCGCGCACGCGCCCAGTCAAGCATTTTGGTCGTGCCGTTGATCGAGGGTCCTTCCTCGTCGCCGGTGATCAGAAAAGAGATCGCGCCTTTCGGGGCGCCGTGAGTGTGAATATAATCGATCGTCGCTGCGACAAAGGCGGCGATTGCGCCTTTCATGTCGGAGGCGCCGCGACCGTAAATGCGGCCATCGACGATGTCGGCGGCAAAAGGATCGTGACTCCAGCGCGCAATGTCTCCTACCGGCACAACATCGGTGTGCCCGGCGAAGACGAGATGCGGCTGGCCCGTTCCCATCTTTGCGAAAAGATTATCGACATCAGGTGTGCCGGCTTCGCTAAATCTCAGCCGATGCGTCACGAATCCTGCCGATTGCAACGCCGCCTCGATGACGCCGAGCGCGCCGGCGTCCCGGGGGGTGACCGAGGGACAGCGGATCAGATCGCGCGTCAACGCGACAGCGAGAGAAGTGCCGGTCATGGCGCCTTGGAGGGTTGCAGACCCAGTTCATACAACGTCCAGAGCGCGACTCCGATGAAAATCGCGTCTGCGCCCCAGACCCAGCCGCGCGCCATCGCCTCGGCGACGCGAGGCTGCAACCAATGCGCCGCGCCGGCAAAGAGCGCCGCGAAAGGCGCAAGGCCGGCGAGGCCCACGGCGGGAGCGCGCCCCAGGTCGCGAAATCGTTTCGCGGAAAGATTGACGTAACTCACTGCGACGATCAGCACGACGAAGGCGTAGAGGATTGCGAAGGCGTAGGCCAATACGGTCTGGGGAACGAAAAACGGCGTCGATGTTATATCGTGATCGGCGTAGGGAGCCAGGACCATCCAGATCAAGCCGAAGGGAACAAGAGCGAGCGCCAGAGCGCGCACCCCGCGCAGCCATGTGAGAGAGTCAATACGACCCTGATCGCTGCGGTAGAGGAAACGGAAGCGCTCGCTGTCCAATGGCGTCAATCCCTGAGCAACTCATTCACGCCGGTTTTGCTTCGCGTTTGCGCGTCAACCGTCTTTACGATCACCGCACAATACAGCGACGGTCCCGCCGTTCCGTCCGGCAGCGGCTTGCCCGGCAAATTGCCTGAAACAACGACCGAATAGGGCGGCACATAACCGATATGGATTTTCCCGGTTGCGCGGTCGACGATTTTGGTCGAGGCGCCAATGAATACGCCCATCGACAGCACCGAGCCCTTGCCGATGATCACGCCTTCGACCACCTCTGATCGCGCGCCGATGAAACAATCGTCTTCGATGATTGTCGGATTGGCCTGCAGAGGCTCAAGCACGCCGCCAATGCCGACGCCGCCGGAGAGATGGACATTCTTGCCGATCTGGGCGCAGGAGCCGACCGTAGCCCAGGTGTCAACCATGGTTCCGGCGTCGACATAAGCGCCGAGATTGACGAAGGAAGGCATGAGGATCGCGCCCGGCGCCACATAGGCCGAATGACGCACGACGGCCCCCGGCACGGAGCGGAAGCCCGCCGCCGTATGTTCGCCCGCGCCCCAGCCGACGAATTTAGAGGGGACTTTGTCCCACCATGTCGCGCCGCCGGGTCCGCCAGCGATGACGCTCATATCGTTGAGTCGGAAAGACAGCAGCACCGCCTTTTTTAGCCACTGATTGACCTTCCAGGAGTCAGGTCCCTCGGCGCCCTCGATCTTTTCGGCGACCCGCAATTTGCCGGCGTCGAGGAGTCTCAGCGCGCTATTGACGGCGCGGCGCACGTCGCCCTGGGTTTCGGCGTTGATATTGGCGCGATCCTCGAAGGCGGTGGTAATGAGGGTCTCAAGACCTGTGTGCAGCATAACGATTCCGATTGTTGTGAAGGTCCGTGCGGTTTGTAGGCGCGTGGCGTGGGGAGTCAACCGCAGGCGTCGTCATTTGAAGCTTGTTTGGCCTCATATCACCAAGCATGCAATTTCTCTCATCAAGACGTCAGCGTCGATGTCCCAAAGTAGGGTTTGAACTGAGCCGCCCGTCGCAGGACATCCTGGGAATAGTTGCGGCCGGTGGTGCGGGCGTCGACGTCTTCCCCCGCATGAATCGCACGTTCGACATTGCCGATACCGCAATTATAGGCCGCGATCGCGGCGCGCAGGGGATCGACGCCCGAATAACGCGCGCGTCGGAAATAATCGTAATTTTGTCCGAGAATATCCCCGCCATAGGAGATGTTGGCGGCGGGGTCGCGCCAGTCGCCCGTTTGGGCGAAAGGATGAGATGCGTAATCGATCTGCATCAATCCGCGCCCCCATCCTAAACCATCCGGCGGCATGCGGCCGTTGCGCGGAGCCCAATCGCCGGTTCCGGCGGGTCCTTTCGGACGCAGAGCGAGCCCCCAGAGCGACTCGCGCGAACCCACGCCACAGATATATTCGGCGGGAATGCCGTGCTTCTGCGCCGCCCCCTGGATATCCTGGGCGTATTGCAGAGCTTCGTTGATTTCTTCATTCGAGCTGTGGGCGGGCGGCGGCGGCGGCCGGGTCGGCGCAATGTCGTGACTGGTGGGGGGCGGGCCTTCCGGCGCCGGCGCGGAGGCCGCCGTCTGATCGAGCGCGGCCGCCGCCGGCATTGGCTGTCGTTTAGAGGAGATTGTATTGGTGAAACCCTCGATCACATCGACGCCCATGTAACCGACGCTGGCCAGGTAAAACAATACGTCGCTGGTGATGGTGGGCGCATTGAATACCTTTGGCGTCATTCCCCCGACAACGCCGGCGACGAAACCAATCATCAGACTGACCGCCAGACGGCTCGCGGAGAAAGCATCCGCCTGGCCGGCGGAAGTTTGAGAAGTGTCAGAAAGCTTTTTCAGCCCGACGATCGTGCGCGCGCCCTGCCCGACCATACCCATAATCCCGGAAACGAGCAGCAGGATTAACGTCTGCGTGGGCGACTTCTCTCCGCTAAAGCCGAAATACTGATCCTCGGCCGGGATCGCCACACCGGCTCTCATGTCGCCCGATGCGCCAGCGGAAACCGCCGGGGCGCGGGAGGCTGCGGGCGTTACGACGCTCGTGGGCGTCGCCGTCGCCCCCGGCGAAGCTTCGAGCCCCGAACCGGGACGTTTCGTCAGATTGTCAATCGATTGCTGCAGGACCTGAAGTTCATCGTCGATCTTCTTGAGATCGAGGTCGCGATTTTGCGCCGGAGAAGCGTTTCCGACGGTCTCTGAAACCGGATGCGGGGGTTCGGCGCGACGCGCTGGCGACGCCGACTGCGAGAGCGCGCTGTTTGCAAAAACCACAAGCCCGAATGCGGCCAGACTGATGACCGGGAGTATGCCCGAAAGCCGGATCGTTTTCATTTATAACTCCTTAAAATATGAATTCATAGTCGAGCATGCGTCTTTTGCATAGCTGTTGGAAGAAAGGCTGATAGAAGCGAGTTCGGTCGCAATGCATCGGTTGGAACGGTCTAGTTGATCGTTCGTCCAAGAAAAGCCGCCAGATCGTCGGTCACGAAGTCGACATGCGGCTCCGAACCGCTGGACATTTCCCAGGCTTCGCGCTCCGGCGCTTCTCCCGGCGGCGGCGTCACCAGCACCGTCGTCATTCCGCGGCGATGCGGCACGATCAGATTGCGATCGATGTCCTCGAAGAGGGCTGCGCGTTTCGGATCGACCTTCAGACGGTCGTAGAAACGCTCGTAGGCTCCCGCCTCCGGCTTGGCGACAAAATCGGCGGCGATGATGTCGAAAATATCCTCGAAGAGATGATCGATGCCCAATTGCTTCGCCGTGGCGACGGCGTGATGACGCGAGCCGTTGGTCAAAATCAGCTTCCGTCCCGGCAGCGCGGCGATGGCCGCCGCAAGGGAGTGGTCGACTTGGAGAGAAGAGCGGTCGATATCATGCACAAATTGGAGAAACGCGTCGGCGTCGATGCGATGCTCCAGCATCAGTCCGCGCAAAGTTGTGCCATAGCGATGATAATAATGTTTCTGCAAGGCGCGCAGAGATAACGCGTCGAGACCGAAGAGACGCATCATGAACAGCGTGATCCGCGCGTCGATTTTTGGCCAGAGATCGGCTGTCTGCGGGTAAAGCGTGTTGTCAAGATCGAACACCCATGTGTCGATCCGCGCAAAACGCCCCGCAAGGTCGCTCACTTTGTGATCAGCGTGCCGGCGCCATGATCGGTCAGTAATTCGATCAGCACCGCATGCGGCAACTTGCCGTCGAGAATGACCACGCCCTCGACGCCGCGCTCAATGGCGTAAATACAGGTCTCGACTTTGGGGATCATGCCGCCCGTGATCGTGCCGTCGGCAATAAGACCGGGAATGTCGGCGACCTTGAGTTCCTGGATGAGTTGCTTGTTCTTGTCGAGCACGCCCGGCACGTCGGTGAGAAACAACAGGCGCTTGGCGCCAAGCGCGCCGGCGATAGCGCCGGCGAAGGTATCTGCGTTGATGTTATAGCTCGCGCCGCCCGGTCCCTGAGCGACAGGCGCCAGCACCGGGATCAACTCGCGCCCCAGCACCTGATCGAGCACCGTGGTGTCGACGCGATCAGGTTCGCCGACATATCCGAGATCAACGCCATCGGATCGCTCCAGCTTCTTCGCGGTTAACATGCGGCCGTCCTTGCCGGTCAAGCCTATGGCGCGCCCGCCCTCCGAATTGATGTAGCCGACAATCTGTTTATTGATCGATCCGGCAAGCACCATCTCGACGATTCCCATCGTTTCGCCATCCGTGATGCGCAGGCCATCGGCGAATTTGGACTCGACGCCCAAACGATTCAGCATGGCGCCGATCTGTGGCCCCCCGCCATGAACGACAACGGGATTCACGCCGGATTGTTCGAGCAAAACCATATCGCGGGAAAAATCGCGCGCTACTCTGTCGTCGCCCATAGCGTGACCGCCGTATTTAACGACGACGATGGCTTCATCATAGCGCAGCATATGCGGCAGCGCCTGCATGAGAATGCGAGCCTGCTGCAACGCGTTGTCGACGGATTCGGTGGACATTTCGGGCAATCCTCTGGAACGGCGATCAGGAATGGCGACGCCTTTCCACCTAGACCGCTCCGCACGACAGTTTCAAGACTTTCGTTCGTGCAACAGCCTGGCGATGGCGCCGCGCAGCGTCGGGATCCCCTCGCCGGTCTGCGACGACGTGAAAATCAGCTCGGGATAGGCGGCAGGCCGCTTGCGAAGGGTCGCGAGAGTCTCCTCGACAACCTGACTCCGCTCGGAGAGCTTGACTTCGTCGTGTTTCGTCAAAATCGCCTGATAGGAAACGGCCGCCTGATCGAGAAGATCAAACATCTCGTCGTCGACGGTTTTGACGCCACGACGTGCGTCGATCAGCACGAAAACCCGCGCCAGTTGCGCCCTGCCGCGTAAGTAGTCGCGCATAAGTTTCGACCAGCCGGCGATCTTTTCCTTGCCGACCGCCGCGTAGCCATAGCCCGGCATGTCGACAAGCCGCAGTCGCTCGTCGCCGCCTGCGGCGCCGGTCAGGGAGAAAAAGTTAAGCTGTTGCGTGCGGCCCGGCGTATTGGAAACTCTCGCCAGAGTCTTGCGATTGGTCAGGGCGTTGAGCAACGAAGATTTGCCAACATTGGAGCGTCCAGCGAAGGCGATTTCGGGCGCGCCGGCAGCCGGCAAATCCTTAACCGAAGCGCTGGCAAAGATGAAATCGCAGGGACCGGCGAAAAGCAGGCGCCCATCCTCGTCGAAATCGGCTTGTGTCGTGCGTGTCATGAATTACCGAAACGATGCCGACGACCGCTTGCCCGACCGACCGCCCGCGCACGCCTCACGCCCGCTGGAACGTCTTGCGAAGGTTATCCCACAATTCGAACTTCACGCCGGCCCGGCTCATGATCACGCCCTGCTGGATGACCGACAGCAGATTGTTCCAGGTCCAGTAAATCACGAGACCGGAAGCGAAGCCGCCCATGGTGAATGTGAACATCAGCGGCATGTAGTTGAACATTATTTTTTGGACTTCGTCGGTCGGCTCCGGGTTCATCTTCATTTGCAGCCACATCGAAACGCCCATCAATAACGGCCAGACGCCGAGCATAAGATAGGGACCGAAGATGGCGACATGGGTCGGATCGAACGGCAACAGACCGAAAAGATTGAAAACATTTGTCGGATCAGGCGCGGAAAGATCCTTGATCCAGCCGAAGAAAGGCGCATGACGCATCTCGATCGTCACAACGAGAACCTTGTAGAGCGAGAAAAACACCGGAATTTGCAACAGCACGGGTAGACAGCCGCTGGCTGGATTGACTTTCTCGCGCTTGAAAAGCTCCATCTGCGCCATGTTGAAGGCGTGCTTGTCGTCGCCGTGCTTCTCCTTCAGCTCCTTGATCCTGGGCTGAATTTCTTTCATCTTGGCGATCGACTTGTAGCTTTTATTGGCGAGCGGCAGGAAAGCCGTCTTGACGATCACCGTCACCGCCAGAATGGCGAGGCCAAAATTGCCGAGCACGCGGTAAAGGAGGTCGATCAGCCGGAACATCGGACGGGTGATAAAGTAAAACCAGCCCCAATCGATTAGCAGATCGAAGCGTTTGAGACCGGGATTCGCTTTGTAGGCGTCGAGGGTGTCGACCTCCTTGGCGCCGGCGAAGACATAGGAGGTCGTCGAGAACGTCGTCTCAGGGGCGAGCAATTTCGCCTCGCTGCTCACTGCGTCCGCTTGATAGGTTTTGACGGCGCCGCCCATGGAGAGATAGCGCGCTTCCATCGCTGCGTTCTGGTCGGGCGCGACGACGGCTCCCCAGTATTTGTCCGTGAAGCCAACCCAGCCGCCAATACCCTTGAAGGTCTTGGTGGCGTTGGCTTCCTTCTCCAGTTTATCGTAGGCAAGTTCTTCGCCCTTGTCGCCGATAACGCCGACAAAACCCTCGTGCAGCGCGGCGTAACCGGCGGACGGAGGATGGCCGACACGAATCATGCGTGAAAAGGTGTGAAGCGAAACGGGCCGGCCAGACTTGTTCTCGACGCTGTCCTTCACCGCAAAGAGATATTCCTCATCGACCGAAATTACCCGTTTGAAGATCAGACCCTGGCCATTGTCCCAGGTGAGCGTGACAGGACGAGACGTCGTGAGCTTGTCGCTATCGGCGGTCCAGAGGGTTTCGGTTGTCGGCAACGCCGGGGCGTTTTCGGTCGCAGCGGTCAGATAGCCAATCTCTGCATAATAAGCCTCCGGACCGTTTTCCGGCGACAGCAGGGTGATGAGCGGGCTCGTCGGATCGACGCTTTGACGGTAATTCTTCAGCGAAACATCGTCGATGCGAGCGCCTTTTAGCGCAATAGATCCTACAATCGATTTGCTATCGATCATCACGCGGGGACTTTGCGCCAGCGCTGTATCCCGTGTCTGGAGCACGCGCTTGAGGGTTTCAACGACCGGCTTATCCGGCGCGCCCAGCGGCGTGATCTTGGCGAGGCGTTCCTGCTCGGCGAGAACTTTTTTCTGCCGATCCATCTCGGGAAATGCGTAAAAATAATCCCACAGTCCGATGAAAATCATCGAAACGGCGGCAGCGAGCAGCATATTCCTGGTGTTCTCATTCATCGCGCGGAACGCCTGTTCTTTCTGTCTGGTTTCGCCGACCGCGCGCCGCTTTGCGGTCCTGCAACCGCGCGAACCCCTCGGCCATCTGCGATAGGATATCTGCAAAAGGCGCGTTCAGCGCCTCCCGCCGGGCAATGATTACGTAGTCCTGACCGGCGCGCGCGCCAAGTCCGTCAATTCCGCCAATTGCGCTATGTCCGTCAATCCCGCCATCACGGCCTATGACTGTCGGGACGCCGCCGGTGCGCAAGGCCTCGCGCAAACGCCGTCGGATACGATTTCGGCCGACGGCGCCAGCGACCTTCTTGGTGACGGTTAAACCAAATCTCGGCGGCGCGTCGGCGGCGGGCGGCCCCATCGTCGCCGGCCAAACCATCTGCGCCTGATCAACCATCTGGATAGTGAACAGGCGTCCAGAGTTGCGCAGACCGGATTTCGCTGCGACCAGGAACTCACTTCGCCGGCGAAGACGATGCGGAGAATTGGGAGAGTGGGCTAAGCCGGAGGGGGCGTTCGTCGTCATGCTGCCGTCCGGCCATCCAGCCGCCGCCGTGAACCTCAGGCGGACAGGCGCTTGCGGCCACGCGCGCGACGCGCGGCGATAACTTTGCGGCCGCCGACGGTGGCCATGCGCGCGCGAAAACCATGACGACGCTTGCGCACGATTTTGCTGGGTTGATAGGTCCGTTTCACCGACGTTCTCCACAGGCGGCCGCGCCGCCTATCTTACTAAAGACATTATCTAATCGGCCCTGTTAGCGGACGGGGCCAAAACCTGGCCGCCATCGCCGCCCGCTGTCGAGGGACCGCGAAAAGGGATGGCGTCGCCCCTTGTTGGGGAGCGACGCCGTGCGAGGCATATACGAGAAAGCGCCGTTACAAGTCAATCACGCTTGCGCGCAAGATCGTATTGTTACCAGTTTTGGCGACTTCCCCTCAACTTTGGAAAACGGGTAGATTGAACTTTGTTGGCTGATTCGCATCAATCGACGTCGTCCCTTTTCCCCGGTATCGCCGCCACTCCGGCGCGCGTCGCGTCAGGGTTCCCGAGACTGTCGCATTAATAATTTGGGCGCGGCGGCCTCGCTGGTGAACCTTTGTTAACCATTAGCGCTTACCTTTCGTTCATGTCGGGAAGGGTCTCGTCGTCCGCAGGTCGCGAACCGAGCGGCCGTGTGAATGAGAACGACAAAATATTTTTGTATTTACTGGAGCTCGCCGGGGAACGAACATGCGCGTTTTATTGATTGAAGACGACAGCGCGACCGCTCAAAGCATCGAGCTCATGCTTAAATCCGAGAATTTCAACGTCTACACCACCGATCTCGGCGAGGAAGGCATCGATCTCGGAAAGCTCTACGATTACGACATCATCCTGCTGGACCTGAACCTGCCGGACATGTCCGGATACGAGGTGCTGCGCACGCTGCGCGTCGCCAAGGTCAAAACGCCGATCCTGATCCTCTCCGGGCTCGCCGGCATTGAGGATAAGGTCAAGGGTCTCGGTTTCGGCGCAGACGATTACTTGACCAAACCCTTCCACAAGGACGAACTGGTCGCCCGCATTCACGCCATTGTTCGCCGTTCGAAGGGGCATGCGCAGTCAGTCATCGCAACCGGCGACCTGATCGTCAATCTCGACCAGAAAACGGTTGAGGTGAGCGGCGCGCGCGTGCATCTGACCGGCAAAGAATACCAAATGCTGGAACTGCTCTCTCTGCGCAAGGGCACGACCCTCACCAAGGAAATGTTTCTTAATCACCTCTATGGCGGCATGGACGAGCCAGAACTCAAGATCATCGACGTGTTCATCTGTAAGCTGCGAAAAAAACTCGCCAACGCCAGCGAAGGCCGCAATTACATCGAAACGGTTTGGGGCCGCGGCTACGTGCTGCGAGAGCCCAGCGAGACCGAAGAGCGCATTACGGCCTAGAAGCCGCCTAATTCCTGCCCGATTGCCGGAGCAAGCCTAAAGGGACAACAACAAGTTTGGACAACAGAAGCCCCGGCTCACGAGCCGGGGCTTTTTTATGTTCCTGCAGCAAAAGGAATAGGGCGCTCCGAAAATTCTCGGTCGGGACGCCATCCTGACCCGCCCCCGGAGCGCAGCGTTCTGTTCAGGGTTCTTGCTCAGGCGACCGCGTTTTGGAGCGCGTCGGAAGGTTCGGTAAGCGCCGACCCGGCGACGACGGGTGTGATCGCATTTTCTGCGATCTCAGCTGGACGGGCTTCGAAGACCACGAGATCAGCGTCGCAGGAGGCCCCAAGTTCCAGGCCGCAGGCCTTCGCGACGAGACCGGTGTAGTAGGCCTGAATGGCCCTGGCGTCGATCGCGCCCTCTTCCGTCTCGCCGGCGAGCAAGGCTGGAGTTACTGCCGCCAGACGGGCGTTGGCGCCCCGCGCCTCGACCCGGAACGCGACTTTCTCCTCGTCGCCAGTTGAGGCGACGGCGATGACGCCGCCACGTGGAATTGTCGCATCGGCAAGCAGGCAAAGATTGAGCAGAACCTTCACCTTGTTTTTGGACATCAGCACACGCGGCACGCTCCAGTTCAGCCTCGTGCGCTCGTCGGCCAGCAACTGACGCGTTACCACTTCAGCGTCGCCCGTATCGATCAAAGCGCCCCTCGAGCCGGCGGCGCCGAAGGCCAGACGACAGAATTGCAGTCGTGAACTGGCTTCATTGGCGCTTGATTTAATCAGCGCCAGCGCATGTCCTCGCATCTCGGGGTCGTTTTCTTCCTCCAGAACCTCAAGGCCATTGACGATGGCGCCAACCGGAGAAATCACATCGTGACAAACACGCGAGGACAGCAACGCCGCAAGATCGAGCGCGTCGAGCGAATACTGGGTCATCAAGCCACCTCGGAGATGGCCGCGCCTTGCGCGGCGAATTGCGTGTTCACGCCCGACAATTGCAATTGATTCGGTTGAAACGTGCTGACGCGGCGCGCGAATCACTGCAAGGTTCTGACGCAGAGGGTAGTGGCGACCGCATGAAATGCAATGCGCGGCCGTCAAGGGCTACAAGAACCCTGTAAAGGATAAAAAAACATTACCAACCCCACGCTTTCTCCCCTCGAACGGAATTCTCTCGCCCGTCTGTTTGCGAGTCTGGCGATTGAGGCGGGAGCCATCGCCATCGAAATTCTGGACCGTCCGGAGATCCACTCGCACGTGAAATCCGACCAGTCTCCGGTTAGCGAGGCGGACGAGCGGATCGAGGCTTTCCTGATGCGGGCGCTTGAGCGCGAACTTCCAGGCGTGCCCTCAATCGCCGAGGAAGCCGCCGCGCGGGGCGAAACGCCGCCCCACACAGACGCCTTTCTGCTGATCGACCCTATTGACGGGACACGGGAATTCATCGGCCGCAGCCCCGAGTACACCGTCAATGTGGCGCTCGTCGACAGGCTCCAACCGGTCGCTGGCGCCATTTACGCCCCCGCCGGAGCCCGAGTCTGGTTCGCCGGCGCACAGGGCTTCACGACCAAAGCGGCGGCGGGGGGAATATTGCCCGGCTCGCAGGACTGGGGGGCGCTTGCCGTCCGGCCGCGCCCTGCTGGCGGGCTGACGGCGCTGCTCTCCAAGTCGCATCTCGACGACAACACCGTCGCCTTGCTGAATTCTTTACCGATCCGGGAGCGGAGGGCGATGGGCTCGTCGCTCAAATTTTGCGTCATCGCGCAAGGCAGGGCGGACATTTATCCCCGATTCGGACGAACCATGGAGTGGGATACGGCGGCAGGGGACGCCATTTTGCGCGCAGCGGGAGGCGCTGTGTTAACCCCTGCAGGCGCGCCGCTGGTCTACGGCAAGGCTGAAGGCTTTTATCGCAACGGTCCCTTTGTCGCCTGGGGGGATGCGCAACCTGCGAGCGTCGCAACGTTTAATTAACTGCCGCGCGCGAAATTACCCCGTGCGCGGAAGCCCCTTCGTCTGACCCGGGACTCCGCGCGTCGGCGCTGTCGAACCGCCAACGACAGGCCGCGTATCGGAGTCCGCGTCATGAGCGTATCGAAACCTTCAGCTATCCTGTCCCGCCGCGACATCTTCAGCCTCGCCGCCGGCGCCGCTGCCGCTGGGGCGCTGCCTGGGCCTTTCGCCCGCGCCGACGTTCGCCCGGAAGCTTTTTCCAGCGATGAAATCGTCGACAACGGCCACCGCTTTTTCGGTTCAATCGCGCGCGGACTCGCTGAGGGCGTGGAAAGCGCCAATCGTCGATGGGGAAAACCCAACGCCTACATTCTGGGGCAGGAAGGCAGCGGAGCCTTCGTCGGCGGACTGCGCTATGGCGAAGGCACGATGTATACGCGCAACGCCGGCAAACGACCGGTGTTCTGGCAAGGACCGTCCATCGGATTCGACGCCGGCATGGATGGCGACCGCACCATGATGCTGGTCTATAATTTGCCGGCGGTCGAGAGCATTTACCGCCGTTATTCTGGCGTCGACGGCTCCGCCTATCTGATTGGCGGGCTTGGATTCACCGCGTTGAATAACAATGAGGTGGTGGTTATTCCGGTTCGTAGCGGCGTTGGCGCAAGAATCGGCATGAACCTCGGCTATTTGAAATTCACGACGGAAAAGACTTGGAATCCCTTCTGACTTTGAGTTTTTAGCGGAAGTTTAAACCGGTTCGGCAAAAGGCGGCCCGATAAAACGAAATTCCAGCCCCCTCTCGGTTTCGATCAGATCGGGAAGCGCGCCAAGCCTGTCGCGCGCTCCCCTGGAAACGGCGTGATCCGCCGCAAGGCCGGAGACCTCAACCCAGACGTCGCGATGGGACCAACGACCTCACACGCTCGCCTTGTTTTTGATTTCAAGACGAATTCATGCGACAGTAACGAACGCGTAGAGACTGCCAGCGTCCCTCAATCACGGGACTGGAGACAGGCAACGTGATCGAACAGGCGATGTATTTCGCGCTCGGCTTTCTGGTCGCAGCGCTATTGGCCCTGATGCTGCTCCCCGCTTTCTGGCGCCGGGCGATGAGGCTGTCGATGCGGCGGCTTCAAATGCTCGCGCCAATGTCTATGGAGGAGGTGATCGCCGAACGCGATCTGCTGCGCGCCGAATTCGCGGTTCGTGAGCGCCGCCTCGAACAGGAAATGGAGTCGCTTCAGGCTGCCCGCGCCCAGGACATGGCGACGACGGGCCGATATGCCGGAAAGGTCGCCGAAGCGGGCGAATGGCTGAAGAAAGCCGAGACCTTGCATCGCGACATGCAGGCGCGGATCGACGAAGCTCTGAAAACTGTAGCGGAGCGCACAGAACTGTTACGCTCGACGGAAATGGCGCTTCACGAAATGACCGAACGCGCCGAACGTGGGATCGCAAGACTGCGGCTGCTCGAACAGGACAAGGAACAGCTCGGTCGCGAGACGGAAGTCGTGCATACGCGCGTCGCGGCGCATGAAGCCCGCATCGGCGCCATGCATGAGGAGAATATTCGTCTGGAGCAGGAGACAGAAAGGCTTCGCGACGATTACGAGCGCAGCGCGGCGGCGGCGTCTCGCGCAGCTGCGCTTGAGGAAGAGCTGGCCCGGCACAAGGCGGACAACGCCACACTGACGCAGCAACTTTCTCTCATGGACTCTGATCGTCGTGAATTGCAGAAAGGCCTCGACGACGCCCGCGCCGAGGCGACCAACGCGCAGCAGCGTTTCGAAAACGAAATCTCGCGCCTCGAGACGGCTTGCGCCGAGGCGCGCGCCGAAGCCGGCGAAACGGCCACCCGGCTCGAGGCCGCCCGCGCCGACGTCGCCATGCTTAATGGCGCCCTTGAAGCTCTCCGCGCCGAGCAAGCGCGACGGCGCGCGACCGGCGGGGGCTCGATCGGAACCGATCCGGAGATCGCCGCCTTGCGGGATAACATCACAGCCTTCGGCGATCGCGTCCTGGCGACGGAGAAAACCTTCGAGCAGGCGGGCGGTTAGGCGTTCTGGCCCTTCGGCGACACTCCCACGAAAAGAGGTGTACCTTGCTATTCGCCGCACTCTGCTACGACAAACCCGGCGCGCTCGATGTTCGGCTCGCCACGCGTTCCGAACATCTGGCCTTTTTGGCGAAACACGCTGAGGCGGTTAAGCTTGGCGGTCCTTTTCTCGATGCGGCGGAAAAGCCAAATGGCTCGCTTCTGATTATCGACTGCGTCGACGAGGCGGCAGCGCGCGCGCTGCTGTCGGAAGACCCTTATGCGAAAGCCGGCCTGTTCGAGCGCGTCGACCTGCGCCTCTGGAAACATGTGGTGGGAGCGAAATTGTGATGGCCCACTGGCTGTTCAAAAGCGAACCCGCAACATGGTCATGGTTGCAGCAGGTCGACGCCGGCGCCAAAGGCACATTCTGGAATGGCGTGCGAAATCATCTCGCTAAAAAACACATGATGGCAATGAAGAAAGGCGACAGGGGATTCTTCTATCACTCCAACGAAGAGCGTGCGATTGTCGGCGTCGTCGAGGTCATCAAGACCTATTACCCAGATCACACCGACGAGACTGGCAAGTTCGGCATGGTCGACGTCAAGGCAATCAAACCGCTGAAAGCCGTGACGCTCGCACAGATCAAGAACGAACCGAAGCTCGCGGATATGGCGCTGGTCAATAACTCGCGCCTTTCCGTACAACCGGTGACCGAAGCGGAATGGCGTCTCGTACTGGAGATGGCGGGAGAAAAGGACTGGGACGGAACCTAACGCCCGCGCCCGCTCATATTCATCAGTCGCAGAACGAACCACGCCGGCACCACAAAGACCGCGCCCGCCACTACATAGCTCGCAAGCTCCCGCACCGCGCCGAAGCCAAGCTGATAGATGCGCTCGAAAAACGCCTGAACCCCACGCAGGACGTCCATTGGCCGCAGTTCAAGCCACATCAGCAAAGCGCCAACGACAAGCGAAACGAAGAACAGCCGCGTGACGACGGAAATCGGCGAGCCGCCCAGAAAATTTTCGAGGGCGTTGTTGCGTGAGGGCATCGGATCGATTTTCCTTTCCTCGGCGGGCTGCGGCGGTCGTGACATGGACGCTTGCGAACGACGAGAGGCGTCCGCGCGGTTGCGATGCTTTTCTTATCTCGCCTCGCCGGATCGGCCAACGCGTCCGACCAGGTCGTAAACCGGAAATGGCCGCGACGATGCTTGGGTTCAAGCCCGGAGATTGGCGGGACCGCCGCTGGATTGCGCTTGCGGACCTCCCTCGGACTGGTCGTGAAGCGCCCGGCGCGGTCTTGAACCCGCCCGATATGCCGCCACAGGATCGCGGTCGGGGGAAGAGCGCATTGTCAATGAAGATCGCACTCGCAGAACGGGATTAACCCCGAAAACCCGCGCTATCAGGCCGCCACCCGCGCCGGCGTGGACGGGGTCGGCGAAAGCAGCTTCGTTGCGCCATAGATCGCGACAAGCGTCGCGATCCAGGCGAGGACCTGCATCCCCGAGGGCTGGTCGGCGTAACCCACCAGCGTGTGCAGCACGCGGCCGGGAATGCTCTTGTCCGACAATAACCAGGAGCTGTCCCACAGCGTATCGGAAAGCGCAGTAATCAGGCCAGCCTGTTGAAGGAAGCCGACGCATTGGGCGGCGAGACCGGCGGCGAGAAGGGTGATCAGAGCCGTGGTCACGGCGAAGAGATGCCTGGGCGGTATGTTGACAAGTCCATAGAAGGTCGCAAGGCTCGTCGCCCCGCCCAGAGCGAGCCCCATCAATCCGCCCAAAAACACATCGAAGCCGGATTCTCCTGAGGCGAGCACGCCGTAAAGAAAAAGCGCGACCTCAGCCCCCTCGCGTAAAATGGCGAGACCGACAACGCTCGCCAGCGCGAACAACGTACGCTCGCCGGCAGCCACCGACTTTCCGACGGCTGATAGCTCCTGCGCCATTTCTCGGCCATGACGGGCCATCCAGATATTGTGCCAGGCGAGCATGCCAACCGCGAGCGCGAGCACGGCCGCGTTGAACAATTCCTGGCCGCTGCCGGCGAATGCGCGCGACAACCGATCCGCGAAGGCTGCGACGAGCAGGGCGCCGATCGCGCCGGTCGCGACGCCGCCCAGAACATAACGGCCAGCAAGAGGAACGCCGCGCGTGACCGCCAGGACAATGCCAACGATCAGGCCCGCTTCAATAGCCTCACGAAAAACGATGATCAATGCGCCGAGCATAGGGTCTCCATTGTCAGTCGACGATGATCTCGCCGCGGGCGGTGTCCTCGTGGAATTCTCCGGAGAATTTGTAGCGGCCCGGCCTGAGCGGCCGCAACGTGAAGCTAGCTTCGCTGTTGGGCGGCACGATTTTCTCTATTCTCAATGGCTTGCTCTCGAACTCCTCAGGAGTAGGGTCGAGATTTTTGACAACCAGCGTTACCGCCTTGTCAGCCGGGATGCGCAGTTCTGCAGGGTCGAATTTATGGTCTCTGATGGTCAGTGAAAAAGCGTCCTGCGCAAGCGCTGCGCCGGAAATGCTCGCAGTTGCGATTAAGGCCAGCCCCATTGATTTGATATTTATCATTTTGCTTTCACCCTGCGCGCGTCATGAGCGGGATTCGTTCTTGGGGATCTAGTGAACCAACCCGACGAATTCAAAGCCTGGATAACTGGACCTTTCCAGCCTGGTCGGCTGAAACCGTCTAGCCTGGATATCCATGACGCGATTTCGAGGCGCGGACCAGAGAGACGGCGCGAGCGTCCTGACCGGCGGCGCAGGCCGTATCGGCCTCGCCGATCTCGCCCTGAATCAGGCTATAGACGCTCTGATTTACATGGCCCATCTTGAGATCGTTCTCAATGACGGATCGATAGCGTCCGATGGCTGCGGCGCAGCCCGAGCCGGCGGAGCCCATGGCGGCGCCCGTCACGCCCTGCGGCGCCGGCCCGGTCGGATCGACAGCCGGGCCGGTCTGTCGGGGAGCGTTGCAACCGACCAGCAGCGCAACAAGGACCATGGGGGCGGCGAGAGGAAGGAAACGCATCCGGGCCTCCAGTTCAAAAGCGGGGTGGGGGCTGCATATCCGTAAATTCCCCTGCTGGCCACAGGACCTCGGTCGGTCGCCCGTCGACAGCGATCAAAGTGGGCAGTTTTTTCGCTTGGCCTTTGGCGTCGAGAGGGATATATTCGTTCCTATGAGTGGCGCGGGGCCGGAAGGTTCCGCGCCGCAATTGTTTTCGATACGCGCCCGTCGGGACCGAAATCGATCTTGACGCGCGTGTCGTGCTGCAATGGGTTGAGACAATGGTTAACCCCTTTACCTTTATTCAGGAAGTTCGCGCAGAGGCGAAGAAGGTCACGTGGCCGTCACGCCGAGAAACCATGGTGACGACCGGACTCGTGATCGCCATGGTTTTGCTCGCCAGCCTCTTCTTCGTGCTCGTCGACTCGGTTTTGCGGTTTATCGTGAAAATCGTCATCGGCGGCGGTTTTTAAATTATTTTCTGAGCGGATGACGCCCTCATGACCATGCGCTGGTATATCGTTCACGCCTATTCGAATTTCGAAAAGAAGGTGGCGGAAGCCATTCGCGAAGGGGCGGCGCAACGCCAGCTCTCGGAAAACTTCGAAGAGATCCTTGTGCCGACGGAGCATGTTGTCGAGGTCCGGCGCGGCCGAAAGGTGAACACCGAGCGCAAGTTTTTCCCCGGCTACGTGCTAGTGAAATGCAATCTCACCGATCCGGTCTTTTCGCTGATCAAGAACACGCCAAAAGTCACCGGCTTTCTGGGCGCTGACAACAAGCCGATGCCGATCTCCGAAGCGGAGGCGATGCGCATCAAGGGCCAGGTCGCCGAGGGCGTCGAACGGCCCAAGCCGACGATCAGCTTCGAAATCGGCGAGACGGTGCGCGTCGCCGACGGCCCCTTCGCCTCCTTCAATGGTCTGGTTGAGGAGGTCGACGAAGATCGTTCGCGCCTCAAGGTCGCCGTCTCGATCTTCGGCCGTCCGACCCCGGTGGAGCTGGAGTTCGGCCAGGTCGAGAAGGTCTAGGCTGTCCTATTCTGCTCTTAACCGGGTCCAGCCTTGCCGTTGTCTTGACGAGCGCACGAAACTTCCCTGCCAGTTTTTACATTCACGTGCTATGAGGGCGCCGTCGCATCGTGGCGACAGGCGATGAATGCCGTAATGAGCGACGAGCCCGAGAATTTCACACTGGCGATGTTGCGCAGGATCGACGGTAAGGTGGACAGCCTCGCCGACAAAATCGCTGATGTACAATCGGAAATCAAATCGCTGCGCGCCAATGTCGCCTCCGACATACTGGTGCTTGAAAAACGGCTTGGCGACCAGATCGGCGGGTTGCGCCGATCGGTGATGGAATATCATTCGTCGTCGTCGGCCACGGCGTCCTGCTGACGGTACTTGACGAGCGCGCGCGCCGCCTCGAACAGAAGACCGGCCTCTCGCCGGAAGCGCATTGAGCGCTGGCGCGGTTATTCCCCAAGCTTTGACGACTTTTTAGGCTCAGCATCAACGCGACGCCGACCGGCGTCATTGGAATCTTTGTCCAGCTCTTGGTCGAGACAGTTTTCAGAGAGTTCGCGCTGGCGTTTTCAATGTTTCGCCGGACATCGGGCAGCGCGGGCTTGTGCATCGGCCACAACGGCGACGGAAGCGAAAGCCGCAAGGGCAGGCGCCTGTCCGGGATAAAAGCCTGTCAGACGATCAATCCCAACGAGGGGTGAGGGCGTGAAGAGAAGCTCAGAGGACCGGGGTATCGGGTTGCGTTCGTTCCCTGATCCTCTATAAGACCTCCAGCCCTCTCGCCGAGGGCTTTTTTCGTCGCCGCCGGCGACGGGAGACCGCCGTGGAAGACATGCCCCGACGCCATCGGGGAGTTCATGCCGGACCACGACCTGCAACCGATGGCCCGTACGCCCGGCGTGCGGCGCGATCACATGTTGGAGAAACCACATGGCGAAGAAAATTGCCGGCTACATAAAGCTGCAAGTGCCGGCCGGCGCGGCGAACCCCTCGCCGCCGATCGGACCCGCGCTCGGTCAGCGCGGCTTGAACATCATGGAGTTCTGCAAGGCGTTCAACGCCAAGACGGCCCAGATGGAAAAGGGGACGCCGATCCCCGTCATCATCACCGCCTATCAGGACCGTTCCTTCACCTTCGAGATGAAGCAGCCGCCGGTCAGCTTCTTCCTGAAGAAGGCGGTCGGTCTCAAGATCGGAAAAAAGCCGGCCTCGGGCTCCAAGACCCCCGGCCGCACCACCGTCGGCAAGGTGACGAAGGCGCAGATTCGGGACATCGCCGAAAAGAAAATCGTCGATCTCAACTGCTCCTCGATTGAATCCGCAATGTCGATGATCGAAGGCTCGGCCCGCGCCATGGGCCTGCAGGTGGTGGAGTAAGACGATGGCTCATATCGGAAAACGCATCGACAAGGCCCGCGAGGGCATCGAGCGCACGAAACTTTACCCTGTCGATCAGGCTGTCAAAATGGTGCGCGAGCGCGCAAAGGCGAAATTCGACGAGTCGGTTGAAATCGCCATGAACCTCGGCGTCGATCCCAAACACGCCGATCAGATGGTGCGCGGCGTGGTCAATCTGCCAAACGGCACCGGCCGCGTGCTGCGCGTCGCGGTTTTCGCGCGCGGGCCCAAGGCCGATGAGGCGAAGGCCGCCGGCGCAGACATTATCGGCGCTGACGACCTCGTCAATACGGTGATGGGCGGAGCGATCGATTTCGATCGCTGCATCGCCACGCCGGACATGATGCCGCTCGTCGGTCGACTGGGCAAGGTGCTCGGCCCGCGCGGTCTGATGCCGAACCCAAAGGTCGGCACGGTGACGATGGATGTCGCTGCGGCGGTGAAAGCCTCCAAGGGCGGCGCCGTCGAGTTCCGCGTCGAGAAGGCCGGCATCGTGCAGGGCACAGTTGGCAAGACGTCGTTTGACGAAGGCAAGCTCATCGAGAACATCAAGGCCTTCGTCGACGCGGTCGCCAAGGCCAAGCCGCAAGGCTCGAAGGGCACCTATATCCAGCGCGTCGCGCTCAGCTCCACGCAGGGGCCGGGCGTCAAGGTCGACGTGTCGAGCCTCGGCGCGCAAACGGCCTAGAAAAAACAGCAAATCCAGAATGTTAGAAGCCGGCGGGGCGCGCTCCGCCGGCTTTTTTTCGCGGATTATTCTCACCGCCCTCCCTGAAACAGGAGGGGAAGAACTGTCTGCAGCCTGCGTTGACACTCACGCGGCGATCGCGGACCATGCGCTGGACTGACAATGACATTTGTCGGGCAGGCCAATCCCGGAGTTTCGGATCGATCCTGGATTTTTCCCCTTGTCCAATGGGAGTCCGGTCATGAAAATTGCAAAGTTTATTTTCCGGGTCGCGATTGCGGCCGGTTTTTGCGCTTTTTCTCTCGCCAACAGCTTCGCTTACGAGCGGCTCAATCAGCAATCGAGCGCCGCCGCCGCCCCCTGGGACGAGGCGGCCTGGAGCCAGTTTTACGTTGAGAGCCAGGGGTCGCGCATGATCCCCTGGAAATGGGCGCAGGCCCTGAAACTCCCTGACGGCCAAACCCTCGCCGAGGGGCTGACGCGTTACGGCTATCTGCCGAACCCGCAAAATCCGAAGGGGCTTCCGGTCGGCTTCACCGTCACCGACGATGGCTATCTCGGACCCAATTGCGCGGCGTGTCACACGCGGCAAATCGAAATCGGCGGCAAGGACTATCGTATCGACGGCGGACCATCGCTGGCCGATATGGGCGCGCTTTGGGCGGAACTCGACGCGGCCGTGGGCAAGGCGCTAGCGACCCCGGCGGCCTTCGCCGACTTTTCCCGCGCCGTTCTCGGGGCGAACGACAACCCGCAGGAGGAGGCCAGGCTGCGGATCGAGGTCGATCTCTGGCATGCGCGCCACAACGCCATCACCTCCAGGGGTCTGCCCAAGGACAAGCCCTGGGGCGCCGGTCGGATCGATGCGGTCGGCATGATCCTCAACCGCGTCACCGGTCTCGATCTTGGACCGGGTCCGACGCACATCCTGCACGACAGCATCCGCATGGCGGATGCGCCTGTGCGGCCGCCCTTCCTCTGGAACGCGCCGCGTCAGGATCATACGCAATGGCCGGGCTTCGCCGACAATGGCGACCGGATTCTGGCGATGGCGCGCAATGTCGGGCAGGTCTACGGAGTCTTCGGCGAATTCTACCCGGAGCCGGACAAAACCCATCTGCTCGGATTCAATTTTACCCGCAACAATTCAGTCGATTTCGCAGGATTGATCCAGCTCGAACATCTCGTCGAGCGCATCGGTCCGCCAAGATGGGCATGGCCGGTGGATTACACGCTGGTCGAACAGGGCCGCAATATCTATGAGCGGCCCTACGAGAACGGCGGCTGCGTCGATTGCCACGGCGTCACGAAAGGTCAGCCGCGTCTTTTGAATCCGGACACCTGGTGCACGCCCATTCAGGACGTCGGCACAGACGCGCGCGAGTATCAATATTTCGCGCCGGATTGGCTGGTTCCTTCCGGCGCGCTGGAGGGCGCGCAGATCCCCTTCGTCTCGCCGGCGCTGAACAAGACCGACGCGCCCGTCGCGATTCTCGGGACCGCCGTGCGCGGCGCGATCCTTCAGCATTTCATCCCGATCACGGCCAGTGAGAGCGACCGGCGCAAGGCGCAACTTGCGCTCGGCGTCCTGCAACCCCTGGTCGAAGAGCTGAAGGGCGCCTACGAGATGCCCGGCGCCTCCGGCGCCGGCCGCTGGGCTTGCGCCAGAGCGCCGGAGACCGAGGGCAAGCTCAAGTATGAAGCGCGCGTGATGCAGGGCATCTGGGCCGCCGCGCCCTTTCTGCACAACGCCTCCGTTCCGTCGCTGGCGGAATTGCTGAAACCGCCGCAAACGCGCGTCGCATCGTTCAAGGTCGGGCCGTCCTACGATCTCGCCACGGTCGGACTGGCGGTCGAACAGCCGAAATCGACCTTCACGATGCAGACCGATTGCGACCGGCGTTCCGGCGTCAGCCATTGCGGCCACGACTACGGCACAGCCCTGAGCGACGCGGAGAAAAAAGCGCTGCTGGAATATCTCAAGACGCTTTGAGGCGTAGTTTAACCGGGATGGCGCAGACCGTCCCGACCATGTGTTTTGCCCAGTCGCTCAGCGTTTTCCATTTTTGGGCTTATGGACACGCGGTGACGCCATCTACCCGTGAGGCGAACATGACAAGGTCGATTTTTACGGCTCTTTTAATCTCCTTTTCAGCCACCCCATGGGCGGCGATGGCCAACGCCGGGGAATATCCGGCAACGACGTTAGAGACCGTTCCAAAGGACGAAGCCGCGCAGATCGCTGAACAGGTGGCGCTCACCGGCAAGCTGATGGAGCTGCGCTACGGCGCCGGCGCGGGCGAAACCATGGCGCGCCGCGCCGTTCATCCGAAGGCGCATGGCTGCGTGAAGGCGCGTTTTACGGTCAACTCCGATTTGCCGGAAAAATTCCGCGTCGGCGTGTTCGCGACGCCGGGCAAAAGCTATCCGGCGTGGATACGCTTCTCCAACGCCACCGCCGTGATCGCGCCCGACGTCAACGACAAAAAGGCCGACAGCCGCGGCATGGCGATCAAGCTGCTGGGCGTCGAGGGCGAAACGCTGATTGAGGAGCCGGGCGGCAAGACCCAGGATTTTCTGCTGATCAATCAGCCGATGTTCGCCTTTCCGGATGTCGCGGAATATCTCGCCTTCACCCGCATCCAGCTCGACAAGAAAGACAATGCGAAAGAAACCTTTCCCGTTTTCCTGAACCCGCCAACGCCAGAGCGGATGAAGATCTTCCAGATTCTCACGCAAGTCATACAGCCGACGCAGCTGGCCAATCCGCTGGACGCCGATTATTTTTCGGGATCGCCCTTCCTCTTCGGCAAGGATCATGCGGCGAAATTCGCGGCGCGGCCGCGTAATGCCGCGAAACCCTCGCTGACGCCGGACAATCCCTCGACGGATTATCTTCGGGAGGCGTTGCAGCATAGCCTCAAGGGTCCCGAGGCGCGCCCGGTCGTTTTTGATTTCCAGGTTCAATTACGGCCTGACGGTCTCCAGCCCCTCGACCCGGACTATCCGATCGAGGTCGCCAATATGGAGTGGAAGCCGAAAGCCGACGGCGCCGCGAGCTACCAGAACGTCGCGACCATCGTCATCGACCCACAGGACATCGACAATCCGTTACAGGCGACGGAATGCGAGCATCTTGTCCTGACGCCCTGGCACGGGCTGAAAGAGCACCGGCCGCTCGGCGGCATCAACCGGTTGCGGCGCGACGTTTACATCGCCTCGGCGAAACGCCGCGCGCAAACGGCGGAGCCGACCGGGTTTCCGAGATGGCCGCAGTGAGGGGGCAAATCGCAAAAAGCAGCGTTATAAATGTTGTTGCCTTCCGAACCTGAGCGCCGCGAAAACGAGACCCGCCAGCGCCACCTGCGTGACGATCAGCCAGCGGATAATTTCGACTTTCAGATTTGCGACGCCGGTCTCGATCTTCGCCTCGACCTCCAGAATGTCGCTTTTGGTGGCCAGCTCTGACGCCTCGATCTCTCGCAGCGCCTCGACCACGCCGATAGCCTGATCTTCCGTGAAGCCCCGTTTTCGAAGGGGTCTGGGAAATAGCCCGCGTGTCGAGAGGAAAAGCGCTCGTGCGACGAATCTCCGACGGCCGATTGTCGACGTCAATCCTTGAGAAGCGCCAGTCCCGCGTCCCGCAGCCCTCCACAGCCTCGTTCCTCCGCCTTGAGTCCGCTCGCGTCGCGACAGCCCGTCGCAGGGCGGCCTCCCGGACGCTTTCCGCCTTGTCTCGCGGCGCCTTTGCCCATAGTTTGCGCCCGCGCGAGCCCTTCGCGCCGGGGGCGTCGCGGCTAAATGAAGCGCGCCGCCCCGATCCCGCCGCCGCATCGCCTCAGGAATTCGCCTTATGTCCGTGTTGATCGACAAGAACACCAAAGTCATCACCCAGGGTTTCACCGGCAAGACGGCGACCTTCCACGCCCAGCAGGGCATCGCCTATGGCACCAAAATGGTTGGCGGCGTCTCGCCCGGCAAAGGCGGCTCCACCCATCTCGATCTTCCCGTGTTCGACACGGTCGCAGAGGCCCGCGCCAAAACCGGCGCCGACGCCTCCGTCATTTATGTTCCGCCGCCGGGGGCCGCCGACGCCATCTGCGAGGCGATCGATGCGGAAATCCCGCTCATCGTCGCCATCACCGAGGGCGTGCCGGTGCAGGATATGATCCGCGTCAAGCGTTCGCTCAGCGGCTCGAAATCGCGCCTGATCGGCCCTAACTGCCCCGGCGTCGTCACCGCCGGCGAATGCAAGATCGGCATTATGCCCGGCAATATCTTCTCGCCCGGCTCGGTTGGCGTCGTCTCGCGCTCCGGCACATTGACCTATGAGGCGGTGTTCCAGACATCCCGTGAGGGCCTCGGCCAGACCACCGCGGTCGGAATCGGCGGCGACCCGGTCAAGGGCACAGACTTCATTGAGGTTCTGGAGCTGTTCCTCGCCGACGACGCCACGAAGTCGATCATCATGATCGGCGAGATCGGCGGCTCAGCCGAGGAGGAAGCGGCGCAGTTCCTCATCGACGAGGCGAAGCGCGGCCGCAAGAAGCCGATGGTCGGCTTCATCGCCGGCCGCACCGCCCCTCCCGGCCGTCGCATGGGCCATGCCGGCGCCATCATCTCGGGCGGCAAGGGCGACGCCGAAAGTAAGATCGCGGCGATGGAGGCGGCGGGCGTTAAAGTCTCGCCCTCGCCGGCCCGCCTCGGCAAGACTTTGGTCGAAGTGCTGAAAGGTTAGGCGCACATCCCGGCGCGCCGCCATATATAACGTGCAGTGATTGCGCCGCCGGGAAAACGGCGGCGCGCAGGCGGACCCCGGCGATCTGAGGTTTCACGACCTTGGCCGGCGGTCGAGAGAAGCGGTGCAATGGCGCGTCTGGAAACCGATGGCGGCGCAGGACCGGCGGGGTCCCGGTCGGCGCAAAACGAGTCTTTTCTCAACACTTCTTTCCTTCAGGGCGCGAACGCCGTCTATATCGAAGGTCTGCTTTCGGCCTACGCCGCCGATCCGGCGAGCGTCAGCCCGGAGTGGCGCAAATTCTTCGCCGATATGGGCGTGACGCCGGCAAGCCTGCGGCCAAGCTGGGCGCGTGACGACTGGCCGACGACGGCCAGCGACGACTGGACCGGGGCGCTCACCGGCGAAGGCGGCGAGTCCTTGGTCGCCCCTGCCCCGCCGATCGCCGCGCCCGTCGCCGCTACTCCCGAGGACGTGCAGCGGGCGACGCGCGACTCGGTGCGCGCGCTGATGATGATCCGCGCCTATCGCATGCGCGGCCATCTGCACGCCAACCTCGATCCCCTCGGCCTGGAGCAGCGTCAGGATCACGGCGAACTCGATCCTGCGACCTACGGATTCACCGACGCCGACTACGACCGCAAAATCTTCATCGACGGCGTGCTGGGACTGCAATACGCCACGATTTTCGAGATGGTGACGATCCTGCGCCGCACCTACTGCGGCGCGATCGGCTTCGAATTCATGCACATCTCTAATCCGGCGGAGAAAGCCTGGCTACAGGGGCGGATCGAAGGTCCGGAGAAGGAAATCGTCTTTACCGAAAAAGGCCGGCTGGCGATCCTCAACAAGCTGACCGAGGCCGAGGGCTTCGAAAAGTTTCTCGACGTCAAATACACCGGCACGAAACGCTTTGGCCTCGACGGCGCCGAGTCCATCGTTCCGGCGCTTGAGCAGATCATCAAGCGAGGCGGCGCGCTGGGCGTGCAGGAAATCGTTCTCGGCATGGCGCATCGCGGTCGATTGAATATCCTGTGCCAGGTGATGGCCAAGCCGCATCGCGCGCTGTTTCACGAATTCAAGGGCGGTTCGTTTTTGCCGGACGAAGTCGAGGGGTCGGGCGACGTCAAATACCATCTTGGCGCTTCATCCGACCGCGCCTTTGACGACAACAGGGTGCATTTGTCGCTCACAGCCAATCCGTCGCATCTCGAAATCGTCGATCCCGTGGTGCTGGGCAAGGTGCGCGCCAAGCAGGATCAGCATGGCGGCGACCGCCGCACCGTGTTGCCGTTGCTGATTCACGGCGACGCCGCATTTGCGGGGCAGGGCGTTGTCGCGGAATGTTTCGGCCTCTCGGGCCTGAAAGGCCATCGCACTGGCGGTTCGTTGCATTTCATCATCAACAATCAGATCGGCTTCACGACCTATCCGAGGTTCTCGCGCTCGTCGCCCTATCCCTCCGACGTCGCGAAAATGGTCGAGGCGCCGATTTTCCACGTCAACGGCGACGATCCGGAAGCAGTGGTGTTCGCCGCCCGCGTAGCCACCGAATTCCGCCAGCAGTTCCAGAAGCCGGTCGTCATCGACATGTGGTGCTACCGCCGATTCGGCCATAACGAAGGCGACGAGCCGGGCTTCACGCAGCCGTTGATGTATAAAAAAATTCGCGGCCACAGAACGACTCTGAACATCTACGGCGAGAAACTCGTCGGCGAGGGCCTGATCACGCAGCAAGGCTTCGACGAGATGAAAGCCGGCTGGCGGGCGCATCTCGAAACGGAGATGGAGGCCAGCCAGACCTATAAACCCAACAAGGCCGACTGGCTGGACGGTCGCTGGGCCGGTTTGAAGCCGGGCTATCAAACCTCGGAGGCGGAGCGACGCGGCCAGACAGGCGTGGCCATCGACCACCTTCGCGACGTCGGCCAGAGAATCACCGAAATCCCTGCGACATTCAACGTTCACAAAACCATCCGCCGCTTTCTCGACGCCCGGCGCGAGGCGATCGCGCAGGACGGGCCGATCGACTGGGCGACCGCCGAAACGCTGGCCTTTGCGACTTTGCTGGGCGAGGGTCACGGCGTGCGCCTGTCCGGACAAGATTGCGAGCGCGGCACCTTCTCCCAGCGCCATAGCGTTCTGATCGATCAGGAGACGGAAGCGCGCTATTTGCCGCTCGATCATGTCGCGCCGACGCAGGGACGCTTCGAAGTCATCAATTCGATGCTGTCGGAAGAGGCGGTGCTGGGCTTCGAATACGGATATTCTCTCGCCGAACCAGATACGCTGGTGCTGTGGGAGGCGCAGTTCGGCGACTTCGCCAATGGCGCGCAGGTGGTGTTTGACCAGTTCCTTTCGGCCGGCGAACGCAAATGGCTGCGCATGTCGGGTCTCGTCTGCCTCTTGCCGCATGGCTACGAGGGGCAGGGGCCGGAGCATTCCTCGGCGCGTCTCGAACGTTATCTGCAACTCTGCGCCGAAGATAACATGCAGGTCGCCAATTGTTCGACGCCGGCCAATTATTTTCACATCCTGCGCCGTCAACTCCATCGCAACATGCGCAAACCGCTGGTGTTGATGACGCCGAAGTCTCTACTGCGCCACAAGCGATGCGTCTCGCGGCTCGGCGAATTCGGAACGGCGGCGACTTTTCAGCGAATCCTGCTCGACGACGCCGATATGACGCCGACGCAAACCTCGACCCTGAAACCGGATATGGCCATCCGGCGCGTGATCCTGTGCTCCGGCAAGGTCTATTACGATCTTCTTGAAGAGCGGGAGAAACGCGGGATCGACGATGTGTATTTGCTGCGCATTGAGCAGCTTTATCCTTTCCCGGCGAAAGGGCTGGTCACGGCTTTATCGCGTTTCAAGAACGCCGATGTCGTCTGGTGCCAGGAAGAGCCGCGCAACATGGGCGCATGGTTCTTCGTTGAATCCTACGTCGAATGGGCGCTGACGCAGTTCGATGGCAAGGCCCATCGGCCACGCTACGCCGGGCGTCCCGCCTCCGCCTCAACGGCGACAGGCACCATGGCCAAACATCTCGCGCAACTGCGCGCTTTCCTCGACGAGGCGTTCGCCACGGCCTGAGGCTGGATTTTTTGACTGAGAGACGTTCATGACCGACATCCGCGTTCCGACACTCGGCGAGTCCGTGACCGAAGCCACGATCGGCAAGTGGTTCAAAAAAGCCGGCGACGCGGTCACGGCGGATGAGGTGCTCGCCGAACTCGAAACCGACAAGGTGACGCTGGAAGTCAACGCCCCCGCCAGCGGCGTTCTGGCCGACATCGCCTTCAGGGAGGGCGAGACCGTTACCCCCGGCGCTCTTCTCGGCCAGATCGTCGAAGGCGTCGCGAGCGGATCGAAGCCGCCGCCGGCGACAGCCTCGACGCCTGCCGCGCCGGTGGTCGCCCCGATCGTGACGCCCCCCGCCGCTCCTGTGGCCATCGCCTCTGCGCCGGCGCCCGGACAGGCGCCGGAAACTGGTCCGGCCATGCCGCCGTCGCCGGCCGCGGCTAAAATCGCCATAGAGACAGGCGTCGATGTTGCGCAGATCGCCGGCAGCGGCAAGCGCGGACAGGCGCTGAAGTCCGACGTGCTCGCCGCCGCCGCCAAATCAGCCGCCACCCCGATCGCACTACGCCCGCCGGCCTCGACAAGCGACGCCGGCCGAGAGGAGCGGGTGAAAATGACCCGGCTGCGCCAGACCATCGCGCGGCGGCTGAAAGAAGCGCAAAACGCCGCCGCCATGCTGACGACCTTCAACGAGGTCGATATGTCGGCGCTGATCGCCATGCGCGCCAGCTACAAGGATCTCTTCGACAAAAAACATGGGGTCAAGCTCGGCTTTATGGGCTTTTTCGTGAAGGCCTGCTGTCAGGCGCTGGAGGAGATTCCCGCCGTTAACGCCGAAATCGACGGACAGGACATCATTTACAAGCATTTTTGCCACGTCGGCGTGGCGGTCGGAACCGACAGGGGCCTGGTCGTGCCGGTGGTTCGCGACGCCGACCGCCTGTCGCTCGCCGACATCGAGAAAACCATTACGGCGCTGGGCAAGAAAGCCAGGGAAGGATCGCTCGACATTGCAGATCTGCAAGGCGGCACCTTCACGATTTCTAATGGCGGCGTTTACGGTTCTTTGATGTCGACGCCGATCCTCAACGCGCCGCAATCCGGCATTCTCGGCATGCACAAGATTCAGGAGCGCCCGGTCGTCATCGACGGAAAAATCGAAATCCGGCCAATGATGTATCTCGCGCTCTCCTACGATCATCGCATCGTCGACGGCAAGGAAGCGGTGACTTTTCTGGTGCGGGTCAAGGAAATTCTGGAGGACCCGGCGCGGCTGGCGCTCGGGCTGTAACCTGCCAGACCCCTTACAATGGCTGCCGGCCATGCACATTTCCAGCTCCAGACGGGGCCCCGGACGGGGCGCAAGACGGGCCAGTCGAAGGGACGCCCAGAGGAGCAGATTATGGAGCCCAAATTCAACATTGCGCGCGCGGCGCCGGCGCTTTCGCCGGAACAGTTCGCACATCTGGGCGACGGCATGATCGCCTATGTGAAGCCGATGCGGTCAGAGGATATTTGCCGTTTATATCCGGATGCGCCGGTCGTGGAGCCAGGTTTGACGGTGTTTGCGCTGATTGGCGCGAACGGCGCGCCGATCTCCATTGCGGACTCGCCGCAGGGCGCGCTTGGCAGCGCCCGCGAACACGATCTGCGAACGGTCAGCCTGCACTGATCCGTTCCTATCGGCGGAGCGGCGCCTCAGCCCCCGCCGAACAGGCTGTCGAAAATAGTCCGATCGCGCCTTGGCGCGCTACGCCGCGTCGCCGGAGCCGGAATCGCTCCGACATTCGGAATATCCTCAGGCGGGAGCAATTCCTCCGTTTCGCGCGCCACTTTGGCGCGAACCGGTCGATGCGCTGTGGTCGACTGTGAAGCGGGCGGCGAATTGTCGCCGACCAGACTCGCCGGCGGTCGCAGGGAAGAGGTCGGCGCTGCGGCCGCAGTCTGTTCGCGCGGGCTGCGATCCCCCGACGCCCGTCGGGGCTTAGGCGGGGAAGCGACAGCCTGCCCGGCCGTTTCGGGCGCCCCTTCGGACCCGGCGGGACCATTCAGAATGCCGATCAGCTCGTCCAGCGGCTTGACGATCGGTCTGGCGATGTCCTGAAAGGCGATAGCGTCGGACCGCCACGACCCGGACGGCAAAGCGACGGGATCGAGGCCCGCATGGGCGGCGGTCATGTAACGGGACCAGATCTCGACCGGCATATTGCTGCCGGAGGCTTTTTTCGTCGGCGAATTATCGTCGTTGCCCAGCCAGACGCCGGTGACAAGGCGGCTTGTGTAGCCGATAAACCAGGCGTCGCGAAAATCCTGGCTGGTGCCGGTTTTGCCCGCCGCCTGCCAGCCCGGCAGATCAGCCCTGCGCGCCGTGCCGGTCGCCAGAGTCTCCTGCATCATGGCGTTCATCATCGCCACATATTGCGGCTCGACGACACGACCGAGCGTCGAAGCGTCGTCTTGGTATAGCGCTCGACCCGCCGCCGTGGTCACGCGCGAAATGATGCGCGGCTGCACGCCGACGCCGCCATTGGCGAAGGGCGCATAGGCCGCGACGATCTCCAGCGGCGTGACCTCCGAGGTGCCAAGGGCGATGGAGGGATTGATCTGCAGATCGGATTTGACGCCCAGTCGATGCGCCGTCTTCACGACGTTTTTCGCGCCGACTTCAAGTCCGACGCGCACGGCGACGGTGTTGAGCGACATCGCCAGCGCGCGCGTCAGCGTCACGGGTCCCTGATAGTCGCGGTGGTAATTCTCCGGCTGCCAGCCCTTGATGTTGAGCGGCGCGTCCTCGCGCAAGGTATCAGGGGTGAGACCATGCTCGAGACCCGCAAGATACACGAAGGGCTTGAACGACGAACCCGGCTGTCGTTTCGCCGACACGGCGCGATTGAATTGACTGCGCGCATAATCTCGCCCGCCGACCAGCGCCCGGATAGCCCCGTCGGGCTCAATCGACACCAGCGCCCCTTGTGTAACGCCAAATTTTTCGCCCTTAAGGTCGAGTTCTGCGATCAGCGCGTTTTCCGCCGCCATCTGTAAATTGCGATCGACGGTTGTCCAGACGACGATGTCCTCGTCAATCGCCCCGACAGTTGTGTCGAGCACGTCCATCACATAATCGGCGACATAATTGATTGATCCGCCGCTGATCGCCTGTTTCGTCTGGGCCGGCTCGGCAAGCGCCCTTTTCGCTTGCGTTTCGCTGATGTGCCCCTCCTGCGCCATGGCGGTTATCACCTGGGCGGCGCGTTCGGCGGCGCCTTCAGGGTTGCGGTCGGGCGCGAGCTTGCTGGGCGCTTTCATTAGCCCGGCGAGCACCGCCGCCTCGGACAGGCTCGCCTCGCGGGCCGGGCGGCCGAAGTAATGTTGCGTCGCCGCCTCGACGCCATAGGCCCCGCCGCCGAAATAAACGCGGTTGAGATAAAGTTCGAGAATTTGGTCCTTGGAGAACTTGTGCTCCAGCCAGAGTGCGAGAATGACCTCCTGAATTTTTCGCGACACCGTGCGCTCCTGGGTCAGGAACAGGTTTTTCGCCAGCTGCTGCGTCAGGGTCGAGCCGCCCTGCATGCCGCCGCGCCCGATAAGATTATTCACGACGGCGCGACCGACGCCGACCGGATCGAGCCCCCAATGCGTGTAGAAACGCCGGTCTTCAATGGCTACGAAGGCCTTGGGAAGGTAGGCCGGCAGATCCGCGAGCCGAATCGCCGCGCCGCCGGTGTCGCCGCGATTGGCCAGCGGCGCCCCGTCGTTTGCGAGGATGGCGATGTTTGGCGGACGTTTCGGGATCGCTAGCTGGTCGATGGGCGGCAGTTTTGAGCCGTAATAGACCGCCAGCCCCGCCCCAGCGATGGCGCCCCATAAGGACAGCGTGATTGTCCAGTAAATCAGGCCTCCCAGCAACGAGCCGGACCGGCGCGGCGCGGCGCGGCGGCGGCGGGGCGGGCGGGCGCGGCGACGAGACTCCCTCGGATCGACGCGAAGTTCGCCGTCCCAATCGTCATCATCGTCGTAAAATCGGGGTTCGCGACGTTTGTCGTTGCGCGCCATTCAAGCCGCCCAAAGTCTCCGCACGCGATTTGCGGCGGACTTTCCTGAACGCTCACCCTTAGGCGCGACGATTTAAGGGCCGGTTAAGCCGACGTCAGGTTCGGGCCAAATCGACGCTGGACGAGTTTTTCACAGCCGAAAGTCCCGCGCCTCTTGCGATTCGCCCCCCCCTCCGCCACAGTTTTTATCCGTGCGGCGTCGCCGCGCGCGAATGCGGAAGATGTCTGGCGATGAAGGTCACGATCGAGAGAGCGGCCCTTTTGCGGGCGTTGGGTCATGTTCACCGCGTTGTCGAGCGGCGAACGACCATTCCGATCCTGGCCAATGTGCTGATCGACGCGCGAGACGGCGCGTTGACGCTCAAGGCGACCGATCTCGATCTCGAAGTGACAGAGAAGGCCGTCGCCGACGTCGGCGAGGCGGGCGCGACCACCCTTCCCGCCCACACGCTCTACGACATTGTTCGCAAGCTTCCGGAAGGCGCGCAGGTCTCGCTCGATGGCGGCGGCGAAACCGGACAACTGACGCTGCGCTCGGGCCGTTCGCGCTTCAATCTGCAAAGCCTGCCGGAAAGCGACTTCCCGGACGTTACCTCAGGCGATTTCAGCCATCGTTTCAGTCTGTCCCCGGCAGATTTGAAACGCCTGATCGGCAAGACGCAATTCGCCATCTCCAGCGAGGAGACGCGGTATTACCTTAACGGCATCTATATTCACACGCTCGAGGTCGATGGCCAGGCGATGTTGCGCGCGGTGGCGACCGACGGCCACCGTCTCGCCCGACTGGAGCTTCCGGCGCCGGAAGGCTCCAGCGGCATGCCCGGCGTGATCCTGCCGCGCAAGGCGGTCGCGGAGGTTCAGCGATTGATCGAGGACGCCCAGGGCGAGGTCAGCATCGAGCTCTCCGCCAACAAGATGCGCTTCTCCTTCGGCGACGCGCTGCTGACCACGAAATTGATCGATGGGACCTTCCCCGATTACGCCCGCGTGATACCGACCGGCAACGACAAACAACTTACGGTCGATCGCGACGTGTTCGAGAAGGCTGTCGACCGGGTCTCGACGATTTCCTCCGAACGGGGCCGGGCGGTGAAGCTTGCCTTGACCGAGGGCAAGCTGACGCTGTCCGTCACCAACCCCGATCAGGGGTCGGCGATTGAGGAGATCGAGGCCGACTATGATGGCCCACCCCTCGATATCGGCTTCAATGCCCGTTACCTTCTCGACATCTCGCAACAGCTCGACAGCGACACCACCTTGTTCAAACTTGCCGATCCAGGCGCGCCGACGTTGATTCAGGACCGCAACGGCGCCAACGCGCTCTATGTGTTGATGCCGATGCGCGTCTGAGCAAACCACCGCAAAGCGCCGGAATGCCGGATTTTTTGAATCATCTGCGTTTCTGGATCATCGCCGCTCTCTTCCTTGGCGTCGCGGTTGGCTTCCTGACGCGCGGATGGCCGGGGCGCGAGCGCCGGCTTCGCTGGCTGGCCTGGACCGGGCTCGCCGCCCTTGCCGGACTGCTCGCTCTGGCGCTGGGCGCGGCGCAGGCGCCGCCGGCGCTCTACCTCGGCGCCGCCCTCGCCGCCTTTATCGCTTACTTGCTCGGCGCCGCCTTCGGCGCGATGACCGCCGGAGGGGACCTGCGCGCGCATGACGGCTGGGCTCTGGGTCTGCTCCCGCTGGCGCTGTTGTGGTGGGGAGCCGCCGTCACCGGCGCGCCAGATTATCTCCAGGAAATAGAGGCTGCGGCCAGCCTGGCCCAGACGAACAGGGATATTCCCCCTTCGCCAGCCGCGACGGTCCCTTCGCCGGACGCCAGGATTCCCTCTGCGGCGACAGCCGGGGATTCTCCAGATCTCGACTGCCGACGAGCGCTCGCCGCCGCCATGGCCGCCGGACCGATGCGATTTCAACCCGGCAGAGTCGCGATTCACGGCTCCTTCGCGCAGGCGCTCGACGCGGCGGCGAGCGTCATACGCGCTTGTCCCGCAGGAGATCTGGAGGTATCCGCGCAGGGAGACGCGCCCGGCCCCGAGAATCAGTCGCTCGCCCGCCGGCGCGCCGAAGCGGTTGTTCGCTATCTCAATCGTGAAGGGCTGGATAAACGCCAGGCGGTCGTTGCGGACACCGAGCCAACGGTCGGCTTTGAGCCCGGAGCGATTCGGCTTGGCGTCCGAAAATTCTGACGCCGCGCCCAAATCGGACCCGAATTCGCCCTCATGATCGCCGTCATCTCGAAACAGGGACGCGCGGCGTGAACCGGCAAAGATCGACAGGCGTCGCCGCTTTTCTTGCTCTGATCGCAGGCCAGGGCGTCGCCGGCCCGAAGGCGCCGACGCCCGCCGATCTCGACAGCAAGCGTCAACAGCTGCGCCAGCTTGAGACCGGCGCCGAGGCGGCGCATAATCGCGCTCGCGACCTCGCCGGCGCCGTGGCAGACCTCGCCGCAAGCCAGGCGCAAGTGAAGATGCGGTTGCTTGAAGCCACCTCGGCCCTTCAGAAAGCCGAAACGGAGGCGGCGGAGATCGAAATTCGCGTCGACTCTCTGTCGCAGCAGGAAAAAACCCTCGCCGGCGCGCTGGCCGGGCGCCGGGGCGAGATTGCAAAAATCCTCACGATCCTCCAGCGTATGGGACGCAAGCCTCCGCCCGCCGTGCTGACCCGCCCGCAGGACATGCTTGACGCGCTGCGCGGCGGACAGGCCCTGGAGACGGCTCTGGAGCCGATCCGGACGCAAGCAAAGGTCCTGCAGGCTGACCTGACCGCTTTATTGAGCCTGCGGCGGCAGCTTGGAGTCGAACAGGCCCGGCTGGCCGAGGCCAGCGCCCGGCTCAAGACTCAGCGGGAGGAGCTGGCGCAGACCGTTCAGGCCCGCCAGGAACAACTCGCCGGGGCGCAAAACGAGCTGAACGCAGAAAACGACAGGGCCCGGTCGCTGGCGCGACAGGCGACGTCGCTGAAGGACCTGATCAAGCGGCTTGAAGGGCGCGACGCCCAGAACCGTCGCGACGCCGGGACGTCGCCGACAGGAGGGACGGCCTCGCCCCGGGACCCTGACCGTCTGGGGCCCGTCATCGCCTTCACCGAGCTCAAAGGCAAGCTGCGTCTTCCCGCCGTCGGATCGATCGTCCGAAACTATGGCGCGACAAACAACGACGGCTTGGAAAAGGGCGTCTCCATCGCCACGCGCGAGAACGCAATCATCGTCGCCCCCAGCGATGGCCGGGTCTCCTATGCTGGACCCTACCGCAGCTATGGCCAACTCTTGATCATCAACGCCGGCGGCGGCTATTATGTTGTGCTTGCCGGAATGAACCGCGCTAACGTGAACGTCGGCCAGTTCGTCCTTTCAGGCGAGCCAATCGGCGTTATGGGAGACGGCGTCGCGCAAACGACGGCGAGCATAGCAATTGGCGCTTCTAAACCCATTTTATACGTCGAGTTCCGTAAAGACGGAGCCTCGATTGACCCAAGCCCATGGTGGGCCACGTCAAGCAGTCGGAAGGGCGGCGGATGATCATTCGCAAAACAGCTTTAGTCGCTACGGGGATCGCTATTGGAGTCGGCGCCGCGACTCTCGGTCAGGAAGCGCGGGCGCTTATGGGATCGTCGCAGGCGCTGGCGGCCTCCGCCGACACCTACAAACATCTCAGCCTCTTCGGCGACGTCTTTGATAAAGTCCGCGCTGATTACGTCGAGAAGCCGGACGAACAGAAACTGGTTGAAAACGCCATCAATGGCATGTTGACCTCGCTCGACCCGCATTCGAGCTACCTCGACGCCAAGGGCTTCAAGGACATGCGGACCCAGACCGAGGGCAAGTTTGGCGGTCTGGGCATTGAGGTCACGCAGGAAGAGGGCATCATCAAGGTCGTCACGCCCATCGACGACACGCCGGCGTCGCGCGCCGGGATTCTCTCCGGCGATCTGATCGGCGCCATCGACGACGAAAGCGTCCAGGGCATGACCCTCAACCAGGCCGTCGACAAGATGCGCGGCCAGATCAACACGCCCGTGAAACTCACGATTTTCCGCGGCAAGGACAAACAGAAAATTGAGGTCAAGCTCACCCGCGCCGAGATCCACATTAAATCGGTGCGCTCCCACAAACAGGGCGACGACGCCTACTACGTTCGCATCTCGCAGTTCAACGAGGAGACGGCGGACGGTTTGCGCACCGCCATGACCAAGGCGCAGCAGGAAATCCCCGCCGATAAATTCAAGGGCTACATCATCGATTTGCGCAATAATCCCGGCGGCCTCCTCGATCAGTCGATTCAGGTGGTCAACGCCTTTATCGAGAAGGGCGAGATCGTCTCGACGCGCGGCCGCAACGCCGAAGAAACCCAGCGCTACAATGCGCGTCCGGGCGACCTCTCGAAAGGCAAGCCCGTCGTCGTCCTGATCAACGGCGGCTCCGCCTCAGCGTCCGAAATCGTCGCCGGCGCCCTTCAGGATCACAAGCGCGCGACGCTGATCGGCACCCGCTCCTTCGGCAAGGGTTCGGTCCAGACGATTATTCCGCTGGGCGGCAACAATGGAGCCCTGCGTCTGACGACAGCGCGTTATTACACGCCGTCGGGACGATCGATACAGGCCAAAGGCATCGATCCCGACATGATTATCCTTCAGGATGTGCCGGATGATCTCAAGGGCAAGGACGACACCAAGGGCGAGGCCTCGCTCAAGGGCCATCTGAAGAACGGCGAAGACGAGAAAACCGGTTCGCAGGCCTATGTTCCGCCGGACGAGAAAAAAGATAAGCAACTGACGGCGGCCATCGAACTGCTGCATGGCAAGCCAAGGGCGCAGATCCTCGCCGATCTGCAAACAAAAGAGCCGGCCAAGGACGCCAGGGAGTCGAAAGACGCCAAGGACTCCACCAAGCCATCGCCAAAGGCGAACTGACACCGGGAACTTCAGGGGTCGGACGTCGCGACGTCCGACCTTTCAAGCGTGAAACGACGGCGAGATGCCCAATATCCTTGATTACGCCAATCCGACGCGCTTTCTGAACTTCGCGCGCATTGCGCTGCCCTGGCTCGGCGGCATGAGCCTTGTCTTGCTCGCTATCGGGCTTTATGGCGCCTTCACCGCGCCGCCTGATTACCAGCAGGGCGAGACGGTGCGGATCATGTATATTCATGTGCCGGCCGCCTGGCTCGCGATCTTCGCCTATGTCGTGATGACCTCGGCGGCGCTCGGCGTTCTGGTCTGGAAACATCCGCTCGCTGACGCGGCGCAAAAAACCGCTGCAGGTCTTGGCGCCGCTTTCACCTTTGTTTGCCTCGTCACCGGCTCGCTTTGGGGCAAGCCTATGTGGGGAACCTACTGGGTATGGGACGCGCGGCTGACCTCCATGCTGGTGCTGTTCCTGCTCTACCTCGGCCTCATCGCGGTGCGCCAGACCATGGACGACACGCCGCGCGGGGCCCGCATCGCCTCAATCATGACGATCGTCGGAGCCATCGATATTCCGATCATCAAATATTCCGTCGACTGGTGGAACACGTTGCATCAACCGGCGTCGGTGTTTCGCGTCGGCGGACCGACGATCTCCGCCTCGATGCTGTGGCCGTTGCTGGTGATGGCGCTGGCCGCGACGACGCTGTTTCTGACGCTCCATTTCATGGCGATCCGCAATGAAATTCTGCGTCGGCGCCTGGCGCGATTGTCGATGCAGGCGCTGCATGAGGAAGCCCGGGTCGAGCAAATCGCGCTTGAGGCTGCGCCATGACCGAACATGCCAGCTTTGTGCTTCTCGCCTATGCGACATGCTTTGTGACGATTGGCGGCGTCGCCTTGCGGATCGCGCTCGACTATCGGCGCCTGCGCAACGAACTCTCACGCTACAATGAGAACTTATCTTCTCCTGCGGGAGACGACGATTGAGCGGCCCTGAACAAGGCGCGCCGCAACAAGCCTCGGGCCTGCGCTTTTTACCTCTGATTCTTTTCGCCTTGCTTGCCGCTTTGTTTCTCGCGCGGCTGTTCGCCGGCGATGCGGCGCGATTGCCCTCCGCGCTGATCGACAAACCGGCGCCGGACTTCGAACTGGCGGCCCTGGCCGGCATGAATGCGACGCCCGGCCTCAAGACCGGGGATTTGCGTCAGGGCCATGTCAGCATCGTCAATGTCTTCGCGAGTTGGTGCGCGCCCTGCCGGATGGAGCATCCGACGCTGATGCAGCTTTCCCGAGATGAGCCGCTGAAGGCGATGGGGGCTGAGCTCTATGGCCTCTCCTATAAGGACGAACCGGAAAACGCCCTGGGCTTTCTGAGGGAAGAAGGCAATCCATTCCAGCGGATCGGCGTCGATCCCGCCGGCCGCACGGCCATCGACTTTGGCGTCTATGGCGTGCCGGAAACCTTTGTTGTGGCCGGCGACGGCGTCATCGCCTACAAGTTTGTCGGCCCCCTGTCGCCCGACGCGGTGGCGAAGTTCCTGTTGCCGGCCATTCAGCAGGCCGCGCACAAAAACCAGCCTGCCGCCGCAAAGGCTAACCCGCCCTGAGAAACAGACCCACAGTCAACGCCGCGCCGACACATAAAACAAGCGCGCGCAAGAGTTTCGGATCGATAACCTGCAAAAGCCTGGAGCCGAATACGCCGCCAATCGTCGCGCCGACGGCGGTGACGAGCGCCTGGGCCGCATGCAGATCCGGCGAAATTACAAATATCGCGACGGCCGAGGCGTTCATGACGCCAGCGAGAACATTTTTGGTTGCGCTGGCCACGCGCACGTCCTGACCCGCCATGGTCAAGGCCGCCATCATCAAAAAGCCGATGCCGCCGCCGAAATAACCGCCGTAAATTGAAATCAGGAACTGTAGCAAGCCGACGAGCGGCGTCGGCGGGTGAACATGCGATGCGCCGGGTTTGCGCAAAAAACTTCCCCAGCCAAAAATCGCCGTGGCGAACAACACCAGCCATGGCGCGAGTTGCGCAAACAGTCCGCGCGGAGTCAACAACAGAACGCCGGCGCCGATCGCCCCGCCGGCGATGCTGATCAGGAACAATGTTCGAAGCGACAGGCCGCTCGCGCCCGAGGCGAATTTGCGGCCTGTCCAACCAGTGGCGATCTGCGCCGGAAACAACGCGACACAGGATGTGATGTTGGCGGCAAGGGCGTCCATGCCGGTGAACATCAGCGCCGGCAAGGTCAGAAAGGAGCCGCCGCCAGCGAGCGCGTTCTGGGCCCCCGCCCATATCGCGACGAAGAACAGGATCACTAAGGCCATGACAGCCTATGACAGGGCGCGCCAACAGAGACAAGCGCCTGCGCGGCGGTCGCTTCAGATAATGAGAACCGCTGTCCCGAACATGGGAATCCGGGTCGGCGGCGAATAGCGGGCTCCGGAGGGCTAGCGCGCCAGAATATTTTTGAACTGCCAGGGATCGCTCTCGTCGATATCCTCGGGGAAAAGTCCCGGTCGGCCCTCAAGCGGCGTCCAGTCGGTGTAATAGCCTTTCACCGGGCCGAGATAGGGCAATTGCACGTCAAGACAGCGTTTGTAATCGACCTCATCAGCCTCGACGATGCCGGACTCGGGATTCTCCAGCGCCCAGACCATGCCGGCCAGCGCGGCTGAGGAAACCTGAAGGCCCGTGGCGTTCTGGTACGGCGCGAGATCGCGGGTCTCCTCAATGGAAAGCTGCGAACCATACCAATAGGCGTTCTTGGTGTGGCCGTAGAGCAGCACGCCAAGTTCATCAATGCCGTCAACGATTTCATGCTCGTCGAGAATTTTCCAACTGTCCTGCATCCTGCCGGCCTGGCCGAACATTTCGTGCAGCGACAGTACGGCGTCGTCAGCCGGATGGTAGGCGTAATGACAGGTCGGTCGATACACCGCCCTGCCGGCGGCGTCGCGCACGGTGAGGTAATCGGCGATCGAGATCGATTCATTGTGCGTGACCAGAAAACCATATTGCGGTCCCGGCGTCGGCGCCCAGGAGCGCACGCGCGTGTTGGCGCCGGGGGAGAGCAGATAGATCGCAGCGCCACAGCCGGTCGTATGGGTTCGACCGATATCCGGCAGCGATTTTTCGTGCGTGCCCCAACCCAGTTCGGCCGGCTGCATGCCCTCGGAGACGAACCCCTCGACCGACCATGTATTGACGAAGACGTTACGCGGCTTGGGTTCGCGCGCCCGTTGAGTGTCGCGTTCCGCAATATGGATGCCCTTGACGCCAAGTTTTTGCGCCAGTGCGCCCCATTCGGCGCGCGTCTGCGGCTCCCTGTCCAGCGCGCCCAGGTCTTTGGCGATATTGACGAGCGCCTGTTTCACGAACCAGGACACCATGCCGGGATTGGCGCCGACGCAGGAGACGGCGGTCGAGCCGCCCGGATTGTTGCGGCGCTCCTCAAGAATAGTTTCTCGCAAGGCGTAATTGGTGCGAGCGTCATTGCCCTTGTTTTTGTCGAAATAGAAACCGGGCCAAGGCTCGACGACCGTGTCGACGTAGAGCGCCTTGAGTTCGCGTGCGAGCTTGATGATCGCCAACGACGAAACATCGACCGAGAGATTGACGATGAAGGGCTGGCCCCCGCCTTTGGTCAGCAAGGGGGTCAATACTTGCCGGTAATTCTCCGGAGTCAACTTTTCCTGGAGGAACGCAAGGCCGCGCTCGTCGAGAAGCCGACGGTGAGCATCTACCGGATCGATCACGGTAAAGCGTGATTTGTCGAAATCGAAATGCCGCTCGATCAACGGCAGAATGCCCCGGCCGATAGAGCCAAAGCCAATTAAAACAACAGGTCCGGTGATTTTTCCATAAACGGGCCAGACGGACATTCGGCTTTTCTCCTGCGAGCGGAACATGCTGCGCTGCGATAAAGCAAGAGCCGGCTTTATAATCAAGTGCCGCGCGCGCGCCGGAATTCTCGCTGTTGATTATGACGGGCGCCTCGCCGCAGTGTCGCCGTGCTACAGGCCAGGACGAATGAGCCACGAAACAGAATTACCGGCGCTCCGCAGCGACGGGGCGACAACCGGCGTCCGCAGCGCGCCGATCCGGATTGACGCGCACGACTCCGTCGAGACGGCGGCTGGCGTGATAATTAACGATTCGCTCGATCGTTTCGTCGCCAACAGAGCGATCTTCCTGGAGATGGAGACGGAAGAAAGCGTCCATCAGATGCGGGTGGCGCTGCGCCGCTTGCGCGGCGCGGTCGGTCTTTTTCGCGTCGCGCTGAGCGGACCGGCGCTGACCTCGGCGGCGGCGCGCGCGAAAACCATCGCCAGGGCGCTGGGCGACGCCCGCGACGGCGATGTGTTTCTGGCGTTGCTGGCGGCCGGCCCCGGCGCCGCCGAAGAGGCCCCGGATCTTGCGATGCTGCGGGTCGCAGCGCGACAGCGACGCGACGCAGGCTATTCGAGCGCGAGCGAAATCCTTCGGGAGGCCGCGACGACGCTTTTCGTCGACGAGTTGCGACGCCTGATCGCTGCGCGGGACTGGAGAGTCGCGCCTGGCGCCGACGCGGCGGGATCGGCGCGCGATTTCGCTCGAAACGCGCTCTCCAGACTGCAAAAGCGGGCGCGTCGAAAATGCCGCGACCTTGCGACCCAAACCGCGGAGGAGCGCCACGAAGCGCGGATCGCGCTCAAGAAATTACGTTACGCAGCGGAATTTTTCGAAGGTCTGTTTGGGCGTCAAAAGGCGACGCGCGCCTGCATCCGCGCGCTTGCCGCGCTACAGGATGGGCTTGGCGGCTTTAACGATCTTGCCGCAGCGAACCGCCAGATCGACCTCTTGCACGCCAACGACGGTTCGCTGGCGCTCGCGGCCGGTTTTGTGCGTGGCTGGTTCGCCCATGCGGCTTGCGCAAGCATCGACCATGCGCATGAGAGCGAAACAAAGTTTAAAGACCTCAAGCCATTTTGGTGATCGGCCTTTCGGCGGATGCTGACGTCGCGTCGCGCTCCCGCACGAATTTGGTCACTGCGGCGAAATCGATCTTTCCGGAACCCAGCAACGGTAAGCGTTCGACGACGACGACTTCGGCCGGGAACATGAGTTCCGACATGCCTTTCCTGCGAGCGTAGGCGACGAAATCGCCGCGTGCGGCGCCCGGGCGTTGCGTGACGAGGATCACCCGCTCGCCCTTGCGGGAATCGGGCAGGGCCGTCGTCGCGGAGAGGTCGTTAGGCCATAATTCCGCTGCGAGTTGTTCGATCGCCGCGAGCGACACCATCTCGCCGCCGATCTTGGCGAAGCGTTTGGCGCGTCCCTTGATAACGACGAATCCCTGCGGGTCGATGGTCACGATGTCTCCGGTGTCGTGCCAGCCATCCAGCGGCGGCTGCACGACTCCCGGCCGATCCTCCTTGAAATAGCCAAGCATGATATTGGGCCCGCTCACATGTAAGCGTCCGCCCTCGGCGACGCCCGGCACGGGCTCGAGCCGGTAATCGACGCCGGGCATTAATCGCCCGACCGTGCCGAATTTATTGAACATCGGGGTATTCAGCGCCAGCACCGGCGCCGTTTCGGTCACGCCATAGCCTTCGAGAATTCGAACGCCGAATTTTTCGAGCCAGACCTCGCGCGTCGCCTGACGCACCGGTTCGGCGCCGGCGAGGACGTAACGGATCGAGCGAAAATCATAGGCGTGAGCGGCCCGGGCATATCCGGCCAGAAACGTGTCGGTGCCGAACAGTATGGTCGCGTTGGTCGCGTAGACCAGCTCCGGCACGATACGGTAATGGAGCGGCGACGGATACAAATAGATTGGCACGCCGTAAATCAGCGGAAGTATCAGACCGACAGTCAGGCCAAGGCTGTGAAACACCGGCAGCACGTTGAACACCTTGTCCGTTCGGCCAAAATCGATGCGCGCGGCGGCCTGGGCCGCATTGGCGAGAATATTGCGATGCGACAGCGCAACGCCCTTTGGCGCGCCCTCCGAACCTGAGGTGAACAGAATCGCCGCCATATCGTCCGGGCGGCGCTCAATGACCGGACGGCGCATTGACAGCCAGGCGCGCGCCTTATCATAGGCTCCAATCAGCGATCGCAGATCCTCAAGATAGACGAGCCTGACTTTTTCGCCCAGCGCCGCGACGAGATTTTCGAGATGCGCCTTTTCGACAAACTTCCTCGAGGTGAGGATTGTCTCGACGCGCGCCGCGCGACATCCGGAAATAATATTCGCCGCGCCGGCGGTGTAATTGATCATCGCCGGCGTGCGCCCCGCTGATAATGTTGCAAAGACCGCGACTCCCGCCGCATTTGCGTTGGGCAGCATCAGGCCGATCGCGTCGCCTTCGGCGCCAATTCCTGCGATCTTTTCGCCCAGCGCGCGCACGCCGATGAGAACATCGCGATAGTTCATCGCGCCGCTGGTTGGATCTTCCAGCGCCGTACGCGACAGGCCGTGCTTCTGCGCCGCGTCGACCAGCGAGAGGAACAGCGTCCTGTCGATCCTGGTCGTGCGGAACACCAGTTCCGACATGATCTGGTAAAGCGCAGCCCCGGCGGCGATGCGTCGCGTCTTGCCTTTTAGATTTTCGTCCAGTTGCAGCCGAACCGGCTCCAGAAAGGTGAGGGTGAATTTGGGAAACCAGCGCCGCCGCGCCTGTTCGGGCGTCAGGCGCGAAAACATCGTCGCCTCCGGCCCCTCAATCCGCGCTGGCAAGACAAACGCCGCGGATTTATCGGCGATCAATCCGGCGCCGTCATAAACCTTCATTAAACTCCCGGTGACCGTGAGACGGCCCTCGGGAAAAATCACCAGCGGCTCGCCATCCTTCACCGCATTCACCAGCGTGCGCGTTCCCAACGGCTTTGTCGGATCGAGCGGAATGGCGCGCACGAAGTGCAAAAATGGTCTGACCCACCATTTCTGCGAGGTGGCCAGATCGATGGCGAAAACCGGCTGCCTCGGCAAAACAGAGAGAATCGCCCCTGCGTCGAGAAAACTTACATGATTGAGGGCGATGATCGGATTTGGTCCAGCCCTGTCGAAATTCTCCAGCCCTTTCGTCTCCAGACGATAAAAGGCGCGAAAGAAAATCGACAGGGCGTCAAGAAAAGGGTTGCCGATCACGCGCCTCCAGATCCAGACCGCGCTGGCGGCCGCCACAAGGGCCATGACGGCCAGCAACGTCGCCAGGGTTATGCCCGCGCCTTGCAGCCCCGCAACAGCGACGCCGCCCAGAGCCATGAAAGCTGCATTGTGGATGTTTACAGCCGCGATCAGACGCGCGCGTTCCGTCGGCGGACTGAGCGATTGGAAGGCTGCAAAGGCCGGCACGATCATCAATCCGCCGGCCAGCGCCAGCAAACCGAGATCGACGGCGGCGTTAATCGCCTCCGCTTGAGCGAAATAATCAGCAAGCGAAAGTCGCGCGCCCTCGCCTGAGGGAGAAAGTCGATAAAGCGTTGACGCTAATGCGCCGGACGCCAGAGCGACCAGCGCCGCGCCCACAGCCGCCGGCAGCAGCACGATGCGACCTTTAAGCAGAAAGGCGGCGAGGCCCGATCCTATCGCGATCGCGATGGCAAAAATCGCCAGATGGGCTGTAACGACGCTGTCTCCGCCCTTGAGATGTTGCGTGACCAGCGGCGGCATCAAGGACATGGCGATCGAACCGTAAAGCCAGAACAGGCTGGTGACGATGGCGAGACGCCACAGGGTTCGATCCGCGCGTAGCAAGGCGAGAAGCTTGAATGTCGATTGGAAGATATTTTGGTTGACAGTAAGATCAGGGGCCGCCGGGCTAGTCGCCGGGATCAACCATGCCGCCGCGACGCTCATCAGCGCCACGGAAACGACTCCGATGGTGAAAATCATTGCGCCATGCTGTTGCATGACGACGCCGCCCGCGATAGCGCCGGCGAGAATGGCCAGAAATGTCGCGCTTTCGACAAGCGCATTTCCCGCCGGCAATTCATCGCAAGTCAGAAGATCGGGCAGAATGCCGTATTTCACCGGGCCAAACAGTGCGCCCGTAAGGCCAAACAGAAACAAAACGCCGAATAGCGCCGGTATGCTGGCGAGAAGAAAACCTGCGGCGGCCAGCGCCGCAACCCCGCAATCAACGTAGCTCAACCAGCGCGCCAGCCGCGCCTTGTCAAATTTATCAGCCAGTTCGCCGCCTAGCGCCGAAAACAAAAAAAATGGGGCAATAAACACTGCGCCGGCAAGCGAGATCAGCGCCGAGCCCTGCACGTCCCCCAGATGCGAAAGGATTAGCAACACCAGCGCGTTTTTGACGAAGTTATCGATGAAAGCGGCAAATAATTGCCGGAAGAATAATGGAGCGAAGCGGCGCGAAACGAGGAGGGACTGCGTCATGAATCTGGCTTTTCGAAACAGGGCGGAATCTGATCGCGAACGCTGGGTTTTTTCGGCCTGAGCGCCTAGACCCGCTCATACAGGGCCCTGTTTAACTCAGGGTCGCCGCCGGCTATACGCCATCCCTTTCGACGACGTCACCTGAATAATGCATCCCGAAGCCGACCCAGATGCGGAAATTCGCTGGCCGCCGCCGCATGAATGCGCGGGTCAATTGCACCGGGGGACAATGAATATCCGCTGAATGCGGCGCGAATACCGAGACGCGCCTTAATCACAGCGCCAACAAAAGACATCTTTCAACTCCTCGCGCGGAGCCGCTTTTATTATCAATTACCAAATTTAGCGCCTGTAAGCGACGCCAGTGGCGCGCCATGACATCATGACTCATTCAGCCCGCAAAAACTTCGGGTCATTTCGTTTCTGAACCTGCAATTGATGTAAAAAATTTGTAGCCCCAAATCGCTCCACAGCGCCAGGAACAGACTGACGCCTGTCGTCAAATTTCTTCACCCACTCCGCCAGAGGCGAGGGAGGGGTTGCGCAAGACATAAATGTTCCGTATATGTTCTTTATTCGCGTTATGTTCCGCCTGAACAGGTCGAGTCCGGGCGGGATGTTGAGTCCCCGTAAAGGCGTCCGGTCAGCATCAAGTTTTTCGCCGATGTTGAACGCGAAAGGCGGCGCGAGCCGCCTCCGGACGTCAAGGGGTGGATTTAGGGGAGCGGCGAGTCGTGGACGCATTTGTCGAGACATCAGACGTCGATCCCGGCTGTTTGTCGCAGGACGCAGGCGCCGTCATCGCCGCCGAGCGGCGTCGCGGTCGGGGCGTATTGAGCAACGCCAGCGGACGCTTCGAAGCCGAACGCCGCGAAACCTTCGACGACGGCTGGGACGCCCTCGCCTCGCTTGAAGCGCTGAGAACCAATATCCATCCCGAAAAGCCGCGCAGCATCATCACCCGCAACGACTCGCCGGATATCTCCTTCGATCGTTCGATCAATCCCTATCGCGGCTGCGAGCATGGTTGCGTTTACTGTTTTGCGCGTCCCAGCCACGCCTATGTCGGTCTATCGCCGGGGTTGGATTTCGAGACCGAGATTTTCGTCAAGGAGGGCGCCGCGCAACTTCTTGAGCGCGAGCTTTCAGCGCCAAATTACACGCCGCGCACAATCGCCATTGGCGCCAACACCGACCCCTATCAACCGATTGAGCGGGGCTATCGCGTTATGCGCCAGATACTCGAAGTGCTTGCGCGGGCGCGCCATCCTGTCGCCATAGTCACCAAATCCGCGCTGGTGTTGCGCGATATCGACATTCTCGCCCCGATGGCGCGCGACGGCCTCGTCAAGGTCGCGATCTCTGTAACCACCCTCGATCCGAAACTTTCGCGGATCATGGAGCCCCGCGCGGCGACGCCGGCTCGGCGGCTGGAGACCATCGAAAAGCTGACGGCGGCCGGCGTTCCCACGGCTGTAATGACGGCGCCGATCATCCCGGCGATTAATGACGACGAAATCGAGGCGATTTTGACCCGCGCGAGAGAGGCCGGCGCGAGAGAGGCCGGCTATATTTTGCTGCGTCTGCCCCATGAGTTGCGGCAGTTGTTTGAAGAATGGTTAACAGCGCATTTTCCGGAACGGACGGCGCGCGCGCTCTCATTGATCCAGTCTACTCGCGACGGAAAACTCTACGATTCCGCCTGGGGCAAACGTATGACCGGCGTCGGTCCCTTCGCCTGGATGATCGGTCGGCGATTCGAAATCGCCAGTAAGCGCCTCGGCTTTGCAAACATGCCCCTGCGGCTCGATCTCTTCGAGCCTCCCCGGCGAGCGCCCAGACAGCTTGCTCTTTTCTAGTCGGCTTCGACGCTGAAGACGCACCCTTTAAATTAAAGATTGCGGCAAAGACCTTAACGGGTTTTGCTGATCGCCATGAGCGGTCCGGATTATGAGCACGAAATTCTTTGGCGACAGCGCGGTTGCTGGCCGGTCGCCGGCGTCGACGAAGTCGGCCGGGGTCCGCTTGCGGGACCTGTCGTCGCCGCCGCCGTGATCCTTAATCCCGACAATCTCCCTTCAGGAGTAAATGACTCCAAGGTTCTGAGCGTCAGACAAAGAGAAGCCGTTTTCGAAAATATTGTTAAAAAGTCGCTGGCGATCAGCGTCGCCAGCGTTACTGCAGCGGAAATTGATCGATTGAATATCCGTCGGGCGTCTCTTATCGCCATGGCGCGCGCCGTCGAGGCGCTCTCCCTGACCCCCACCCATGTTCTCGTCGACGGGCGCGATCGACCTCTGCTGTCATGTTCTTCATCGCCAATGATTAAAGGCGATTCGATTTCGCTTTCGATCGCCGCCGCCTCCATCGTCGCCAAAGTAACGCGCGACGGAATGATGCGGAAAGTGGCCGCGATCTATCCTGATTACGGGTTCGAATCCAACGCCGGCTATGCCGCCAAACGGCATCTCGAAGCGCTCGCAAGACTTGGTCCAACGCCTTTTCACCGTTTCAGCTTTGCGCCGCTGCGCCACACGGGCTTGAGCTTGGCCGATATTGGCGTCTGATGTTTTCTTTTCATTAAAACTTACGTTCAAAAAAGGGACACTTGTTTTTAGCGCGTCTAAACGCGGCCTTTACCTCGTTCAGGCATGATCGCGAACTGTGAGTAGCGTTCTTGGTGTCCAGTAAATGCGTAGCGCACGCGTCGGGGCGGTCAGCCTTCAAACCCGGATCAAGGTAAAGCGTACCGGGTCTTCAAACGCCGGACCGCCCCGCGCGATGTCGTATCGCAATGAGATTCTTCAGGGCGATTGCGTCGAGTTGATGCGCGCCATGCCTGATAACAGCGTCGATCTGGTATTCGCCGATCCGCCCTATAATCTTCAACTCGCCAACAAATTGCACAGACCGGACCAGAGTCTTGTCGACGCTGTCGACGACGATTGGGATAAATTTACAGATTTCGCCGCATATGACGCCTTTACCCGAGAGTGGCTGAAAGCCGCGCGGCGCGTGATGAAACCATCCGCGACAATTTTTGTGATCGGCTCCTATCACAATATATTCCGTGTCGGCGCGCTCATGCAGGATCTTGGCTTCTGGATTCTCAACGACATCGTCTGGCGAAAAAATAATCCTATGCCGAATTTTCGTGGCCGACGTTTCACCAATGCGCATGAAACCATGATCTGGGCGGCGCGTGATTCTTCCGTCAAGAGCTACACTTTCAACTATGATGCATTGAAGGCCGGCAATGAAGATTGTCAGGTGCGCTCAGACTGGTTGTTGCCAATCTGCACAGGCGCCGAACGTCTGAAAGACGGCAAGGGACGCAAGGTTCATCCGACCCAGAAGCCTGAAGCGCTGCTGGCTCGGGTCCTGCTTTCAGCCTCGCAGCCCGGCGATCTGGTTCTTGATCCGTTTTTTGGCGCCGGCACGACCGGCGCCGTAGCGAAAAGGCTGCGCCGAGATTTCATCGGTCTCGAACGCGAAAACGACTATGCGCAAGCGGCGCGCAAACGCATCGACGCCATTACGCCTTTGCCGGAGGAGGCGGTCGCGCCAGCCCCGTCAAAACGAACCGAGCCAAGGATCGCTTTCGCCAGTCTCGTCGACGCAGGTTTGATCAAACCTGGCGCGATGCTGACCGATATGAAAAAACGTTACCGCGCCATCGTCCGCGCCGACGGCGCGCTGTCCCTGTCGGGTTTCGTCGGCTCCATTCACAAGACGGGCGCGCTGGCCCAAGGTCTGCCAGCCTGTAACGGCTGGAGTTTCTGGCATTATGAGAATGACGGAAGTCTCGCGCCCATCGACGATTTGCGCACGCTCGTCCGCGCGCAACTGCGCGAGGCGGCTGAATAAATTCGAAAAACCGCCGCGCCGAGACGGATCTCTTTCACCAATAAATGCAAATGAAGCCGCTTGTGTCGATCATCTCACAATGCGGCTTTTTTTCGCGCGGCTATCAGGCCAGGAAGCCGCCGTAAAAACCAACCAGCAGCACTACGCCGATGAAGGCGCGGTAAATCACGAATGGCCAGGCTGAAAAACGCTCCAGGATCCGCAATAAGCCCCAGATCGCGGCGAAAGCGGAAATCGAGGCGACAAGTAAACCCAGCGACAGCACCGACCAGCCATGCGCGTCAAGATGGGCCTTGTGCAATTCCCAAAGCTCCTTCAGACCCGCGAGCGCAATCGCCGGCAGGCCGAGGAGAAAGGAAAACCGGGCCGCCTCCTCTCGTTTCAAATCGAGAAACAGCGCGGCGGTCAGCGTCGAGCCCGAGCGAGACACGCCGGGAATCAGCGCGCCCACCTGCGCAAAACCGACAATCATCGCATCCTTGAGCGATACATGATCGAGCGAGCGCGAGTGATTGCAGTAAAATTCGGCGATCGCGAGCAGCGCCGCCATCACGATGCAGGAGACGCCGATCACCGGCAACGTGCGCAACGGCGATCCGCAGGCGTTGAGCGTATGCGACAAGAGCAATCCAGCCAGGCCGATAGGCACGGTGGCCAGCGCAATCCATACCGCGAAGCGAAAATTCCAGTCGCTGAATTCTCGGGTCCGGACCGCATGGATCGAGCCGAAGAGGATATTTCGAATATCGCTCCAGAAATAACTCACGACGGCGGCAAGCGCGGCAAGCTGCATGGCGGCGGAGAACGCCGATCCCGGATCCTTCCATCCCAGTAACGCCGGCACAATCCGCATATGCGCCGTTGATGAGATGGGCAGCAGTTCGGTGATGCCCTGCACTACGCCCAGCACAGCGACTTTCATATAGCCAAGATCGACAAAACCCGTATCGAGACCGTTGGTGCAACCTGTCGCCATGTCTTCTCCGGGGCGTTTTGAATATTGCCAAGCTTTCGCCTGCGAGGCTGTCAGAACTCACTATCCGCGACTATGGTTAAAGGAGAGCAAAGACGCGGCGCGCACTCACTGGAAAAGCTTCAGGGCCTTGAGCAAAGTGATCGACACCCCCCACGCCAATGGCAGGCCGACGGCCGACCAGGAGAGCAGGAGGATGAGCAAAGAACCGCCGGAAGCGGCCCGAGAAGGCGCCGGACGGCTCCACTCCGCGACAGTGACGGAATCTTCCTCCACGAAATCCTCGAAATCCGCGTGGATTTCTTCCTCTTCGTCGGCGACCTGCGATGCAGAAATTCTCTTGTCTGAAGCCACCTCTTCATCAGTCATGTAATATTTTTCCGCCACCGGCCGCACGAGCAGATTGCAGGCGAGACCCGCCAGCAAAAGGCCGGAGAGCACATACATTGTCTGATTGTAGGCCGCCTCGCGCGGCACGCCGGACGCAAGTTGATATTCACGAATGTAATTGACCAGAACCGGCCCCAAAACGCCCGCCGTCGACCATGCGGTCAAAAGCCGGCCATGGATTGCGCCAACCATATGCGTGCCGAAAACATCCGCCAGATATGCCGGGATCGTCGAGAAACCGCCGCCATACATTGTGATGATAACGGCGAGGAGCAACACGAACAGAAACACCAGGCTGCGGGATGTCGCGAAGGGAACGGCGGCGTAAAGCAGAAAACCGGCGACGAAGAAGATCGCATAGGTCATCTTACGGCCAAATCTGTCGGAGGCCGACGCCCAACCCAACCGGCCGCCAATATTGCAGAGGCTGAGCAATCCGGTAAAGCCTGCGCCAATCGCCGCGATCTGTTGTTTCTGACCCGGGTCCAGAGCGTCGAATCCCGCATCGACGCCGATCAAGCGACCGCCAAACACCTCCTGCAACATCGGCGAGGCCATGCCGAGCACGCCGATGCCTGCAGAGACATTCAGACACAACACGCCCCACAACAGCCAAAACTGAGGGGTTTTCCATGCGGTGTTAAGATGAACGTGACGCGTTGTCACCATGACCCCGGCGTTGTGCAGCGGCGGCGTCCAGCCGGGAGGCGTCCAGCCCTCCGGCGGCACCCGATAGCCAAGCGCGCCGGCGACCATGAAAATGAAATAGATGCCCGCCAGCGCGACGAAGGTCTGCCAAACGCCTGGCGCCTCCGTCGTCGCGAAAAAACCCATGAGCCTGTCGGCGAGCGGCGCGCCGATCATCGCTCCGCCGCCGAAGCCCATAATCGCCAGACCCGTCGCGAGGCCACGACGGTCCGGAAACCATTTAATCAAGGTCGACACTGGCGAAATATAGCCTAGACCCAGACCGACGCCGCCAATCGCGCCAGAGCCCAGCCATAACATCCAGAGCTGATGCAAGCGGATGCCGAGCGCCGAAATCAGCAAGCCGCCACACCAGCAAAACGCCGCCGCCAACCCGGCCTTGCGCGGTCCCGCCGTTTCCAGCCAATGGCCAAATATCGCCGCCGAAGAGCCAAGCAGCACGAAAAACAACGTGAATGTCCAACCGAGTTGACTTATTTTCCAGTCGCAATCCGTCGCAACAAGCGAGGCGAAAAAACCTGTTGTTTCATCGCAAAGTTTCGGCTGCGCGCCGCCGACAAGCCGAGACATCGGCAACCAGAAAACACTGAAGCCATAGGCCATGCCGATGCACAAATGGATGGCGAGCGCCGCGGGGGGAACAAGCCAGCGATTAAAGGACGGTCCGGCGACCGTGTTCTCCCGGCTCAGATACGCAGCCCCGGCGCCAACGGCTTTCATCCAGTCCCCCTCCAAAAAATCAAATAAATCCCGGGCGACTCTAGTTCAGCGATAAAAACGCCCGGATCATCGCTTTCACGTCCGCGCTCGACAGTTCGACCAATGCGTCGGCGATTTCCTGGTTGAGCCGCAGCAAACTGTGCTCGCCGAAATCGGAGTCGAGATCTTTGAGTTTCATGCCCCATTCCGGGTAAGAGAGCGCCCTTACGTTCTCGGTTTTGATCAAAGTGACCCCCGTATGACGGGGGTCACTTGTGATACGCTCATAGAGTTCCTCCACCTTGCCGCGCGGACCTTCCAGCACCTGGAGAAAATTAAGCCCGTTGAACAGCAGGACGCCGGTGACGCCATTGGCAAGATTGCGGGCGACGGCGCTTGAAAGAATATTCTCGAGTTCGGCAGCGCCGAGCCCCAGCCGCGCCGTGCTGAAATATATGAGCCGGAGCACCGTCTCGCTCCCGTTATCCTGCGCGCGCGACCTAAACGACCGACTCCTCGATAATATGCGCGAGGTCAGTCATGATCTTGTTCAGGTCGTAGTTCTTGGGTGTGTAAACCGCCGCGACGCCCGACTCGATGAGCAGCTTCTCGTCGGCCGGCGGAATAATGCCGCCGACGACAAGCGGCGCCGACACGCCTTCGGCTTTCATCAATCGAATCACTTCGTGCGCGAGCGTGACGTGCGAACCCGACAGGATCGACAGGCCGACGCAGTGTACGCCCTCTTTTTTTGCGGCCTCGACCAGCTCGGCCGGCGTCGAGCGAATGCCGGCGTAAATGACGTCGAACCCGGCGTCGCGCGCACGCACGGCGATCTGCTCCGCGCCATTGGAATGGCCGTCGAGACCGGGCTTCCCGACAAGGAATTTGGCGCGCTGGCCAAGCTTCTGAGACACCCGCTCGACCTCGCTGCGAACGGCGTCGAGCTGGCCGCCGACCTGACGGGCGGTGGAGGAGACGCCGGTCGGCGCGCGATATTCGCCAAACACGCCGCGCAGCACATGGCCCCATTCGCCGGTGGTGACGCCGGCGTTCGCAGCGGCGATGGACGGTTCGACCATGTTGCGGCCTTCCTTCGCCGCGCGCTCCAGTTCCGCGATCGCCGCCTGCGCCGCTTTCTGATCGCGTTGCGCGCGCCACGCCTGGAGACGAGCGATCTGGTCGGCCTCGACATGCTCGGGCACGACCATGATCTGGTTGTCGCCTGAGGTCAGCGGCGAGGGTTCGCCTTCCATGAATCTGTTAACGCCAACGACGGTCTGTTCGCCCGCCTCGATGGCCTCGAGACGCGCAGTGTTCGCCTCGACCAGTTTCGACTTCATGTATCCGGTCTCGACGGCGGCGGCGGCGCCGCCCATTTCGTCGATTTTTTTCAGTTCGGCGCGCGCCTCGTCCTTGAGGGCGGCGACCTTTTTCGCGATCTCCGGCGAGCCGTCGAAGATATCGTCATATTCGAGTAGGTCCGTCTCATAGGCCATGACCTGCTGCATCCGCAGCGACCATTGCTGATCGAAGGGGCGCGGCAGACCGAGCGCCTCGTTCCACGCCGGCAATTGCACGGCGCGGGCGCGGGCGTTTTTGGACAGAACCACCGCCAGCATTTCGATCAGGATGCGCGTGACATTGTTTTCGGGCTGCTGCTCGGTAAGACCCAGCGAATTGACCTGGACGCCGTAGCGGAAGCGTCGCAGCTTCTCGTCCCGGACGCCGTAACGATCGCGCGTGATCTCCTCCCACAACTCGGTAAAGGCGCGCATCTTGCAAAGTTCGGTGATGAAACGCATGCCCGCGTTGACGAAGAAGGAGATCCGGCCAACGACCTGCGCGAAATCGGCCTCCGGCATGCCGGAGGCCTTGACGCCGTCGAGGATCGCAACGGCTGTCGCCAGCGCAAAGGCCAATTCCTGCGAGGGCGTCGCGCCCGCCTCCTGCAAATGATAGGAGCACACGTTCATCGGGTTGAATTTCGGGCATTCCTTCGTCGTGAAGAGAATGAGATCCTGAGTCAGTCTCAGCGATTGTTTTGGCGGGAACACATAGGAGCCGCGCGAGAGATATTCCTTGATGATGTCGTTTTGGGTCGTGCCCTGCAATTTGACGCGCGGAACCCCCTGCTCGCCGGCGGCGGCGATGTAAAGCGCCATCAACCACACAGCCGTGGCGTTGATGGTCATCGAGGTGTTCATGTCGCCAAGCGGTATGCCCTCGAACAAGGTGCGCATATCGCCCAGATGCGACACCGGCACGCCAACCTTTCCGACTTCGCCGCGCGACAGAATATGGTCGCTGTCGTAGCCGGTCTGGGTCGGCAGATCGAAAGCAATGGACAGACCTGTCTGGCCCTTGGCGAGATTGGTGCGATACAGACGGTTCGAATCCGCAGCGGTCGAGTGACCGGCGTAGGTGCGAAACATCCAGGGCTTGTCGCGACGCGGAGCGGACATGTCGTTCATGGATTTCTCCTCCATCGGCTGCGATAGCACATGACCCTGTTTTGACAAGACGCCGCAACGCAAAAGCCCCGCCATCTCCCTCCGGAAGCATCTTGCGCCGGAGCCGCCTCCGACGCGCGACCGGATCAGGATTGCCGGCCTTTATCGGAAAAATTGACTGATCCATAGATATTTTGGGGCTATCCGGGCCAGAAGCCGCGATTTATAAAACGCGCCCGAATTGATGCGCCGCACTCTGACCGGAGCCTGATCTTGAGCGAGAAAAAAGACCTCTACGAACTGGGCGAACTCCCACCGCTCGGCCACGTGCCCAAAAACATGTACGCCTGGGCGATCCGCAGGGAGCGGCATGGGCCGCCGGAGACGGCCATGCAACTTGAAGTTTTGCCGACCTGGGAGCTCGACAGCCACGACGTGCTCGTTCTGGTGATGGCGGCAGGCGTCAATTACAATGGCGTCTGGGCATCGCTTGGGGAGCCCATCTCGCCGTTCGACGGTCACAAGACCCCATACCACATCTGCGGATCGGACGCCTCTGGCATCGTCTGGGCGGTCGGGTCCAAGGTCAAGCGCTGGAAAGTCGGCGACGAGGTCATCATCCACTGCAATCAGGACGATGGCGACGACGAGGAATGCAATGGCGGCGACCCCATGTATTCGACCTCCCAGCGCATCTGGGGCTATGAGACGCCGGACGGCTCGTTTGCGCAGTTCTGCCGCGCGCAGGATCGCCAGTTGCTGGAGCGGCCGAAACACCTGACATGGGAAGAGTCGGCCTGCTACACGCTGACGCTCGCCACCACCTATCGCATGCTCTTCGGTCATGAGCCGCACGAGCTGAAGCCCGGCCATAACGTTCTCGTCTGGGGCGCATCCGGCGGCCTCGGCGTTTTCGCCGTCCAGCTTTGCGCGGCCTCGGGAGCCAACGCCATCGGCGTCATCTCGGACGACTCGAAGCGCGATTACGTTTTGTCCCTGGGCGCCAAGGGCGTCATCAACCGCAAGGATTACAAGTGCTGGGGTCAATTGCCGAAGGTCAATTCGCCGGAATTTCACGAATGGACCAAGGAAGCCCGCAAGTTCGGCAAGGCGATCTGGGACATCACCGGCAAAAAGGATGTCGACATCGTGTTCGAACATCCAGGCGAGTCGACCTTCCCCGTTTCCTGCATGGTCGCCAAGCGCGGGGGCATGGTCGTGTTCTGCGCCGGCACCACAGGCTTTAACCTCACCTTTGACGCGCGCTACGTCTGGATGCGCCAGAAACGCATCCAGGGCTCGCATTTCGCTCATCTAAAACAGGCCGCGGCAGCCAATCAGTTCGTGATCGACCGGCGCGTCGATCCCTGCATGTCGGAGGTCTTCGCCTGGGAAAAAATCCCGGAGGCCCACACGAAAATGTGGCGCAACGAGCACGCTCCCGGCAACATGGCCGTGCTGGTGAACGCCCCGAAACCCGGCCTGCATACGGTCGAGGATGTGACTGAGGCCTACAAGGCGAAATAATCGAGCTTGAGCAGCGATTTTTCAACGGCGCGACGGGACACCGCCGCGCCGTTTTTAATGGTCGCAAGATGACGTTTGATGCTACAAAATGAGTGATGCAGCCTTTGCCTCTCGCCAGACCGACGCTGACGCGTGATCACGCGCGTGAGCGCCGTCACAGTAATCATGCGGCATGTTAGAAGCGCGTCAACTCACCAAGCGCTATGAAGGCGCTCACGCTCCGGCGCTCGACCGACTCGATCTCGTCGTTCCTGCCGGAGAAGTTTTCTGCCTGCTTGGCCCGAACGGGGCAGGCAAGACCACCACGGTCAATCTTTTTCTGAATTTCATCGACCCGAGCGAAGGCCAGGCGCTTGTTTGCGGGATCGATAGCGCGAGGGATCCGCTCGGGGCGCGCGCGAAACTCGCCTATATCCCCGAGTCAGTGATGCTGTATGGCGCGCTGACCGGCCTCGAAAATATGCAGTATTTTACGCAGATATCCGGCGGATGCGCCGCGCCGTCGGAACTTCTGTCCCTGCTCGAGACCGCTGGTTTGCCGCCCGAGGCGGCGACACGGCCGGTGCGCGGCTATTCAAAAGGGATGCGCCAAAAGGTCGGCGTCGCGATCGCGATCGCCCGTCGGGCTCAGGCGCTGGCGCTCGACGAACCGACATCCGGCCTCGACCCGCTCGCCGCCAATGAATTCGCGGCGCTGATCGAGCGTTTGCGGGGCGAGGGCATGGCGGTGCTCATGGTCACGCACGATCTCTTCCTCGCCAAACAATGCGGCACGCAAATCGGCGTTATGGCCGCAGGCAAGCTTGCCCGCGTTTTCGACGCAAAAGACGTCGACCATCAAGGTCTGGAACGCGCCTACATCGACCTGTTCCGCAATGGCGGCGGCGCATGAGCGATCTCGCTCCGATCCCGGCCGCCTCTGCGGCGCGCGCGCCCGGTCGCGCGAGCATTGTCCGCGCCATCGCCGCAAAGGAACTCATCGAAATGCGCCGGGATCGGCGGCTGTTCGCCCTTTTTGTCTTCACATTGGTTCTGATCGGCGCCGCGCTTGGATTCGGCGCCGCGGAAAACCTGCGTCTCGGCCGCGAACGATCAGCCGCCGCCGAAGCCGACCGACAACTCTGGATCGGACAGGGACCCAAGAACCCCCACGCCGCCGCGCACTTCGGCCAATACGCCTTCAAACCCGTCAGCCCGCTCGCCCTCGCCGATCCGGGAGTGAACGCGTATGTCGGCTCCGCCGTATGGCTTGAGGCGCACAAACAAAACGAAACGCAGTTCCGTCCGGCCAGCGATGGCGGCGTCGCCGCCCGGCTTGGCGGCCTGTCTCTCGCCTTCATCCTGCAAACGATTGCGCCGTTGCTTATCTTGCTGGCTGGCTTTGGAGCCTTTTGCGGCGAGCGGGAAAATGGCACGTTGAAACAAGTTTTCAGTCTTGGCGCCCGGCCGGACGAATTGCTGGCGGGCAAGGCCCTGGCGCTCATCGCCGGCATCTTCGCCCTGTTTGCGCCCATGCTTGTCGGCCTGGCGATTGCGCTGTTGGCGCTTTCAGACGCCAGCAAGCTCTCGCTTGCTGATCAATTCATCAGGCTTGGGGCGTTGGCCCTGGGCTATCTGGCCTATCTCCTGGGCTTTGTCTTTCTGACGCTTGGCGTCTCGGCGCTTGCAAAAAACAGCCGGGCCGCGCTGGTGACTTTGCTGGCCTATTGGCTGACCAACTCCTTTCTGGCGCCGCGTCTGGCGACAGACCTGACGCGCGGCCTCGCGCCGACGCCGACCGCTCAAGCGTTTCGCGCTGGCATTGCAACGGAAAAAGCCGCGACGTTCGGTCATGACGAGACGCATCCCGCTTTCCTCGCCTTTCGCAAGGAAACGCTGGCGAAATATGGCGTCTCGCGCATTGAGGATTTGCCGGTCAACTTTCGGGGGCTGCAATTACGGAAAGACGACGAGATCGGCTACGCCATCTTCGACAAGCATTTCGGCGCTCTTCAAGCCTCGTTCGATCGACAGGACACGCTGCGCGCCAGCGCCGGTTTCCTTTTCCCTTTACTCGCCATACAGCCATTCTCTATGGCCTTTGCCGGCGCCGACAGTCGCGCGCAATTCGACTTTACGACTGCTGCGGAGGCGCATCGCCGCGACATCCAGAACGAGGCGAGCGAGAACATCATTCATTTCGCGCATGACGAGGGCTATGCCGCAGGACCGGATTTGTGGCGGCGCATCGGCGCCTTCTCATACGACGCCCCTACAGCCTCATTCCCGCTCGCTCATAGCGGACCGGCGATAACCGGCCTGACGGCCTGGCTGGCGCTCTCGCTGTCCTTCGCCCTGTTCGCGGCGCGTCGTCAGAGACCGCTGTGAGCGCCTTCCTCGCCGGCCTGCGTTTCGAGGCGCGGACGCTGGCGCGCGAGCGCGCCCCGGGCCTTGCGCTGCTGGCGCTCGTCGGCTTGACGCTTTTTTCCCTGCATGCCGGCGCCGTGCGGGTCGAGACGCAACAACGGCTCGTCGACGCCGCGCGCGCGGAAGAAGCGCAGAGATACTCCGCGCTCAAGCTGCTTCTCGCGAAGATTGATCGGGGCGAGGTCCGGGAAGAGTTGCCGCCCTACCGCGACCCCCGAAACGCCAGCTTTGCCGGCGGCGGCCTTGCGGCCCGGGTCGCCGCGCTCACGCCGGCGCCGCTGGCGCTGGCGGCCTTTGGTCAAAGCGATCTGGCGCCGCCCGTGGTTCGGGTGACCTCTGCTTCCAGAGACAGTTTTCTGTTCGTCGATGAGATCGACAATCCCGCCAATCTTTTAAACGGCTCGACCGATCTCGCCTTCGTGATTGTTTTCGTTTACCCGCTGGTCATACTGGCGCTGTGTTACAACTTGCTTTCGGGCGAACGGGAGCGGGGCACGCTGGCCATGACTCTTGCCTCTGCGCGGCGCCCTGACGTCGTCCTCGCCGGAAAGCTTGCGGCGCGCGCGCTGGCGCCGATCGCGTCGACCCTTGCCGCCGTCACCCTTGGCGTCGCGATCTTCGCTGGCCCTGACGCCCTGGCAACCGGCGGCTTTTTTGGACTCGCCTCGATCATCCTTCTCTACGGCCTGTTCTGGGTGGCTTTCGCCGGCGCGGTTGACGGTCTCGGCAAAGGCTCCTCTTTCAACGCGCTCACCCTCGTCAGCGCGTGGGTGGTCATCGCCATTCTTTTGCCGGCCGGGATCAACAGCCTCGCTGGCTATGCGCATCCGTCGCCCTCGCGCATGGAGATGACTCTCGCCGCGCGCGCCGCCGCAACAGACGCCGACAGGGAGCGTGACGCCGCTCTGGCCCGTTATCTGGAAACGCATCCGTCAGAAAAACGCGGCGGCGCCAGGGAGCGCTCGCTCCGCCGCCTTGCAACGCAGGAGGCGGCTTTCCAGCGCGTCGAAAGCGTGATCGCGCGGCACGAGGCTCAACTCGATCGTCAGCGGGCTTTGACTGACCGGCTCATCTTTTTCTCGCCTGCGCTCCTGACCTATCGGGCGCTTGCCGACGTCGCGGGGACGGGTGAGGCGCGTTACCGGGGTTTCCTTGACGCCATCCGGGCCTTTCATCTCGAATGGCGCGATTTTTTCGTGCCTCGGGCGCGCGATGGCGTCCCGCTGACAGCGGCGGACTATGACGCCGCCCCGCAATTTCGCGCGGAATCGGCGACAGATGTTGGCTGGACTCATCCCGGGACCATGCTGCTCGGTCTGGGTCTGCCGACGTTGATGCTGGCGTTGGCGGCCGCAACAGGCTACGCCCGATGCAGGCCGCGATGATCCGGCGCAGACGGGAAGGTTGCGCCGCGGCAAAAATGGCGGCATGAAGGCGTCAGATTTCGGGAGTTTTGCGGACGCCCTCTGATGATCCAGACCATCTCCTCATTCTTCCGGACGTTTATCGGGGGCGGCTCAGCGGCGGAAACGCCAGCGACTGTGTCCGTCGACCTCTCCCCAGTGTCTGCGCCGGGTGATTTCTGCCCGGGAACAACCGGGGAAAAAATCGAGGAAAAAACAATGAACGCAGTCGTCGCGTTAAAAATCGAACCCGAGAGCTGGCTGACCGAAGCCAAATCCGCGCTCGCCGCCGTCGAAGGGCTCTACAACGATTCCCTCGCCAGCGTTCGCGCCCGCGTGTCGCGTGACGGAAAGATCGCCAACGATCTCTTCGAGGCCGATCAGCACGCAGCCCATGGGATCGCCTGGTTCGCCACCTATGTCCAGGGACTTCGTGAGTTGATCGCCTACGCCGAGCGCCTCCAGTCGGAGGGGGCCTATGGCGAGACCGAGGAATTGCTGAACCGCATCGGCTTCGCAGAATTGCTGGCGCAGGTCTTTGGCGGCGTGCCAATGAGCCAGGGCGAGACCGTCCGTCTCACCGATTTCGGCCTCTCGGGGCAACAGATCGCCGCCCGTCGCCCGGCCGCAATCGACAATCTGATCCTCTCCGGCAATACGCCGGCGAACCGCGCCCGCCTTGCCGAACTCATCGATCACCATGCCGCCGCAGAGACCATCGGCGCTTCGGGCCTCGACGAAACCCTGGAGGCGATCCGCAGTGAAATGCGGAAATTCGCGACCGCCAATGTGACGCCCTACGCGCAGGAGTGGCACGCCCAAAACGCCTATATCCCGCTTGATGTCGTCGCCGGCCTCGCCGAACTCGGCGTCTTTGGCCTCACGATCCCTGAAGAATATGGCGGCTCCGGCATGGGCAAGATCGCCATGTGCGTGGTCTCCGAAGAGCTTTCGCGCGCTTACATAGGCGTCGGATCGCTTGGCACACGCTCAGAGATTGCCGGCGAACTGATTCTCGTCGGCGGCACCGAGGAGCAGAAAAAGAAATTCCTGCCGGGCATCGCCAGCGGCGAAATCCTGCCGACCGCGGTGTTCACCGAACCCAATAACGGCTCCGATCTCGCCGGTCTGCGCACCCGCGCGACCCGCGAAGGCGACCTTTACAAGGTCGTGGGCAACAAGACCTGGATCACGCATCCGGTGCGCGCGGACATCATGACCTTGCTGGTGCGCACCAATCCCAACGAAAAGGGCTATAAGGGCCTCTCCATGCTGATCGCCGAGAAGCCGCGCGGCACGGACGAAAATCCGTTCCCGGCGCCGGGCATGACCGGCGGCGAAATCGAGGTGCTGGGTTATCGCGGCATGAAAGAGTTCGAGATCGGCTTCGATAATTTTGTTGTTCCGGCCGATAATCTTCTGGGCGGCGAGGAAGGCAAAGGCTTCAAGCAACTCATGGAGACCTTCGAATCGGCGCGCATCCAGACCGCCGCGCGCGCGCTCGGCGTCGCCCAGTCGGCGCTCGACCTTGGCCTGAAATACGCCAAGGAGCGCATTCAGTTCGGAAAACCGCTGTTCTCTTTCCCGCGTGTTTTCAACAAGATCGTGTCAATGGCCGTCGAAATCCACGTCGCCCGCCAGATCACCTATTTCGCGGCGCGCGAAAAGGACGAGGGCAAGCGTTGCGATCTTGAGGCAGGCATGTCCAAGCTGCTCGGCGCCCGCGTCGCCTGGGCGGCGGCGGACAACGCTTTGCAAATTCATGGCGGCAACGGCTTCGCTCTGGAGTATCCCGTGTCGCGTGTGCTCTGCGACGCCCGCATTCTCAATATCTTCGAGGGCGCGGCGGAGATTCAGGCGCAGGTTATCGCCAGGCGCCTGCTCGAAGGCTGAACCGAGCAAAGCCAGAGGAATCATGCCTTGCGGCCCGACATGGATCGTCGGGCCGTTTTTTTATTGCGCAGCATAGGTGAATGTAAATTTTTAATATAATACATAACAATTACTTATAAAATTTGCTGCGGTGCGACAAATTTGCGCTGGCGTTAATTCTGCGATGCACAATATAATATTTGCTGCGACGCACCAATTCTTGCGTCCCTGAATTGTCGCTACCGTCGGAGGCCATCATGGAAGCGATCAAAAGCTGGTTGCAGAACTGGTCAGACGCCTGCGTTTACGCGCGGGAATGCGCGCCGGACTTCGGCGCTTTTCCGCTGCCGGGCGGCGAACCCTTCACCGCCCTTGGCCTGATCGCAGGACTTTGTTTCCTCACTTGGGCGATTAACGAGCGCCGCCTGGCGCAGCGAATTCACCCCCCCCGTAAAACCGGGGCGGCGCTCGCCAGAACGCGCCCGCCGCTCATCGCCGAGGCCGGCCGCAACGCGCCCGCCTGAATCGTCAGCGGCGACAAAACGTCCTCTTGTTGTTCGTGACTGACGACAACAAATCCTATTTCGTACACGGATTTAAGGAGGACGAAATGGATCGGCTCGTCGTGCGCAATGACGCATGGGTTTTGGTGGGTGATGGTCGTAAATCATTATTTTTCATAAATAAAGGCTCGCCCGATCTGCTGGATTTACGGGTCCTCGAAACCCGCGTCGACGATAATCCCGCCACGCGCGATCAAGGCTCCGATCGCCCGGGCCGCGCTTTCGCTTCGGTTGGCGGCGCCCGCAGCGCCGTCGGCGACACCGACTGGCATGTTCTTGAGGAAGAGCTCTTCGCCCGCGCCATGGCCGAACGGATCAACGCCGGCGCCGAGGCGGGAGAATTTTCCGAAATCATCATCGTCGCTCCACCACGGACGCTGGGCGAAATTCGCAAGGACCTGTCGAAAAAAGCCCGGGGTCTGGTCGCCGGCGAACTGGGCAAGGACCTGACGCGTCATCCGCTCGTGGAGATCGAGAAAGCCTTAACCCTCTCAAGCTAGAAGAGCGCCAGGGCTCTGGTGGACCGCGCGTCCGGACGTCTTCGCCTTGAGCCGCATGCAGCGGCAAAGTCGAAGGAGTTCCCGAATGCGCGGCCCAATCCTGCGGGATTGGTCATATTGCGGACGCATCTGCGCCTAGAATGACGCACACAAGCGTTTTCCCGTAAGCATTGTGACCCTTCCCATGATCTCCAGACAATTCCGCCTCACGCGATTTCTCTTGCTGGCGCTTTCCCTTCTTGCCGCTGCGGGGTGCGGAGGTCGTCCGCATGGCGTTCTGTTGCCAATTCACGCTCAGCCGCCCGGAACGGACCTCGTCAATATGCTGGTTGTCACGACCCGCAGCGAGGACCCGGAGCCGGGAGTCATGTTTTCGGGCGAACGCGGCGATCACATTTCCTACGCGGATATCGCCGTCTCAATTCCGAAAGAACGCATCGTTGGGGAAGTTCAGTGGCCCGCAGAGCAAACCCCCGATCCCTCGCGCGAATTCACAACGGTCAACGCCCGCGTTCTGTCCAAGGGCCAGGCGATAGCGGCGTTCGACAGTCGCATTCACAAAACCCCCAAACGGCAGGTTTTGCTCTTTGTGCATGGATTTAACACCAAGTTCGAGGAAGCCGTCTACCGTTTCGCGCAAATCACTCATGACTCCGACGCCTCGATCACGCCTGTCCTGTTCACCTGGCCGTCGCGCGGCAACCTTCTGCAATATGGCTATGATCACGAGAGCGCGAATTACTCCCGCGACGCGCTGGAAGGCGTTCTGCAATTCCTCGCGCGCGACTCCAATGTCGGGGAAATCTCGATTCTCGCCCACTCAATGGGCAATTGGGTGACGCTGGAGGCCCTGCGCCAAATGGCGATCCGCAACAAGGGACTGCCGGCAAAGATCAAGAACATCATGCTGGCCGCGCCCGATGTGGATTTCGACGTTTTCCGCCGGCAGATTCTCACGATGGACGCAAAACCCTCGCTGTTCACCGTTTTCATTTCGCGCGACGACGAGGCGCTCGCGGTGTCACGGCGGGTGTGGGGCAATAAACCGCGTCTCGGGGCGGTCGATAAAGACGCCGAACCCTATCGCGACCAACTCGATCAAGAGCGGATTACAGTCGTCGATCTGACCGATGTCGACTCTCCCGATCGACTTGGCCATGGCAAATTCGCCCAGTCGCCTCAGGTCGTGCGCTCGATCGGGGCGCGTCTGGCCTCGGGACAGACGCTTAGCGATGGTCACGCTGGCGTTGGTCAGAAATTTGGCTATGTCGCGGCGGGCGCCGTCTCGACTGTCGGGGCGGCGGCGGGCGTCGCCGTCTCTGCGCCCTTCGCGATTGTTGATCCGCGAACGCGCGAAAGTCTTGGCGAACACATCCAGTCGGTTGGGGAGCCTTTGCAGGCCGCTGGCGATCGATTGAATGCGCGATAACTTGCGCGCGGCGGGAAAAAACCGGGCGCGGCCGCCAGCGGTCGACGCGCTGATCGCCGCCGCGCCGGTGATCCTGGCGGGCGGGGTCGGCAATCTCGCCACAATTCCCAATATTCCGACCTGGTACGCCAGCCTGACCAGGCCGCCGCTGACGCCGCCGAACTGGGTCTTCGGTCCGGTCTGGACGCTGCTTTATGTGCTCATGGCCGTCGCCTTTTATCGCGTGCTGAGGGCAGAATCTGACTCACCGGGGCGGACACGGGCTCTGGGCGTTTTCATGGCGCAACTGGGGTTGAACGCCGCCTGGTCCTTCGCCTTTTTCGGCGCGCACAGTCCCGCGCTGGGCCTCCTGACGATCGCCCCGTTGCTGTCGCTGATCGTCGCAACCATCGTCTTGTTCCGACCGCTCGACGCCATCGCCGCATGGTGCCTCACGCCCTATGCGGCATGGGTTTGTTTCGCGACCTATCTCAACGCCGGTTTCTGGTGGCTCAACCGCTAGAGCGCGTTCCGCCGATGCGGAAACCGGCTCGGCGCAAGAAAGCGTGACAAAACAAAAGACTTAGATCCCCGGCCTGATTCAATCAGACCGGGAAATGCTTTAGAGCATCCATGCGGATAACGGATACTCCAGATCAAAAGGGCGCGGCCTTGCCGGCGGCGACATAGGCGTCGGCGTCCTGCGGCAGCAAAAGGCGCTCGCGCACGAGCCTGTCGGCGACAACGCGCAAGGTCGCTACATAATAGGCGCGCGAGCCATACCTTTCGACGAGCGACAGACGTGGATCATTGTTCGCTTCGCGCGAGGCGCGGGTCGCGGCGAAAGGGAACGTCCCGGCGCTCGAACAGGGTTTTCCCGCTGCGGCGCTCAGCGCGTCAAGGTTCAGATGGGTCGCGACCGGCAAAGCCAGATCGGGCATGAGCAAGCCTGACGTTTCATTGCCGTCGACGTCAATCTTTGACGCCAGCCGGTCATCGGCGGGCGGCGCCGGAAAATCGGGAATTTTCGGCCACGCCAGCATACGCGCCGGCGCCAGATCCGCAACGCCGGGAAAGCGCGACGCGGGCGGTTTCTCGCCGCGCGTCCACATGTCCAGCACGACAAGCAAAGACCGGCGCGCAGGATCGGCGGGCGCAGGGTCGGGGGCCGTCTTGCAAGATGAATCGATCGCCGGCGGCGCCAGCGGGATGTTCGCCAGATAGAAACGTCGCTGATTGACGGGCTCGGCCTCGCGGGCGTTTGTGGCTGGAGATATCTTCGCCAGACCATCCGAGCCGACCAGGGAGATTATGCGCGGGGCCTTCTGCGAAGCGGGCGGCGTTACGTTTTCGATCAAGAGTCCGTCAAAGAGCGCGGCGTTGGCGCCCAACATGGAGGAAGAATTGGGGTCGCCATGCGCCAGAACCTGCCCCGCCGCGCGCTCTGGATGAAGTTTTGCGATCAGATGGCGAAGCGCCGGGCCACGCGACGTCTCCGGCAAACGCGACAAATCGATTGTCGCAATGGTCATGCTGCGCAAATTCGCAAGGGGAGCGAGTGCGTCGCCCTTCCCTGTCTCGATCACAAGCGTTCCCCCGCGCTGGGGCGCGGAGGGTTTGATGACGCGCAGATCGATATCGAACTGCATCGAATCGATTCTGAGCCGGGCGCGAACAACGCCTGCCTGCGTGGTCGAGGGGGTCCAACCGATCATTTCCCCCCGCGCGCCAACAATAGTCAGGCCAACTCCCGCGATCGCGCTCCCGATGAGCCGAACAAGAGGCCGCAGCATCGGCATTCAAAGTTTCTTGATGAATTGCGCCAGCGCGAGCGAACCTTCCGGCCAGGGTCCATGACCGCTCTCGACATTGATGTGTCCTGAGTCGCCCGCATCGATAAAGCGCGCGCCAATGTCATTCGACAGCGCGCGCGCAAACGCCGGATCGGCGTAGGGATCGCTGGCGCTGCCCACAAGCGCCGCCGGAAACGGCAACCTCGTCCGCGGGTAGGGCAGGAAGGCCGCATCGACCGCAGGCAGTTCGCGCACCGCCGCCTCAGAGGGCGGCGCGACGAGAAAGGCGCCTGAGATCTTCTCACCCACCTCCCGCGACGCATGCAGCAGCGCCGCAACGCCGAGCGAGTGGGCGACGCACACCACCGGCCTCGCCGATCTCGACACCTCGCGCGCGATGGCGTCGACCCAGGCGTCTCGCTTCGGCGAGTCCCAGCTCTTCTGCTCAATCCGTCGCGCGGTGGAGAGCCTTTGTTGCCAGCGGCTCTGCCAATGGTCAGGTCCGGAGTTCAAGAGACCAGGGATGATTAATATATCTGCATCGGCGGCGCGCATCGGATGTCCTGCTTGCAAGTCGCGCCGCAAGTTATACCCTCGCCGGGACAAAGTCTTTGCCGTCGCGCTAAGCTGCCGGAGCGCTTTGCCCCGAAACCGGCAACCGGTTCGGCGAAAGAAAGCGCGACAAGACAAAAGTCCAGAGCATCCTGTTGATTCAAGCAGGCAGGGAAAGGCTCCGGGGCTTCAGAAGTATCTTGCCAAGATTCTTGCGGTCCTGAAGATAATGATGCGCCTGGGGAGCTTCTTCGAAAAGGAAGGTTTTGGCGATCTTCGGCTGGACGACCCCCTGCGCCCACAGGTCGAGCAGATCTTCCATCCAGCTCTTCAAAAGATTGAAATCATCGGCGGTCTTGAGAAGGTTGACGCCAAAAACGCCCTTGTTCGCATTGATTAACGCGGGCGGCGTGAAGGTAAACCACGGCATTGTCGCAATCGTCCTGATAACATCCGCAAGATTGCGACTTTTGGAGCTTGCGAGGGCGGAGGCGCCAAACATTCCCAGGCGCCCCGTCGGCGCCAACAGCCGATAGCTCTGTTTGAAGGATTCTCCCCCTACGGGGTCCAAAACAAGCTCGACGCCCCGGCCGGCGGTGATTCCAAGCACGCGCGACTCAATGTCCTCTTTGGCGCCGTCAATCAGATGATCGACGCCAAGCGACTTCAACTCGGCGTGTTTCCAGGCAGATGCGACGCCGATCACTACGGCGCCGATGTGTCGCGCGATCTGTGTCGCCGCGACGCCGACACCCCCGCCCGCCGAATGAATCAGGATTTTCTCGCCGGGCTTGAGCGCTCCCATGACCACGACAAGCTGCCAGGCCGTTAGATAGTTGACCGGAAGCGCCGCGCCGATGTCGGCGGACATGCCCGCCGGTCTGACAAAGACTTGTTCCAGCGGCAAGCATACCACGTCCGAGTAACCCCCAAAGCGGGTCATGGCGAGCACGTCGCGGCCGATCCAGGCCGGATCTGCGCCCGCGCCGACTGCGTCGATTCGGCCAGCGATCTCATATCCGGGAACGACGGGGAGTTTAGGAAGATCCGGGTATACGCCCAGACGCCCCATTACGTCTGCGAAATTCACGCCGCTCGCTTCGACGCGGATGCGCGCCTCCCCCGGCTTCGGCTCCGGATCGGGCGCCTCCCTAATTTCGAGCGCTTCAGGCGGTCCCGGGCGGGTGATCCAAATCTGCTTCATGTCGAAATTCTCTCC
>JBBARD010000001.1:0-8735 GCA_040399965.1 Methylocystis sp. | reverse complement strand
CTTCAGGCGGTCCCGGGCGGGTGATCCAAATCTGCTTCATGTCGAAATTCTCTCCCGGGGCAGAAAGCCGCCTGTACAAGTTTCTTGGATTTAAAAAAACTTAAACTGAGCAATTCAAGCTGTCCAGATCATTCCGCTCCCCGCGCAGATGTCAGCCTGACAGGCTGCAGCGATCCAGGGACGGCAGGCGTCAGCTTGCGGGAGTCAGAAATGCGCCGGCGAGCGCGTCGGCGATCAATTTTCGCGTCTCGGCGACGCCATAAAGCGCGACGAAGGAGCCAAAACGCGGCCCGCGCTTCTCGCCGAGCAGCACCTCATAGAGCATATTGAAGAAATCGTTGGAGACGCCCGGCCGCTCCGGCGTCGCGCCCTTTGCATCGAAATCCTGATAGCGCGGCACAGCGCGCGCGACGTCGTAGAGACCGGATTGAATACTTTCGGCGCTGGCGTTGACGGCGAGACCGCCCAGCATGGCGTCGATCTGTTGCAGGACCCCCCGCTCAACATCGTCGGCGGCGCGATAACTTTTGGCTGGTCGGACAAAATCGCGAAAATAGGCGACGGCGTAACCGACGAGTCTGTCCAGACGCGGATGGCTCTGCGGCGACACCGCCGGGGCATAGCGCTGAAGGAACCCCCAAAGCACTGACGGGTCCTCCGCGTTGGCGACAGCGGCAAGATTGAGCAACATGGCGAAGGAGATTGCTGCGCCTCTGCTCTCGCCCGTATGCAAGAGGACTTCGGCCGGCGGCGGATCGCCGGCGTGAATGTGCCAGACCGGATTGCCGAGACGTTGCTTCCAGTCCTGGCGCGGATAGGCGTCGAGAAAACTCAAATAATCGTCGACAGCGCGCGGAATGACGTCGAAAGAGAGCCGCTTCGCCGCCGTCGGTTTCTGGAACATGAATTGCGCGAGGCTTTCGGGGCTGGCGTAGGTCAACCATTCCTCGATGGTCAGTCCATTGCCCTTCGACTTAGAGATCTTCTGGCCTTTTTCGTCGAGGAACAATTCGTAATTAAACCCCTCCGGCGGCTTGCCGCCCAGAGCGCGCATGATCGCGCCCGAAACTTTCACCGAGTCGATCAGATCCTTGCCGGCCATTTCGTAATCGACGCCCAGCGCATACCAGCGCATCGCCCAGTCCGGCTTCCACTGCAGCTTGCAATGACCGCCGGTCACCGGCGTTGTGAAGGCCTCGCCATTCTCAGGATCGACCCAGTCGATCGTGCCTGCCGCAGCGTCGTAGCCAGTCAGCGCCACCTGCATGACGACGCCGGTTTTGGGGTGGATCGGCAAAAAAGGCGAATAGGTCGCCGCCCGCTCCTCGCGAAAGGTCGGCAGCATGATCCCCATCACCGCGTCGTAGCGTTCGAGCATATGTTTGAGCGCGGCGTCGAACCGGCCGCTTTTATAGTATTGGGTCGACGACGCGAATTCATAGTCAAATCCGAAAGCGTCCAGAAAGGCGCGCAGCCGGGCGTTGTTATGCGCGCCGAAGCTTTCGTGCGTTCCGAAAGGATCCGGCACCTGCGTCAGCGGTTTGCCGAGATGCGCCGCAACCAGCTCCTTCTTTGGAATATTGTCCGGAACCTTGCGCAGCCCATCCATGTCGTCAGAGAAGGCGATCAGCCGCGTCGCGATCCTGCCCTCCGTCAGGACTTCGAAGGCGTGGCGCACCATGCTGGTGCGCGCTACCTCGCCAAAGGTGCCGATGTGCGGCAGGCCCGAGGGTCCATAGCCCGTCTCGAAAACAACGCCCTTCTGGCCGCTCGCCTCGATGCGCGTGAGGAGTTTGCGCGCTTCTTCGAATGGCCAGGCGGGAGAGACGCGCGCAGCGTCGACAAGTTCCGGGGGCAGCGACTGGAACGCAGGCATGGATCTCATGGATCGGATTTGGCGCTTCGGCAGATTGAGGAATAGCCGCCGTGCGGCGGTGCTGGACAGTAGGAAGGCGGCGCAGGAGCGTCAACGTCGCGATAAATGAAAAGGCGAAGGGCCATCTGGCGCCTCCGCCATTCTTTCGATCAAACGGGTTTTTGCGACTAGTTCACGCAGGAAAGCTCCCTGGCGTAAGCGGCATGGCCTTTTGCGTCTGTCTTCGGCGTCATGACCAGCGTGCAATCCTCGTCCTCGCCATCGAAGGCTCGACCGACACGGATGCCGGGACCCGACGCGAGGGGGCGGATGACGTCGCCATTAACCGAGATCGCCGCCTTGACGGGCGACGCCGTCGTTGATCCGGTCGAGGCGCTCGGCGCGGCGGCGACTGCGGCCCCAAGGCACATCACGAAGGCGCTGCCGAGAACAAGACGAGACGTGCGGCTGGAAAAGGGATTGTCGAACGTAACGGCCATGGCGTTCTCCTTGGAAAGCATCGGAGCTTCACGCCTCGCAATTGACTCGCAAGTGAACGGTCGGCTCTGTTTCCGTATGGGGATAACGCCATGCGGCCGTATTTGGTTGCGCCGCATTGCAAAAAAATATGCCGCAGCTCGAAATCTCCCGCGCCTTCGATCCGGACTGGCCTTTTTTGCGCGATGGCGGGGTCAGCCGCCGGTCATGCTCATGTGGCGCGACACGGCCGGATTCTGGGTCGCCCGGTCAATGACGAAATCGTGCCCTTTCGGTTTTCGCGCAATGGCCGCCGCGATCGCGGCGTGGAGGGGGCCGTCGCCGGAGCTGGCGCGCAGCGGCTCCCGCAGATCGGCGGCGTCTTCCTGGCCGAGGCACATGTAGAGCACGCCGGTGCAGGTGACCCGCACCCGATTGCAGCTCTCGCAGAAATTGTGGGTCAGCGGGGTGATGAAGCCGATCCGCCCGCCGGTCTCGGCCGCCGTCACGTAGCGCGCCGGCCCGCCGGTGCGGTAGGCGCTGTCGGACAGGCTGAAGGATTGCGCCAGCCGCGCGCGCACCGCCTGCATTGGCAGATACTGGTCGAGCCGATCCGGGCCGTCGAGTTCGCCGAGCGGCATGACTTCGATGAAGGTCATATCCATTCCGCGGGCGTGAGCGAATCGCACGAGCCCCTCAAACTCGTCCTCGTTGACGCCTTTCAGGGCAACGGCGTTAAGCTTGACCTTAAGTCCGGCGTCCAGCGCCGCATCGATCCCGGCCATCACCTTTGCGTGATCCCCGGTGCGGGTGAGGGCGCGGAAACGATCCGGATCGAGGGTGTCGAGGGAAATATTGATCCGCCTCACGCCGCAATCGGCAAGCTCCCGCGCAAAGCGAACGAGTTGCGACCCATTGGTGGTGAGCGTCAGCTCCTCCAGCGCGCCGGAGAGGAGGTGACGCGAAAGGGAGCGAAAAAGCCTCATCACATCATGGCGCACCAGCGGTTCGCCGCCGGTGATGCGCAATCGTTTCGTGCCGCGCGCCACAAAGGCCGAACAGAGCCGGTCAAGTTCCTCCAGCGTCAGCAGATCGCGTCGCGGCAGGAAGGCCATATGTTCGGCCATGCAGTAAACGCAACGAAAATCGCAACGATCCGTCACGGACACCCGCACGTAGGAGATCGCCCGTCCGAAGGGATCAATCAGTGGCGGCGGCGCGGCAGCGGCGCGCTCAACTGGCGCATGCATGTGCTTTAACTCCGAACTTCGGTTCAAGGCCGCTAACTGGCGCTGGACCTGTTCCTCATATATTTCGCCCGGACGGCGGCGGAAAGCGCTAAACCCGCGCTCGAGCAGAAGGAGCGGCAATATGCCCAAGAACAGGGACCCGGAAAGCAAGATCGAGCCCTGGCCCAGCGAAATTCGCGTGCTTGACGAAGGGAGAACCCTGCGGACGACCTTCGACGATGGGGCCGCGTTTTCGCTCAGCGCCGAATTGCTACGCGTGCGCAGCCCCAGCGCCGAAGTGCAGGGACACTCGGCGGCCGACAGGAAAACGATCGGCGGCAAGCGTCGGGTAGCGATCCGCGCGGTGACTCCGGTTGGCAATTATGCGGTGCGTCTCGAGTTCGACGACATGCACGACACCGGCATCTTCACCTGGCGCTATCTGCGCCAGCTGGGCGAGACGGCGACCGGAAGTTTCGACGCCTATCTCGAGGAGCTCGCGGCAAAAGGGCTCGATCGCGATCGTCCAGGAGAGAAATAAAGTCCCGGAATCCAAACGGCCGGCGACAGCCGGCCGTCGATTGGCGTTTCAAGGAATTTTTAGCGCGTGACCACCACGCGGGTGCCGACGTTCACGCGATTGTAAAGATCGATCACATCGTCATTGGTCATGCGAATGCAGCCTGACGACACCGCCTGACCGATCGTCTCCGGCTCGTTGGAGCCATGGATGCGATAAAGCGAACCCGAGAGATACATGGCGCGGGCGCCCAGGGGATTATTGACGCCACCCTGCATGTGCCGCGGCAAATCGGGACGACGCTTCAGCATCTGGGCGGGCGGCGTCCAGTCCGGCCATTCGCGCTTGCTGGCGATGAAGCGCGTCCCGGCCCATTCGAAACCCGGACGGCCGACGCCGACGCCATAACGGATCGCCTGACCATTGCCCAGCACATAATACATGCGCCGCTCACTGGTCGAGATGACGACAGTGCCCGGCTTATACTTCGCCTCATAGGGCACCACTTCACGCGGAATGGCCACAGCCTGCGGGCGTCCATCCTGGCCGCGCGGCGCGGCGGTCATCGCATCGCCGAACCCGCCGAACAAGCTCGACAGCGGATCGACTGCGGCCGGTTGCGGTTGCGGCGCGTTTTGGCGCGCCAGAGCGGATGTTGAGACAGCGCTGGTCGCGCCAAGCGCGCACATGAACGCAATGAGAAAGCGTCGCATAAGAGTCCCCTTGTAATTTATGCAGGTCGATCGTCTTTTTTGCGCATCGTCCAGAGAGCGAAGCGATTTTTTTTGACACAGTTGTGCCACGATTACTCTCGCAGCCGGCATGGCGGCGCAAGCGCGCGAACGCCAAAAAAAGACGAAACGCTTTATTTTGTTAACCATAGTTGTATTTCTGCAACAGACATCCGGCCCGGACCAACCCATTTTCAGCAAACGGCGAATGTTTTGCTCAAAAGCGCCGGGCGCCTCATTCTCTGGCGTTTTGGGTCGTCCAGGCATATTCGGCAGGAGTTCGGCCATGCGAACGCAGAAAAAAAACCGGTCTCGCCTCGCAACTTTCGTAATCGGCGCGATCGTCGCAACGCTTGCGAACGCGCCGGTCGGCGCCGTGGGTCTACGGTCGGTGATCCGTGATTGTGGCGGCGATGGCGAGAGTTACTGCCAGGGCGTTGGCTATGGCGCGCCCATGCAGGCCTGTCTGGCCCGCCACTACAAAAAATTGACTCCCGCCTGCCGCACAATCATGGACCGCCTGAACAAGGGCGAGACCGTCGAGATTTTCGGCTAGCGCTTTGCGCCGAAGCGGAAACCGGTTCGGCGAAGAACGCGCGACAAAAAAACCGGAGACCTGCTCCAGATTAAACAGACCGGGACAGACTCTGGCGTGATCTATGCCGGCTCGGAAGCGGCGCGGGCGCTGATCGCCAGCGCGTGAACCCGGCTCGCAAGTTCCTCAGCGAGCAGGGCGTTGATCATCCGATGCCGCTCGATCCGGCTTTTACCTTCGAAAGCGTCGCTGACGATCTCGACCCGAAAATGCGTTTCGCCATCCGGGTGATGATGATGGCCATGCCCGGCGTGATGATGCGACTCGTCAATGACCTCAAGAAATTTTGGCGCCAGCGCCGCCGTCAGTTTGGCCTCGATCCCCGCCCGAATGGGCGCCTTCGGCTGCTGCGACATTCTTCCTCCTCCCCGAACCTGCAGGAAATAACCTGCCGTTGGCGCTTGCGAAGCGCTAGCGGGCTATCATAATGCAGTGACTATGGATCTGAATTCGCCCCTTTTCGACCGCATCCGGGCCGGGCGTAAGCCGCAGGAGGAAAAACGGCCAACCGCCATGCGCTGCGAAGCGCCCGGCTGCGAGGCCGAAGGGGCCTATCGCGCGCCAATGGGCCGCCTCCGCGAGGGGCAATATTTGTGCTTCTGCCTCGACCATGTCCGGGAGTACAACGCCAGCTATAATTATTTCAACGGGATGAAGGATACGGATGTCGCCCGTTACATGAAAGACGCCACCGTCGGACACCGACCGACCTGGACAATGGGGACGCGTCGCGGCGCGAAGGGTTTTCGCGAGGAAGGACGTCCGACGGAGGACCCGCTTGGACTTTATCGCGGCGGCGCTCGCCGGCCGCAGGCGCAGAAACGCGAGCCGCGCTATGCGCCGGTGACGATGCGCGCCTTCGAGGCCCTCGGCCTTGACGAAACGGCTGGTCCCGAGGCCATTCGCCTTCGTTACAAGGACCTGGTCAAACGCCTTCACCCGGACGCCAATGGCGGCGATCGTTCCCGCGAGGAAAAATTGCGGGAAATCATCCACGCCTATAAGACGCTCAGGGCCGCCCGGCTCGTCTGACGTCTGCGACGGAACAAACCGCCGTCGTCCTTGTTGACGCCGGAGACGCGGCAAAACGGAGAATTCATTTTGGTCCCAGCAGCTAATGGCGGCGCAAGCCTTGAGGGCCTGCCGGATATCCGGATTGCGGCGCGGCAGGTTTTCGGCATCGACACGAACCTGGAAGTCCCGGCGTTTTCAGAGCGCAGCGAGCATGTTCCGGATCTCGACCCCGATTACCTCTTCGACCGTCAGACGACGCTCGCCATCCTCGCCGGGTTCGCCCACAATCGCCGCGTCATGGTCACCGGCTATCACGGCACCGGGAAATCGACGCATATCGAGCAGGTTGCGGCGCGTCTGAACTGGCCCTGCATTCGCGTCAACCTCGACAGCCATGTCTCGCGCATCGACCTCGTCGGCAAGGACGCCATCGTCCTAAAGGACGGTAAACAGGTCACCGAGTTTCGCGACGGCATCCTCCCCTGGGCCCTCCAGCACAATGTCGCGCTGGTATTTGACGAATATGACGCCGGGCGGCCAGACGTGATGTTCGTGATCCAGCGCGTGCTGGAGGTCTCGGGCCGGCTGACCCTGCTCGACCAGAATCGCGTTATCCGGCCGCATCCGGCCTTCCGTCTGTTCGCCACCGCCAACACCGTTGGCCTCGGAGACACCTCGGGGCTCTATCACGGCACTCAACAGATCAATCAGGGCCAGATGGACCGCTGGTCGATCGTCGCCACGCTGAACTATCTGCCGCACGACGCCGAAACGAATATCGTCGTCGCCAAGGTCAAATCCTTCGCCGGCTCGAAGGATGGCCGCGACACCGCGAACAAGATGGTGCGGGTGGCCGATCTGACCCGCAACGCCTTCATGGCCGGCGATCTGTCCACGGTGATGAGCCCGCGCACCGTGATCACCTGGGCGGAAAACGCCGAGATTTTCGGCGATATCGGCTTCGCCTTCCGATTGACCTTCCTGAACAAATGCGACGAACTGGAACGGCCGCTCGTCGCCGAATTCTACCAGCGCTGCTTCGGCCGGGAGTTGCCGGAGAGCGCGGTGAATGTGGTGATGACCTAAGAAATTCGGGTTGAGCGCCCGGGTTTACTTGCCTGAGCGCCCGGCCTAGGCTCCGCGCAGAATTGCTTCGGAGCCGCGCTCCATTCGCCAGAAAGAGAGACCCGCCGTCATGCGCGCCGAGCCGCTAGCGCTGAAAGAACAGATCGAGCAGTCCGTGGGACTGCTGAGGAGGCATCTTTGACGTCGAGACCGCCACGCGCCGTCTCGCCGAATTGAACGTCAAAGCCGAAGACCCGGAATTCTGGAACGACGCTGACGCCGCGCAAAAACTGATGCGCGAACGCACCCAGCTTGAAGAACAACTGGGCGCGCTCTCCCAGTTCGAGCGTGAACTCGACGATGCAGTCACGCTGGTGGAGTTGGGCGAAGCAGAGAACGACGCCGACGCCGAGAAAGAGGGCGTCGAGGCGCTTAAAACGCTTCTCAAGGAGGCCCAGCGCCGACAGATCGAGGCGCTGTTCTCGGGCGAGGCGGATGGCAACGACACCTTTATCGAGGTTCACTCGGGCGCCGGCGGCACCGAAAGCCAGGACTGGGCGCGGATGCTGTTTCGCATGTACGCCCGCTGGGCCGAGCGCAAGAAATTCAAGGTCGAGGTGATTGAGGAAACGGCCGGCGAGGAGGCCGGGATCAAATCCGGCACATTGCTGGTCAAGGGACATAACGCCCATGGCTGGTCCAAGACCGAATCCGGCGTGCACCGTCTGGTGCGCATTTCGCCCTTCGACTCCAATGCGCGCCGGCACACGAGTTTCGCCTCGGTCTGGGTCTATCCGGTCGTCGACGACCGGATAGAGATCGACGTCAATGAGTCGGATTGTCGTATAGACACGTATAGATCATCCGGCGCGGGCGGCCAGCACGTCAATACGACGGATTCTGCAATCCGGATCACCCATATCCCGACAGGGATTGTCGTCGCCTGTCAGGCGGAGCGCTCGCAGCACAAAAACCGCGCTACCGCCTGGAACATGCTGCGGGCGAGACTGTACGAGCGCGAACTCGAAAAGCGCGAGGCGGAAGCAAATAAAGCGGCCGCGAGCAAAACAGACATCGGCTGGGGACATCAGATTCGCAGCTATGTTTTGCAGCCTTATCAGCTTGTCAAAGATTTGCGCACCGGCCACGCTTCGGGCACGCCGGGGGACGTGCTGGACGGCGACCTCGACGATTTCATGCAGGCCTCTCTCGCCCAGCGCATCTATGGCGGCGGCCCGGAACAGGTCGA